>DASWTW010000178.1:0-33908 GCA_036401895.1 Herpetosiphonaceae bacterium | reverse complement strand
TGCCCTGCTCCTGCTGATGGTGCTGACATCAGTTGCTCCCGCGCCGTCACACGCTCAGGATCAAACACCTCCCCCCAGCGCCGAATCGCTGCCGCCCGCCCAGGATCAACCCGATCCCCGGCGCTTCGATGCGAAAGCGGTGATTGGCAGCCCAGCCGACGCCCCAGCTCAGGAAACGCCAGAGGCCGAAGCGACCGCAATTGTCACCGATGAAGCCGCACCTGCCGATGCTGCGGAGACCGCCGAGACCTACGCGCCCCTGGATGAGTCCACCAACGAGATGCAGCCCAGCGGCGTGCAGGGCGTGGTCGGGCTGGATGTTTCAGCGCCCGATACCATCCGCGCCAGCAATTTCATCACCTATACCTATGCCTATACCAACACTGGCAGCTCGTCGGTGACTGGCGTAGAGATCGATCTGATCTGGGCCAACGCCACGATCAATAAGACGACCAGCAGCAGCGTGCTCCAGCATTGCCCCGCCGCGCCGGACCCGGATATTGCCAACTGTGGTTTGTTGCCCAACAGCATCGTGGGACCGAATATCGAAGTGATCCGGGCACCAGCCCTGACCGGCACCAGCGTCACGATGCGCGTCCGGCTGGGCACGCTCAGCAACGGCCAGAGCGGCAGATTTAGCATACACCTGCGCAGCAACGCCACGAAATATCCGCGCACCGGCGAGACAATCTCTCGGCCCTCCAGCTCGGCCAAGCTGTATCTGACCAGCACCCAGACCACGCCCACCAGCGATGATACTGCCAACACGATGATTATCGGGCCGGTCTTTGCGCTTACCAAAGCCCCGACCAGCACCGACAAAGTCTATCCGGTGGTCGATACCGTCGAGTTTGTGATTACGCTCGGCAACGCGACCGGCCCCGGCGATGTGAACAACGGCCAGCGCCGCGCCGACGCGATCGCCGCGACCAATGTCACGCTGACCGACACGTTCCCGCTGGGCGCGGATCTGGTTTCGGCAACGCCCACCGGCAGTGCTACCAGCACCAACATCACCTGGACGATCCCCAACCTTGCCGTCGGCCAGGTCATGGAGTTCCGCCTGGTCTTCCGCAAGATCGACAACAACGTCGGGTGCGATCGGGTCAACAACCGAACCTACACCGTGACCAGCAACGAGATGCCGCTGAATGGCGCGTCGCGCTACACTGTTCCCGGTGACGCGGCCAGCGTCGACGTTGCCACGCCGCTGGTGATCAAATCGGTTGCCGCCACGCCGTCGAGCGTTGTGTACGGCAACGAGGCCACGATCACGATCGTCGTGCAGAATTTCTGGAACCAGACCCTGAACGGCGTGCAGCTCAACTACGATATTCAGCCCAACGGCTACTATGTCGCCGGCTCCGCCAATCCCACGGCGACATCCGCGCCCAACGGCTCGACGCCTGGCGGCCGTGTCACGTGGACATTTTCGATCAACGCGGGCTCGAAAACCACGGCTACCGAGAAAACCTTCTCAATCAAGGTGCGCGCCGGCTACAACTCGGACGGCGACGGCAGCGCGCAGATCATCGCGCCGGCCGGTGTTCCTGCGGCGTGTATCAAGGCTAAAAACGGTAAAGTGAGCCTCAAGCCACGGCTGACGGTCAAGAAATATACCGACGCCGATCCTGACACCAATATCGGCGGCAACTATATTGTCACCAAAGGTCAGCAGTTCCCATATATCGTCGATATTACCAATGCCGGCGTCACCGATGCGATCGATGTGACGCTGACCGATACTATGCCGAATGAGCTGGGCGCTAATTTCGCGTATGTTCCAGGCAGCGGCACGCTCAACGGCCAGCCACGCGCTCCCGACTCGTTCTCGAACGGTCCGGGCGGCATTATGGTCTGGCAGGGCCTGGATATTCCGGCCGGCGGCACGATCCGCATCCGCTACGCGCTCCAGGTCGACGGCTTCAATTATGTCGAGTATTGTAACGAGGTAGAAGCGTCGATCGGTCAGGAAGACATCACCTATGCGCCGGATCACGTCTGCGTCAAGATCAATCCGCAGATCGAGGTCAAGAAGACTGCGAACAAGACCAGCGCCGGTCCTGGCGAAGAAGTCCAGTTTACGCTGACGCTCACCAACCGCGAGTCGACCACGTTCCACGTCGGTCTGTACGATTACCTCGACAAGTTCGTGTATGTGCGCCAGATCAGCGGCTACGCCCAGCCGTCCAGTATTGCCGCGAGCGTAGTCCAGTGGCCGCTCGTCGACGTCGGGCCGGGGCAGCAGATCCAGGTGGTGATCGTTGCCAAACTGCCCGATCCCTGCGATACCACCGGCTACGATAACGAGGTTTTGTTCCGGGCGGATATTGGCGGCGGCACGATCGGCATCATTCAGCCGGTTCCTCGCGTTCGCGTCAGGGTGAGCTGCATCCGGCTGGAATACTCCAAGACCGTCGATCGGACCACGATTAGCCTCAGCGACCGGCACATGTACACGCTGACGATCAGGAACGCCAATCCCGACGGCTCCGTCGCCAACGTGGTAGTCGACGATATGCTGCCGCAGGGCTTTAGCTTTGTGAGCATGGATGCGTCAAGCGCCTACAAGGTTTCGCCGACCCAGTCGCAGCGCGCCGACGGCAGAACCAAGCTTTCGTGGACAATCCCGCTAATCGCCAGCAACGCGACAACAACGATCAAGTTTATCGCGCTGTCGGGAAACATTGTCGGCAACCATGAGAACTGGCTCATCGCCAGTGTCGACGGCATCGCCGGAACCTGCAAGAGCGGCTGTATCACAGTCAACGAGGGCGGTACGGGCGTCACCTATTCGATGAAAGCGGTTAGCGTCGCGCCGCTGATTACGATCGCGCCTGAGATCGTCCAGACGAACTGTGCCAAGCCAGGTGATAAGCGCACCTATCGGCTGGTGGTGGTGAACACGAACACGCATGCCTACACCGGCACCAACATTACGGCGACGCTGCCCTTCGGCTTGAACTACGTCCAGCAGCTTGGCACCACGCCCCAGCCACGGGTGATCACCGACAACACCGGCGCGACCAAGCTCACCTGGCTCAATCAGACGATTCCGGCCAAGCCTGCCAACGCGTTCGGCTCGCAGGTCGTGTTCGAGGTCGAGATTCAGGTCGGGCAGGTCTGGGGTGAGTTTATCACCGTCGAGCAGGCCAGCAGCCCGGATGGTGCGATCCCGCGCAAGGACGGCGTGCAAAATGCATCGGTGGTCGTCTGTCCCGCGCAGCCATCGATCGGCAAAGACGTCAACCGCCGCATCGTTCGCATCGGCGACGAGATCCGCTATATCATCTCGCTGGCCAATACCAACACCACGGCGCTTAACGCGACAGTTCAGGATCAACTGCCGCAAAACCTGACCTATCTGGGCATGGTTTCGGGGAACAATCCGACGATCAGCGGGCAGACGCTGAGCTGGAATGTGAGCATCCCGGCGGCGTCAGGCGGTAAAGCCGGCGCAACCACGCTTATCTTCCGAGTGCGCGTCGATAGCGGTAATGCGGGCGATGTTTACTCCAACACCGCGACCGTCACGGGGGCCGGCACATTCGACACGACGCGCAACACGATCGCAATCGTGGTTGCAGAGTCGATCTTGTACTTCCCGGTGCTTCAGGGTTAGCGTCTTCAAACAGCTCTAAACACGGATCGCCGCGCTCCAGATCTTGGAGCGCGGCGATCTTTTTGTCCCCGGTATGCGGCGCCTGGTCATGGGACGATCTGCGCTAGAAACCGATATTTGAACATGACAATATGGCCGCTAATGTTGTCATCAACAGCACAATATATTACTATAGATCTATTTGTAATTCTCTACTACAGATAATCTAACTACGTATAATGATATTCCTTAATACTATTTATCTAAACGATTCTATAGACTTCAGTAAGTTAATATGAGTACCTGAATATATTCTCATCATCTTAACGAAAATTAAATTGACACATCAAGCAATTCGATTTATATTGCTCATACCCCCCATATATCACCACTATCTATACCTGTTTCTTGGTCATTGCAGGCGCTAAAGTTACCTTTACGCTTGTTTTGCGTACCTTTTACTCTTTTACGTAACATAGATATTTCAATCTCTGTGCATATCTTGTGCATAGAGCCAGTTTCGTGCTGTATCTTGCAAGGTTGCATACCTGAAGCGCTTATTTCGTCCTGCCCATAGCATGAAGTGGGCCACAAAAGGGAGCAGCAGCGAAGGAGGTGAAGGAGAGGGAGGAGTCGATCCTGAGGGCAGCAAAGGCGTATCCGTCGGTTCACCGGTTCACTCAACCAGCGAATTTAGGGGTAGGACTATGAACGACCCGCAGCAAACTGAATATCTCGCCGAACGTCCGTCGGAGCCCGTGGCCACTATCGCAGCTATTGATCCCGGCGATCCTGGCGTATCTTTGCCGGCGATCGCAACCAACCGCACATCTCCACAGCGCTTAAGCCGGCGCCTGTTTCTTGGGCGCGTAAGCTCGCTCACCGCCGTCATCAGCGCGACCGCAGCCGGATTTACGCTCAACGTCTTGCCGCAGACCGCCAGCAGCGCCAGCGCCGCCGAGATCGGCCCGCTGCTGGGAGCAGCCCGCGCCGACAAAGCACGCGATATTCGCTACGCCGCCGCCAACTTCCAGCGCAGCCAGCCGCTGGGCACCCACCCCGACAACGGCGACGAGACGCGCTACAGCAACCGGATCGCCAGCTACAGCAAGGCGCTGCCGCACAACACGCTGGACGAAGTAAATCTCACCGCGTACAACCAGATGATCACCGCGCTGTCTACGGGAACCGCCGCCAACTTCGAGGCGATCACGCTTGGCGGCCCGCGCAAGCTGGTCAATCCCCAGGCCGCCTATCACTACACGCTGGAGGGCGCGGACTCGCACGCGCTCGACATCCCGCCCGCGCCGCAGTTTGCCAGCGCCGAAGCGGCCGGCGAGATGGGCGAGCTGTATGCGATGGCGCTGGCCCGCGACGTGTATTTCGGCGATTATGCTACCGACGCCACGATCGGCGCGGCGGTGACTGATCTTAACAACTTCAGCGACTTTCGCGGCCAGACACCGGTGACTCGCACCAATATTTTTCGCGGCACGTCGCCCGACTCCAATATCGGGCCGTACGTCTCGCAGTTCTTGTATCTGGATGTGCCCGAAGGCGTGCAGCAGACGATCCAGAAGAATCTCGTCCCCGTGCCGTACGGGCATCCCGACAGCGCTCCCAACGACTTCATGACTGTCTACAGCGAATGGCTCAACATTCAGAACGGCCAAAATCCTACCCGCACCACCACGTACGAATCGACGCGGCGCTATATTCGCAACGGGCGCGATCTCGCCGAGTACGTCCACTTTGATTTTCCCTACCAGACGGCGCTCAACGCGGCGAATATCATCGTCAATGCGCGGACCGGCCTGGCCTTCAGCGGCGACCCGAAGTTCAGCCCAGGCGCCTACGATGCCGGCAATCCGTACCTGAGCTACACCAAACAGTCGGGCTTTGGCACCTTCGGCAACGCCGATCTGCAAGTGCGAGTCGCTAAAGCGGCGCAGTATGCGCTGGATCATGCCTGGTACCAGAAGTGGCTGGTTCATCGCCGCCTGCGACCGGAAGAGTTTGGTGGTCGCATCCACAATAACAAGACCGGCGTTACCAACTATCCGATCGACGCGGAGATCCTGGTATCGCCGCTTCTTACGCGCAGCTTCAACCGCTACGGCAGCTACCTGCTCCCGCAGGCATTCCCCGAAGGCGCGCCCACGCATCCGTCCTATCCATCCGGCCATGCGGTCTACATCGGCGCGCAAGTCACCATGATGAAAGCCTATCTCAAGGAAGATTTCGTAATCCCCAACCCGGTGGTAGCCAGCCGCGACGGCCTGTCGCTCCAGCCAGTCACGGGCGTGACGCTGACCGTCGGCAATGAGCTGAACAAGCTAGCCTGGAACATTGCGCTGGCGCGGAACTTCGCGGGCGTACACTATCGCTCCGATGCGCGCGAGGGTATTTTGCTCGGCGAGCAGGTGGCAATCCGGCTGATGCAGGATCTCAAAACGCTCTATAACGAGCCGTTCTCCGGCTTTACGCTCAAAAAGTTCGACGGTACGACGATCACAATTTAGACGACCGAGCAATAGACTGGGGCTTCTATAGCTCTACCTGGCGACCAGCGGGAGCCGATGCATTGCGCTCTGGATTCCGCTGGTCGCATATACCCGCGCGCTCAAAGGAAGAAGGGAGAGAAATCAATGCAGCGCTTCGTGAGCTTTATCGCGATCGTAGGCATGCTCCTGGTGATCGCTATTCATCCGCTCGCCGCAGCCGAACAACCGAGTAGCGCTCCTGCCGCGCCCGCCATCGCCGACCAGTACATCGTGATGCTCAAGCCAGGTCGTGATGCGCGCGGGTTGGCTCGCGCGCTGAGTGTCACGCCGAAGCACATGTACACGCGTGTGCTCAACGGCTTTCTAGCCACCTTGAATGCTGAGCAGCGCACCGCACTTGAGCGCCATCCCGACGTCGCGCTCGTCGAGCCAGATCAGGTCATCGAGGCCACAGGCACCCAAACTATCGATCCGACCGGCGGGCTGTGGGGACTGGACCGCATCGACCAGCGCGCGCTGCCGCTTTCCGGTAGCTACACCTACACCGCCACTGGCGCCGGCGTCACCGCCTACATCATTGACACCGAGTTACAAGCCAATCACCCGGATTTCGGCACGCGGGCGCAAAACGTCTTCGATGCCTTCGATGGCACCGGGGCGGACTGTCAAGGCCACGGCACACATCTAGCCGGCATTGTCGGCGGTACCACCCACGGTGTGGCCAAGCAAGTCAATCTGCGCGGCGTACGGGTGATCGACTGTAACAATCAAGGCACGGTGGGCAACGCCATAGCCGGGATTGATTGGGTAGCAACCAACGCGGTCAAACCTGCCGTCGCAACGCTCGCGTTCAGCCCGATTAATCTCGACAGCGGCAATAGCGGCACGTTGCAGCTTGCAGTGGAGAATTTGATTAATGCCGGCGTCTTCGTGGCGGTGTCCGCAGGCAATACCAACACGGATGGCTGTTCACTCGCGCCGGCCAATGTGAGCGCCGCCTTCACCGTCGCAGCGTCTACCCGCACCGATCAGCGCTATGCTGCCTCCAGCTACGGTGCCTGCGTGGACAGTTACGCGCCGGGTGCAAGCATCACGTCCGACTGGATTGGCAGCACCACCAGCACCCTGAGCGGCACCTCGCAGGCAACGGCATTTGCCGCCGGCGTAGCAGCGCTCTACAAGGCCACTCACGGCGACGCGCCCCAGGCCATGATCAATAGCTGGCTGACCGCCAATGCCACGCCCAACGCCATCACGAACAATTCAGGTGGCACGCCCAACCGTTTGCTCTACGTAGGATCGCTCGGACGCAGCTATAAGGCGGTGAGCGGCGGAACCACGCACTCCTGCGCCATCGATGGGAATAACGCGCTGCTCTGCTGGGGCAGCAATAGCTCAGGGCAAGCCACACCGCCCACCGGCTCCTTTGTCCAGATCAGCGCTGGTGGCTCGTACAACTGCGCTCGCCGCACGGATAACACCCTGGCCTGCTGGGGCAGCACGAGCTATGGCAAGTCCACTCCGCCGACCGGCACCTTTACCCAGGTCAGCGCGGGCGGCAATCACGCCTGCGCCATTCGCTCAGATCAATCGCTGGCCTGCTGGGGCCTGAATGATTACGGCCAGGCGACGCCGCCGACGGGCACCTTTACCCAGATCAGCGCCGGTCTGGCGCATACCTGCGCGATCCGCACCACTGGCGCGCTGGCTTGCTGGGGTCGCAACGACTATGGACAAGCAACAGCACCGACCGGTACTTTCACTAAGATCAGCGCTGGTGGCTACCATAGCTGCGCGATTCGCACGGATCAAACGCTGGCCTGCTGGGGTAGAAACGACTACGCCCAGTCTACTCCTCTCACCGGCACCTTCACGGCGCTGACTACGGGCCTCTATCATGCCTGTGCCATCCGCACGACTCAAAGTCTCGCCTGTTGGGGTCGCAATAATTATGGACAAGCCTATCCACCGGCTGGCACCCATACCCAGGTCGAAGCCGTCGACAATGCTACCTGTGCCATTCGCTCGGATCAATCCGTGATTTGCTGGGGCATGAATGACTACGGTCAGGCTGTTCCGCCAACGAGCTTCTTTAAATCCGTCAGCAGCGATAACTGGACCAGCTGTGGCATCAATGCTGAAAGCGTTATCCTATGCTGGGGTCTGAATGACTACAGGCAAGCGCTCCCACCAGCAGGCTTGTTCACCTCGCTTGATGTAGGCAAATACCACGCCTGTGGTATTCGCTCCGATCAAGCTATTAGCTGCTGGGGAAACAATGGTTATGGGCAGACGCAGCAGCCCACTGGAACCTTCACGCAACTCAGCGCTGGTTCTGTACATACATGCGCGATTCGTACCGACCAATCGCTTGCCTGCTGGGGCGATAACGACTATGGGCAAACGAATGCTCCCACTGGCTCCTTCATCCAGGTTAGTGCCTTTTCAAACCATAACTGCGCAATCCGCACCGACAATACACTTACCTGCTGGGGCTACAACGGTAATGGGCAAACCACTCCACCCGCTGGCTCCTTCAAGCACGTGAGCAACGGCTACATTCACTCATGTGCCATTCGCACCGACAATACACTTACCTGCTGGGGTGACAACGGTTATGGGCAAGCTACTCCTCTAGCCGGCTCCTTTACCAGCCTCAGCTCCGGGAACTATCACACCTGCGCGCTCCGCGCCGATCAATCGGTTGCCTGCTGGGGTGAGGATAATTACGGGCAAGTAACTAAACCCACTGGTCCCTTGCTCCAGGTCAGTGCAGGCGGGTATTCCACCTGCAGCCTACGTACTAACAACACGCTTGCCTGCTGGGGCCGCGATGACTATGGGCAGTCCACACCACCACAGAGCCAATAGCTGACAATCGCAAGCATGAAGCTGGACCGCCTGTGTAACGGTCCAGCTTCACCTGATCGTCAATGCACGATGGAGAAGCTATGCCACGGATCATTATTCTGCTCGTGAGCGTCGGGGTGCTGCTGGCAGCGACGATCAGTCCACGCGCAGTTGCTGCTCAGCCAAGTCGCGCCGCTGCGGTGCCCGCTATCACCGACCAGTACATCGTCGCGGTCAAGCCGGGCCGCGATGCGCGAGGCGTTGCGCGCGCTGCGGGCGTGACGCCGAAACATGTGTACACACGCGTCCTCAACGGCTTTCTCGCAACCTTGAATGCCGGGCAGCGCACCGCCCTTGAGCGCCATCCTGACGTCGCCGTGGTTGAAGCCGATCAGCTCATTGAGGCCACCGGCACGCAGAGCATCGATGCGACCAGCGGGCTGTGGGGCCTCGACCGCCTCGACCAGCGCGCGCTGCCGCTCTCCGGCAGCTTCACGTACGGAACTGCTGGGGCGGGCGTCACGGCCTATCTGATCGACAGCGGTCTTCAGGCCAACCACCCCGACTTTGGCTCGCGCGCCCAGAACGTCTACGATGCCTTCAACCCAAGCGTCATCGGCAGCGATTGCCATGGGCATGGCACACATCTGGCCGGCATCGTCGGTGGTACGACGTACGGCGTTGCTAAGCAGGTCAATCTGCGCGGCGTGCGCGTGCTGGACTGCGATGCGCTCGGGACCGTCGGGAACGCCATCCGCGGCATCGATTGGGTCGCGGCCAATGCGATCAAGCCGGCGGTGGCGACGATCGCGTTCAGCCCGCTCAACGTGACCAGCAGCAACAGCCCGACGCTCCAGCTTGCCATCGAGGGCTTGATCGCGGCCGGCGTCTTCGTGGCGGTCGCGGCGGGCAATGACAACAGTGATGCCTGCGCGCTCGCACCGGCGAATGTCACAGCCGCGTTCACCGTCGCCGCCAGTACGCGCACGGATCAGCGCTACGCCGCCTCCAACTATGGCGCGTGTATCGACAGCTACGCGCCAGGCGTGAGCATCGCGTCGGCCTGGATTGGCAGCACGACCAACACGCTCAGCGGCACCTCGCAGGCCGCTGCCGTTGCCGCCGGGGTCGCCGCGCTCTACCAGACCACCTACCCCCACGCAACACCCGCCACAATCCATGCCTGGCTCATCAGCAACGCGACGCAGAATGTCATCGCCAATAACCCGGCAGGAACGCCCAATCGCTTACTGTACCTGTCCAACATGACCTATGAGCTGAGCGCGGGCATGTACCATACCTGCGGTGTGCGCGGCGACCAAACGCTAAGCTGCTGGGGCGTCCAGAATGACGGGCCGGGAATACCGCCCGCTGGTTCTTTCAGCACCCTTGACGCCGGCTGGATTACTACGTGCGGCATCCGCACCGACCAGACGCTCACCTGCTGGGGCAATGACAACCTTGTGAAGTGGTATGTACCCTTTGGAACCTTCTCGCAGGTCAGTGCCAGTGATTTCTACGTCTGCGCCATTTACACGCAGCAGACCATCACTTGTTGGGGTTCCAGTGACTTCGGTGAGCCACCACCCTCAGCACTCAGCGGAACCTTCTCGCAAATCAGCGTGGGAAACTATCACTATTGTGCTATTAGTACGGACCAAACACTGGCCTGCACGGGAGATAATTTCTATGGGCAGACTATAGCGCCCCTCGGCACGTTTACCCAGGTCAACACCTCGTACAACCATACCTGCGCCATCCGCACCGATCAAACAATCGCCTGCTGGGGCGCCAACAGCAGCGGCCAGGCGACACCGCCCACCGGCTCCTTTACCCAGATCAGCGCGGGATACAGCCATACCTGCGGTGTCCGCACCACTGGCGCGCTGACCTGCTGGGGCGCCAACGAATATGGACAAGCTGTGACGCCCACCGGCACCTTTACTCAGCTCAGTGCTGGGCGGGCTCATACCTGCGCCATGCGCACCGATCAAACAGTCATCTGCTGGGGTGATTCAAAGAACTATGGACAGGCGACACCGCCCACCGGCTCCTTTACGCAGTTCAGCGCAGGATACAACCATACCTGTGGTGTCCGCACCGATCAAACGATCGCCTGCTGGGGCGCCAACGAATATGGACAAGCCGTGACGCCGACCGGTACCTTTGTCCAAGTCGACGCTGGTGCGTGGCATACCTGCGCCATTCGCACCGATCAAACCGTCGCCTGCTGGGGTATCAACAGCTACGGCCAGGCGACACCGCCCACCGGCTCCTTTACGCAGTTGAGCGCGGGATACAGCCATACCTGCGGTGTCCGCACCGATCAAACGATCGCCTGCTGGGGCTCCAACAGCGTCGGTCAATCCACCCCATCAACTGGTTTCTTCACCACCCTGAGTTCGGGAGAGTTTCATACCTGCGCCATCCGCACCGATCAAACCGTCGCCTGCTGGGGCTCCAACAGCTATTGGAGGACAACGGCACCAAGTGGCTCCTTTACTCAGCTCAGTGCCGGCAGCGATCATACGTGCGCGATCCGCACCGATCAATTCCTCACCTGCTGGGGTAATAACAGCTATGAGCAGACCACATCGCCGAGTGGCACTTTTGTCCAGGTCGGCGCTGGCCGGCGGCATACCTGCGCCATGCGGACAAACGGAGCCCTGGCTTGCTGGGGTCTCAACGATGAGGGCCAAGCTACACCGCCAACGAGCTGGTATTGAGCAGCACGGACGAAACGCGGCGTGGGTCGCTGGATGATCCACGCCTGACTTTACAAGGAGAAGCTATGAGGCCAATCTTCAGTCTGCTCGTGAGCGTCGGGGTGCTGCTAGCGGCGGCGATTACGCCTCGTACAGTTGCAGGGCAACCGAGTCGTGCAGCGGCGGCACCCGCCATCGCCGACCAGTACATCGTCGCGATCAAGCCCGGCCGCGATGCACGCGGTGTGGCGCGCGCTGCCGGTGTCACGCCGAAACATGTGTACACGCGCGTGCTCAACGGCTTTCTGGCCACCCTCAATGCCGGGCAGCGCACCGCGCTCACCCGCCATCCCGATGTCGTCGTGGTTGAAGCCGATCAGCTCATCCAGGCCACCGGCACGCAAAGCATCGATGCGACCGGCGGGCTGTGGGGCCTCGACCGCCTCGACCAGCGCGCGCTGCCGCTCTCCGGCAGCTTCACCTATACCCCAGCGGGCGCCGGCGTGACGGCCTATCTCATCGACAGCGGATTGCAAGCGGATCATCCCGACTTTGGCACCCGCGCGCAGAATGTCTACGATGCCTTCAACCCACGCGTCATCGGCAGCGATTGCCATGGGCATGGCACGCATCTGGCCGGGATTGTCGGCGGCACGACCTACGGCGTGGCCAAGCAGGCCAATCTGCGCGGCGTGCGCGTGCTCGACTGCGATGCGCTCGGCACGGTGGGGAACGCGATTCGCGGCATCGATTGGGTGGCGGCTAATGCCGTCACGCCGGCGGTCGCCACGATCGCCTTCCGCCCGATCAATCTCAGTAGCAGCAACAGCCCGACGCTCCAGCTAGCTATCGAGAGCTTAATCACGAGCGGCGTCTTCGTGGCGGTCGCGGCGGGCAATGATAACGTCGATGCCTGCGCACTCGCACCGGCGAATGTCACAGCCGCGTTCACCGTCGCCGCCAGTACGCGCACGGATCAGCGCTATGCCGCCTCCAACTATGGCGCGTGTATCGACAGCTACGCGCCGGGCGCGAGCATCGCGTCGGCCTGGATTGGCAGCACGACCAACACGCTCAGCGGCACCTCGCAGGCCGCCGCCTTCGCCGCCGGGGTCGCCGCGCTCTACCAGACCACCTACCCCCACGCGACACCCGCCACAATCCATGCCTGGCTCATCAACAACGCGACGCAGAATGTCATCGCCAATAACCCGGCGGGAACACCGAATCGCTTAGTGCACCTATCCAACATGACCTATGAGCTGAGCGCGGGTGCCCGCTATACCTGTGGAGTACATGGCGATCAATCCGTGAGCTGCTGGGGCGTCCAGAATGACGGGCCGGGAATACCGCCCGTTGGTTCTTTCATCTCCCTTGACGCGGGTAGAACACATACCTGCGCCATCCGCACCGACCAGACGCTCACCTGCTGGGGCAATAATAGCTATGGGCAGACCGCACCACCGAGCGGTACCTTTACGCAGCTCAGTGCTGGAGGAGATCATACCTGCGCCATCCGCACCGATCAGTCACTCACTTGCTGGGGCAATAACGATTCTGGCCAGGCGATACCACCCACTGGCACGTTTAGCCAGATCAGCGCAGGATCTGGTCACACCTGTGGCATCCGCATAACTGGCACGCTCGCCTGCTGGGGCGATAACTATTCTGGACAAATCGCAGCTCCTACTGGCTTCTTTAGCCAGATCAGCGCGGGATCTGGTCACACCTGTGGCATCCGCACAACTGGCACGCTCGCCTGCTGGGGCGATAACTATTCTGGACAAATCGCAGCTCCTACCGGCTCCTTTGTTCAGGTCAGTGGGGGAAGCGAGCATACCTGTGCCATGCGCACCGATCAATCTATCGCGTGTTGGGGATTCAACGGCAACGGGGAGGCGACTGCGCCGAGTGGCTCCTTTACTCAGATCAGTGCTGGCACGTATCACACCTGCGCCATCCGCACCGACCAGACGCTCACTTGCTGGGGCAATAATAACTATGGGCAGAGGACACCTCCCACCGGCTCCTTTACCCAGCTCAACGCGAGCACGGTTCACAACTGTGCCATTCGCACCGATCAATCCCTCGCCTGCTGGGGCGACCAAAACTATTATGCGCAAACCGCACCACCCACCGGCTCCTTTACCCAACTCAACGCGAGCGCTCTGCACATCTGCGCCATTCGCACCGATCAATCCCTCGCCTGCTGGGGCAATAATAACTATGGGCAGGCCACACCACCGACGGGCGCGTTTGTCCAGGTCAGCACGGGAGACGATCATACCTGCGCCATTCGCACCGATCAATCCCTCACTTGCTGGGGCTACAACGGCAATGGGCAGGCCACACCACCGACAGGCACATTTGTCCAGCTCAGTGGGGGAGACGATCATACCTGCGCCATTCGCACCGATCAATCTATCGCGTGTTGGGGATTCAACTATTTTGGGCAAATCGCAGCACCGACTGGCACCTTTACCCAACTCAGTGCGGGACTGTATCACACCTGTGCGATCCGCACCAATCAATCCCTCGTTTGCTGGGGCGATAACTATTCTGGACAAATCGTAGCACCGACAGGCACCTTTACCCAGATCAGCGCCGGATCTGGTCACACCTGTGCGATCCACTCCAATCAATCCCTCGCTTGCTGGGGAGGTAACAACTTTGGGCAGGCGACACCTCCCAGCGGCTCCTTTGTCCATGTCAGCGCCGGGTACGGCCACACCTGCGCCATTCGCACCACTGGTATACCCGCGTGCTGGGGTCTCAACGACGAGGGCCAGGCGACACCGCCGACGAGCTGGTACTGAGTAACAATCAAAACCAAGCGAATCCACAAACAGCGTGCGCTCCGGCGCCGGGCGCACGCTTCGCTCCACTCACGGCCCGCAGCTTGCACAAAGGAGCCAGCCAGGAGAAGAGAGGATACTGTGGCTGTTCAACGACTCGCGCCGCAACGAGAATCAAGCGCTGATCCGCAATCAAGCATGATCGTGCAGCAAACAACCTGCTGCGTTGTCGGCGGCGGGCCGGCCGGAATGGTGCTGACGCTGCTGCTGGCCCGCCAGGGCATCCCGGTGACGCTGCTCGAAGCGCACGCCGATTTCGATCGTGATTTTCGAGGCAACACCATCAGCCCGGCGGTGATGGAGCTGCTGGATCAGATCGGGCTGGCCGAGCGGCTGCTGGAGCAGCGCCACGTCAAGATTCATAACTTCACGGTCCAGACCGGCTCCGGGCCGCTGGTATTTGCCGACTTCACCCGGCTCAAGACGCGCTATCCCTACATCACGATGCTGCCACAGGTTCATTTTTTGGACTTTCTGGCCGCCGAGGTGCTGCGCTATCCACATGCCCGCATCATCATGGGCGCGACGGTCCAGACCTTGATCGAGGAGGGCGGCGTTGTGCGCGGGGTGCGCTACCAGAGCCACGACGGAGAACATGAGATCCGCGCGCTGCTGACGGTCGGCGCAGATGGACGCTTCTCGCGGCTGCGTAAGCTCGCCGGTCTTCAGCCCAGAGTCAGCGCGCCGCCGATGGATGTGTTCTGGTTTCGCCTGCCGCGCCAGCCGGACGATCCCGAGTCGGCGGGTGCGCTCTTTCGCTTTGGATCGCGTAGCCTGCTGGTGCTGATGGATCACTTCGACTACTGGGATATTGGCTATATCATCGCCAAGGGCAGCTATTCCCAGCTGCGAGCCGCCGGTCTGCCCGCGCTGCGCCGATCGATCGCGCAGATCGCGCCGGAGCTGGCCGATCGGCTACAGCTTCTGACGAGCTGGCAGCAGGGCGCGCTGCTCTCGGTCGAGTCGAGCCATCTGAAGAAGTGGTTCCAGCCCGGCCTGCTCCTGATCGGCGACGCGGCGCATGTCATGTCTCCTGTGGGCGGCATCGGCATCAACTACGCGATCCAGGATGCGGCAGCAGCAGCCCGGCAGCTGAGCATACCGCTCCAAACCGGACGGCTGTCCCTGCGCGATCTTCAGGCTGTTCAGCGCCGCCGTGAGTGGCCGACGCGCATCATCCAGGCGATCCAGGGCCTGGCCCATCGGCGGATCGTGAGCCTGGCGCTGTCGTCGGCCGAGCCGCTGTGCCTGCCGCGCCTGCTGCGCTTCGCGCTGCGCCTACCATGGACCAGCCGCATCATCGGCCGGCTGATCGCGTTTGGCATTGCGCCGGTGGTCAATCGCTAATCGGCGGGCAGCGCACCGGTTGAGAAGGAAGGGAACCATACCGCATGATGTCGGCAAGTGTAACCCGCCAGGAATAGACAGTTATCGACGGGCACGGATTGGTATCAATCTTGTTCGACGGCCTACCTCACGATACGCGCATGGCTGCTTTATCTCAGAAGCGGCGTGTCCCCCTCCGTATCACTACGGCAACCTGTCCTGTGCCCGCTCCCACAACCGATCGGCCTGCACGCCATCATGTCCTGCCTTCACGAAGCGTACAGGCGCTGATCCATGCTCAGTGCCAAACCCTGGCCAGCGAAGAAAGGCGCTGGTATCTCCACAGCCTTGGCGGTCGTCGATTCCGGCTCAATAGGCAGACGTAACGTAGTGTTTTCCTGGACGCTTCAGCAGCGTGCAATCTGGCTGTGCCGATACAGATCAGGTTGCTATACCTGCTGATGGACTATCCGCCCGTACCGGCAAGTTCGATCCCAATCGCGCTGTCGGTGTCTTGCCATCCGTCTCACACCAAGGAGTTCGACTATGAGTGTACGAATGCTCGTGCTGGTCCTGTTTATTGGCGGGCTACTGGCTCCGCGTACCGGATCGGCGATCACACCGGGGCTCGATCCACGCATCGCGGATCAGTACATCGTGGCGATCAAAGCCGGCCGGGATGCGCAGGATGTTGCACGCACGGTCGGGGTGACGCCGAAGCATGTGTACGGGCGGGTGCTCAATGGCTTTGCTGCGACGCTCAATCCCGGGCAGCGCACCGCCCTTGAGCGCCATCCTGATGTGATGCTGGTAGAGCCGGATCAGGTAGTGCAGGCGACCGGCGCGCAAACAATCGATCCGGCGAGCGGTCTGTGGGGCCTCGATCGCATCGACCAGCGCGCGCTGCCGCTCTCCAGCAGCTACAGCTATGGGACGAGTGGCGCGGGCGTGACGGCCTACCTGATCGACAGCGGACTGCAAGCCAACCACCCCGATTTCGGCACCCGCGCCCAGAATGTGTATGATCCCACCGGCGGGACCGGCGCCGATTGTCACGGCCACGGAACCCACCTCGCCGGCATCATCGGCGGTACAACCCATGGCGTGGCGAAAGCCGTGGCATTGCGTGGCGTGCGCGTGCTGGACTGTGATGCGCTGGGCACCGTCAGCAACGCCATTCGCGGCATCGATTGGGTGGCGGCCAACGCGACCAAGCCGGCCGTCGCGACGATCGCGTTCAGCCCGTACAACCTCGACAGTGGCAACAGCGGCACGTTGCAGCTGGCGGTGGAGAATCTGATCGCCAGCGGGGTGTTCGTGGCTGTGTCGGCGGGCAATGCTAACGTGGATGCATGCACCGTGACCCCGGCCAACGTCGCTACAGCGTTCACCGTCGCCGCGTCGATCCGCACGGATCAGCGCTATGCCGCCTCGAACTATGGTACGTGCGTGGACAGCTACGCGCCCGGCTCCGGCATCACCTCGGCCTGGATCGGCAGCACCACCAGTACGCTCAGCGGCACCTCGCAGGCCACGGCCTTTGTCGCGGGCGTGGCGGCGCTCTACCAATCGAGTGCGGGTACTCAGACGCCAGCGGCGATCCACAGCTGGCTGATCGCCAACGCGACGCCGGATGCGATTCAAGGCGATAGCTCCGGCACTCCGAATCGCTTGTTGTATAGTCCTTTCCTGGCGCCACCTCCGCCCATCACCAGGAAGTCCGTGAGCGCAGGTTATGTGCATACCTGCGGCGTGCGGACGGACCAGACCCTTGCCTGCTGGGGCAGTAACACCTATGGGCAAGCTACGCCACCCAGCGGCACATTCACCCAGGTCAGTGCAGGCTATTTTCACACCTGCGGCGTGCGGACGAACCAGACGGTGGCCTGCTGGGGACGGAACAGCGATGGACAAGCCACGCCACCCAGCGGCACATTCACCCAGGTCAGCGGGGGCGAACAGCATACCTGCGGCGTGCGAACGAACCAGACCCTTGCCTGCTGGGGCAGTAATAGGGATGGACAAACTATACCACCGAGCGGCAGCTTCACCCAGGTCAGCGCAGGTAATTTGCATACGTGCGCGGTGCGAACGGACCAGACCCTTGCCTGCTGGGGTCGCAATCGCTATGGGCAATCCACGCCGCCCAGCGGCAGCTTCACCCAGGTTAGCGCAGGCGGGGGACACACCTGCGGCGTGCGGACGGATACAACAATGGCCTGCTGGGGATTTAATCTCAATGGGGAAGGCACGCCACGCAACGGCAGCTTTTTGCAGATCAGTGCTGGGGATAGTCATACCTGCGCCCTGCGGACGGATCAGACCCTTGTCTGCTGGGGCAACAACACCGCTGGACAAGTGATCTCGTCGAGCGATAACTTTTTACAGGTCAGTACCGGGGATAGTCATACCTGCGCCCTGCGGACGGACCAGACCCTTGTCTGCTGGGGCAGTAACACCTATGGGCAAGCCACGCCGCCGAGCAACTTCTGATGATCGATGATCACGGGCAGATGAATCAAGCCCTGGTCTGCTGGGGCGACAACGTAGAAGGGCAGGTCGCTCCACTACTGAACTGGCTTTAACGAAACATGGTATCAGCTGGGCGTGGATCATTCACTCGATCTACGCCCACACTTCGCGCCGACTCCAGGCTGGGAGAACCTATGCCATAATAAAAGCCGAAGCTAACTCGTTGAATGCTATAGCAGAGGAGATTCTATGACAGCGCCTGCTTCCGTCGTCGTGGTCGGGTCCTGCAATATCGATCTGGTCGCCAGAGTGCCGCGCCTCCCACAGCCGGGCGAGACGTTGACCGGAACGTCGTTCGACACGTACCTGGGCGGCAAAGGCTTAAACCAGGCGGTCGCGGCCCGGCGCATGGGCGCTAGCGTGGCGATGCTGGCGCGCGTCGGCGCTGACGATTTCGGCCGGCGCATCACGCAGGCGCTCCACGACGAAGGCATCGACGTGGCTCAGGTGCAGAGCGACGAACGGCAGCCGACCGGAACCGCCGTGATTCTGGTTGAAGAAAGCGGCGAGAACAATATCGTGGTGATACCCGGCGCGAACGGCGCGCTCACGACCGCCGACATCGATCGCGCTGCCGAGCAGATTCGCAGCGCCGGCGCTCTGCTGCTCCAGCTGGAAGTGCCGCTCGAAACCACGCTGCACGCGGCGCAGATCGCCCGCGCCGCCGGAACGACGGTGATTCTGACGCCCGCTCCCGCGCAGCAGCTGCCGTCCGCGCTCTTCGCCGCAACTGACGTGCTGGTGCCGAACGAGGTCGAAGTCGCGCAGGTGCTCGGCACACAGGCGCGGCCATCGGACGCTGCTCAGGCGCTGCTGGCTCAGGGCTGCGGCGCGGTCGTGGTGACGCTGGGCGCGCAGGGTGCGCTGCTGGTCACCGCCGAGGGCGAGCAAGCGATCGCGCCGTTTGCGGTGACGCCGGTCGATACTGTTGGCGCGGGCGACGCATTCGTCGGCGCGCTGGCGGCTGTTCTCGCCACCGGTCAGGATCTGACCACGGCCCTACGCTACGCCAGCGCGGCGGGCGCGATCGCAACCACGAGGCCGGGCGCGATGGCCTCGCTGCCCAGCCGCGACGAGATCGAGCAGTTTTTGCGCGCCCAGGAGTAGCCGAGCTACCCCGCCAGCCCGTCAAAGGTTGGCTTGAGCACACCGTAGAGCTGGCGATACAGCCCGTACAGCTCATTGTAGACGCGCTGCGATTCCGGCTGCGGCTCGATCGTGTTGGCGGTGGCGACGGCAACCTCGACGGCGGATTGCACATCCGGGTAGAGCTGTGCGCCCACGCCGGCCAGCAGCGCTGCGCCGAAGGCCGGTCCTTCCTCCGCGCGCATCGTCACGATCGGCGTGCCCAGGATGTCGGCCTGGATCTGCCGCCAGACCGCACTGCGCGCCCCGCCGCCGATCGCGCGAACCTCGTTGAGCGGCAGGCCAAGCTCAGCCATGATCTCCTGGCCGTCGCGCAGACTAAACACGACGCCCTCCATCACCGCGCGCACCATGTGGCCCAGCGTGTGGCGCTGCGTCAGCCCGATGAACGCGCCGCGCGCCAGCGGATCGCGGTGCGGCGTGCGCTCGCCGGAAAGATAGGGCAGGAACAGCAGCCCTTCCGCTCCCGGCGGCGTTTGCTCTGCCAGCGTCACCAGCCGATCGTAGCCCAGCGCCGGCTCAGCAACGGCGATCTCGCGCAGCAGATTGCGCAGCCACTGGAACGAGCCGCCCGCGCTCAGCGTGACCGCCATCAGATGATACGCGTCCGGCGCAGCGTGGCAGAAGCTGTGCAGCCGTCCCTGCGGATCGAGGCGAATCGTATCGCTGTGGGCGAAGAGCACGCCGCTGGTGCCGATCGACGCGCTGATCACGCCCTCGCGAATAATCCCCGTGCCGATCGCCGCCGCCGCGTTATCGCCGCCGCCCGCCACGACCGGCAGCCCGGCCGGCAGGCCCAGCGACTCGGCCACGTCGGCGCGCAGCTTCCCGGTCACTTCCGGGCCTTCGTAGACGCGCGGCAGCCACTCGCGCGGAATCTCCAGCGTCGACAGGATCGAATCCGACCAGTCGCGGCGCTTGAGATCCAGCAGCAGCGTTCCAGCGGCATCCGACGCATCCGAGGCGTACTCGCCGGTGAGCATCAGCCGAAGGTAATCTTTGGGCAACAGCAGCCGTCGGACCCGCGCGTAGTGCTCGGGCTCGTGCTCGCGCAGCCAGAGCAGCTTGGGCGCTTGAAAGCCGGTCAGCGCCGGATTGCCCGCGATCTCGATCAGCTGCTCCGCGCCGACCAGCGCCGTGATTTCATCGCATTGCGCCTGCGTCCGGCCGTCGTTCCACAGCAGCGCGGGCCGAATCACGGCGTTCTGCGCGTCCAGAAAGACCGCGCCGTGCATCTGCCCGGTCAAGCCCAGCCCGACGATCTCGCTAGCCGCGACGCCGCTCTCAGCTACAGCGCGGCGCAGCGCGGCCTGGCTGCCGCGCCACCAATCGGCCGGATCTTGCTCGCTCCACAGTGGCTGTGGCGTCGAGAGTGGATATTCTTCGGTCGCCGTCGCCAGCACGCGTCCATCGTCGGCGATTAACACGGCCTTCGCGCCGCTGGTGCCAACATCCAGGCCGAGCAGATAAGCCATAACTGTTCCTTTTCAAGCAGAGCGAATACACAAAGGCGTGCCAGTGGCACGCCCTTGATCTTGCTACGATTACGGATTTTTTTCAACTCGCCGAGCGATCGCTGCCTGCGTGCTTGTGCTGATGCAGCCAGTGTACGACGTCGTTGAGGCTGGCCTCGCTGACCTGGTGGCCCATCGGGTACTCGTGGTACGCAAGCTGCGCCGGCGTGCCGCCCAGCCACTCGCGCGCCTCGCGGCCAAAGCTGACCGGGATCACGGCGTCGCGGGTGCCGTGCGTGATCAGGATCGGCAGGTTGGCCAGCCGCTCACGGTCGGCGTCGCGCTGTGTTTGCCGGGCAATATAGCCGCTCATCGCGACGATTCCGGCGTAGCGCTCGGGCTCGGTCAGGCCCAGCGCGAAGCTCATCACCGAGCCCTGGCTGAAGCCCATCAGAAAGATGCGCTGCGGATCGACCTGATACGCCTCCGGCAGCCTGGCGATGAACTCGCGCAGCAGCTCGATGCTGCGGCCAAAGCCCTGCGGCTCGGGATCGCCGACTTGCAGCACCTCGTACCAGTGGTAGCCGAAGCCTAGCTCCAGCGGTGCCTGCGGCGTAATCGTCAGCCAGTCCGCGCCAAAGTACGGAGCCAGCTCGATCAGATCGCCGGCGTTACTGCCCCGGCCGTGGATCGCGACGATCGCCGGGTAGCCGGCTGCGGGCGGCTCCTGCTGCGGCACGCGCACCTGGTGGATCAGGCCCAGCTCGGTCTGTGGTTTATTCTGCGTCATTGTGTGCAATCTCCTGCGTTTCCGGCTGTGTAACCTCAAGCGGCTTGAGTCCCGCCTCGATTCCCGACCGCGACGATTCGAGCCACGGCGGCAGCTTGAGATGCCGGCCCAGCTCTGCCGGCGCCTCGTCGATCGCAAAGCCCGGCTGCGAGGTCGCCAGCTCCACGATATGGCCGTCGGGATCATGAAAGTAGATCGAGTTGAAGTACTGGCGATCCAGAATCGGCGTCGGTCGCAGCCCGGCCTGGATGAGCCGCTCACGCCAGAAGTGCTGCGCATCCTCGGAGCCGACCTCAAGCGCGAAGTGATGCGTCAGGCCCACGCCCATCTGCGCATGGCGCATCCGGCCACCGTAGCCAAAGTAGGTGATCACGCTGCCTGGATGGCCGTCCGGCGCGGCGAAATAATAGTGCGGCGCGCTCGGATCGTCGAAGTTCACCGTGCGCTTGACCAGCCGCAATCCCAGCAGCTCGTTGTAGAAAACGCCCGTGCGCTCGATGTCGCTGGCGACCGCGGGGATGTGATGCAGGCCCGGCAAATGCATGTCGGCACCGATCGCTGCGACCGGCTCGGACCAGGTTTCGGCACGAATGCGGGCCTCGTCGCGCTGGCGAATCGTGCGATCCGGCGGCGGCAAAAATTCTTGCTCACCCCAGTGTGCCGGATCTTCATCCACGCTCCAGCCGGGACCGCGCGTTGCTATCTCGACGATCACGCCGTCGGGATCGCGGAAGTAGATCGAGCGAAAGTAGGTGCGATCATACACGCCGTCGACCGCCACGCCGTTATCCGTGAGCCAGCGCTTCCACTTCAGCAGCGACTCGGTCGTCTCCGTCAGCAGCGCGAAATGATGCGTCCCGCCGATGCCCGTTCGACCCTTGCCGGCGTGCGGCCACTCGAAAAACGTCACGATCGTGCCGGGCCGTCCCAGCTCGTCGCCAAAGTAAAGATGGTAGCTGCCCGGATCGTCGAAGTTGACCGTTTGCTTGACCATTCGCAGGCCCAGCAGGCGGGTATAAAAATCGACGGTGCGCTGCGCGTCGGAGCTGATCAGGGTGATATGATGAATGCCTTTAATCGCGTGCTCGGGTCGGATCTGATCCAGTTGCATGGCGGTACTTCCTTTGGTTCTCCCAGAACCACTTGGAGATCGGTTATCTCCTTACGCAATCATAGTACCTTATTTTTTGTTAGCCAAGTATATGTTTAATCTGACAGCCACCTGATAGCGCCGGCGAATGTGGCTATGATAGCACCGTTTGCAAACTCGCCTATTGACTCTAATCGTATACGATTATACAATTACGACATGGAACTGTACGAACTCATGGTCGACGCATCGTCGCGCTACCGCAGCACGCCGGAGACCGTCGCGCATGTTCTGCGCCAGGCGATCATGGCCGGCGTCTTTCAAGATGGGCAGGCGCTGCGCCAGGATGAGCTGGCGGCCGAGCTGGGGCTGAGCAAAATCCCGGTTCGCGAGGCGCTGCGCCGTCTGGAGGCCGAAGGATTGGTGGTCTTCTATCCAAACCGCGGGGCAGTTGTGGCCGCGCTGTCGGCGGCAGAGGCCCAGGAGATCGCCGAGATGCGGGTGGCGCTCGAAACGCTGGCGCTGCGGCTGGCGCTGCCCAGGCTCACGCCGCGAGTGCTCACGCAGGCCCGCGCGATTCTTGACGAGCTGGATCACGAGGCCGAGGTGACGCGCTGGAGCACGCTCAACTGGGAGTTTCATGCCGCGCTCTACACTCCGGCGCAGCGCCCACGGCTGCTCACGACGATCACCACGTTGCACAGCAGCGTCGATCGCTATATGCGCGTGATCCTGGCGACCATGCAGCATCAAGCGCAGTCGCAGCAGGAGCATCGGGCGCTGCTGGCCGCCTGTGAGCAGCGCGACGAGACGACGGCCTGCGCGATTCTGGAACAGCATATCACCGCTGCCAGCGACATGCTGGCCGAACATCTGGCGCGCAAAGCCGAGCCGCAGACGCAACGCCGGGCCGGACGCAAGCCCGCATCCGATCGAACGGGAGGAATAAACCAATGACCGCAACCGTGCAACACGAAGTTCATGATACCGAGATGCTCTCCTGGGCGCGTACGGTTCTCGACGAGACCGCGTCAGGGCGCGAGATGGCGCAGGCCGTGATCGATGCCGTCGCGCGCAACGAGGAGTGGCGCGGCAAATCCTGCATCAACCTGCTGGCTCCCGAAGCGCCGACCAGCCCGATGGTGCGCGCGCTGCTGGCCGCCGAGGTCGGCACGCGAGCAGCGGAAGGCCACATCGGCGCGATCAACCGCTGGTTCGCGGGAACTAAACATATCGACGAGATCGAGTCGCTGTGCATGGAGCTGCTCAAAAAAGCTTTTCGCTGCAACTACGCCGAGCACCGGCTGATGGGCAGCATGCTTGGCAACATGGCGGTCTACTACGCGCTCACCGAGCCCGGCGACACGATCATGAGTGTGGCGCAGCCCTTCGGCGGCCACTCCAGCAACCGCATCGACGGCCCCGCCGGGATGCGCGGCCTCAACATCGTCGATCTGCCCTTCGAGCCGACCGAGCTGACAGTGGATCTCGAAGCGTGTCGCCGCGAGGCTCAGCGTGTGCGTCCCAGGCTGGCAGTGCTGGGCCTGTCGATGACGCTGTTTCCGTATCCGGTGCGCGAGATCCAGGAGATTGTCGCCGAGTGGGGCGGCCGCGTGATCTACGACGGCGCGCATCAGGCCGGTCTGATCGCGGGCGGTCAGTTTCAAGATCCGCTCGCCGAAGGCGCGGCGGTGCTGACCGGATCGGCGGGCAAGACCTTTAGCGGCCCGCAGAGCGGCATGATGATGTGGAACGACGGCGCGCTGACCGAGGGCTTGACCAGCGCGGCGTTTCCGGTGCTGGCGGCGACACACCAGGTCAACCGCGTGGCGGCGCTGGCGGTCTCGGCGGCGGAGATGCTGGCGTTCGGCAAGCAGTATATGGCGCAGATCGTCCGTAACTCGCAGGCGCTGGCAGCCGCGCTCGATCGGCGGGGCGTGCCGGTGCTGGGCAAGGCGCGCGGCTTCACGACAACGCATCAGGTGATCGCGGATGTGAGCCAGTTCGGCGGTGGGCTGGCCGTGGCGCAGCGACTTCAGCGCGCCAATATCATCACGAATAAAAATCTGATCCCGAGCGACGGCGCTGCTGACTGGGATCGCCCCAGCGGCCTGCGCATCGGCACGATCGAGGTAACGCGGCTGGGCATGAGCGAGGCCGAGATGAACACGATCGCGGATTTTATCGCGCAGGTGCTGGTGGACAACGTGGAGCCGGAAGCGATCCGCGACGATGTGCTGGATTTCCGCCGGCCGTTCCAGACGCTCTACTACGCCTTCGACACCGAGCTGCCGCCGTTTCTGCGCAAACGCTAAAACGATTGCGCCTAGCCGCTCTAATCACCGTGAATCACGAAAGGGGCGAAGATTCGTCCCTTTCGCTGTGTCTAGCCTACTCCATTATCCTGGATTACGACTTTGATCTCTGTAACGCGGATGGTCTAGCATCCTGAGAAAGCGCCGAAAGGATCGTGAGTTTGCGGCAATACTCATAATCTCGGCTTCTGCCATAATTCGCATGGCATCCGTGACCTTGTGGTACGCATTACCTCGCGCGGCCTCTTTGATCAATTTTTGTGCATCGATACGATCTGCCTTATTCGGTTGAATTTTACGTATAGCCGTATCACTCAAAGAAAAGCGCTTGGGGAGCTTTGTAAACACACGTGTATCTGCAACTAACCAGTTTTCGAAGCACGAGTTCTTAATCACTACTCCGAAGGCCACGCTACCATACTTTGCTGCGAGAGCATTAGTAATTTCTGCTGCCCATGCTCCAGAACATACTTCGCGATTTTCGCGATCAATCAAGATAATAACCTTTTGCGCTTGCTTTCCTCGCAGAATCTTGATTGCCGGGGCTACCGCAGCGACTATCCGGGAAACATGCGCAAGCGGTTGGAGCTTAGCCAGAAGAGGATTCAGCAAGACGTGCTGTGACTCTCGTTCGATTTGCCGCAGCAATGGAGGTAATGATCGATATTCAGCTTCACCATCTACAATGAAACCAATTTTCATTCCTCCTCCTGGTCTAGAACGAGCGATGGTTCAGGAGGAATCGCGTGTGGAAGCGCGCCGCTGTCAATATAGTCAAACGTTGAAACATCGCCATGCTGCCACATAGCTAGAAATTCAGGATCGATCTCAGTTAATGGCGCAAGCTGAGATTCGCCTTTGGAGCGCCAGATCACCCAAACCTCTTCAGGATTGACAGCATTCATAATGATTGGCGAGTGCGTAGTCAGGATGATCTGCTTGTTTTTACTTGCTTCACGACAAGCATCCAAAATATGACGGAGAATCCACGGATGCACAGAGTTCTCGGGCTCTTCGATCACCAAAACCGATGAGGAAGGATTGAAAATAGCTACCAGGATTGCAAGCGTTTGTAGTGTTCCATCCGATACTTCGTCCACACCCCAAGGACGACCAAAACCCTCTTCATCGAAGAATAAGCCTAGCGTTTTTGTAGGCGTGTAATCGACGTTGATACTTTTCAAATCCGGCAGAATAGCTCGCATCGCTTGCATAACAAGTTGCCATGCTTCTGGATGTTGCTTTTGCAGCAAATCAATTACGGCTGGAAGATTCTTACCCTGCCGCTCAAGCTCTGCTGTTGGAGTAGGTATACCAAACACTCGTGATTGTGCCGGGCTAATCTGAAAGACTCGAATACTACCCATAACTCTTTGGAACATAGAGATTAGTGGCACGAAACCACCTACTGAGCTAATAAGTAATTCAGTTGGTAGAAGGTTGTCGCGTCCTACAAAGAATCTAAAAAGAGTCAAGCCATCTTCGAACCTTAAATTACCAGAATGAAAATCTGGGCGCTCATTTTCATTTTTAACATCAAGGCTGTAATCTTCAATTGTTCGCTTAAGATTTGCTATAATCTCCCATTCGTCGCTAGTCCGTCTACTAATTACTAAATTCTCTTGTATAACCTCAAAAGCTGTTCGAATAGAAAACCCACGCGTAACGAAAGCAAACGAGTGCTCTACCTTAACATCAGTTAAGGTTTTTCGATCCTCCCTATCAAGAGGAGACAAATTGATTGAAAAAAACTCAACACTCAATCCTATCTTAATCGGTTTCCGTGATCGTCTTGTTTTACGAAATGCAATATTTTCGTATCCCCCTTTTCGGCTAACAGCCATCTCCAGACCATGCCGGTACACATCAGAGATAAAATCCAGGCAATCTGCAAAATTGCTTTTTCCAGCCGCATTCGCACCCACAATAACATTTAACTGTGTTGGAGAAATAGTTATATTCCTCAATGACTTGTAATTCTCAATTGAAAGTTGAGTAATTCTCATTCGACAACCTACTTTGCTCAATCTTCAAATCTAGGAAAGACAAGGATCATGCGGCCTGATTCCTTGATTTTATTGTCTCACAATTCCTCGAAAATTTGCAATCGTGCAAACAGCCTGAGCGAAAATTGCGCGAAAGCAACCGCTCCCAGCGCGCCCGATTCCGGCCTCGGCAAGCCTTATGCTACAATCCGCCGATCGTATGCGTAGCTGCGTGGTGGCGGAGAAGCGACTCTGCCAGCGTCGTGCAGCCATTTCTGCTTATGTCGAGGAGTGAACCGTGCCGCTGACTCTCCCAAAACTTCGCCAGCGTCTCAGCCTGATCGAAGAAGCCGTCTGGCGCGTGATCGTGCCGCTGGATGGAACGCTGTATCTGCCCCAAAGCCCTCGGTCCGTGGGCAGGCCCGAGCATGTGCGCGATGCCGCCTGGCAGCCGATCCGGCGCGGCGATCCCTGGGGCGCGCTGCTGAAAACCGTCTGGCTGCGACAACCGCTCACCATTCCGCCCGAGCTGCGCGATCAGCCGGTGGCGCTGCATCTGCGCTGGCGCGGCGACGCCAACCAGTGGTCGAGCGATACGATCGAGTCGCAGATCTTTCTTGGCGATCAGCTCTTCGCCGGACTGGACGCCGAGCACCGCATCGTGCTGCTGCCGCGACTGGAGCAGCCGATCGAGCTGTTTGTGCAGGCGCATGTCAGCCGCACGCAGCCCTTCGGCGGGCTGGAGCTGGTGGTGCTGGACGAGCCGACCTGGCAGTTTGTGCATACGCTGCGGGTAGCCCTGCAAACGATCGAGCAGATCGACGTGAATAGCCTGGCCTACAGCCAGATGCTGCACCGGCTCAACACCGCGATCAACCTGCTGGATCTGCGCGAGGCTCCCGCGACCTGGGTCGGCTCCACAGGCCCAGCGATCAGCCACGAGGCCAGCGCGCCTGAGTTCTACGAGTCCGTGCGAGCGGCCAACGCATATCTGGACGAGCATCTGCTGGAAAACCTGGACGGCGGCACGCGGCCCAAGATCACGATCACCGGCCACTCGCATATCGACGTGGCCTGGCTCTGGCCGTTGTGGCGCACCCGTCAAAAAACCGCGCATACCTTTGCGACGGCGCTGCGGCTGATGGAGCTGTATCCCGAGTATCATTTCACGGCCTCGACGCCGCAGCTCTACGAGTTCGCGCAGCAGGATTATCCCGAGCTGTACACGCAGATCAAGCAGCGCATCGCCGAGGGACGCTGGGAGCCGATCGGCGCGATGTGGCTGGAGGCCGACTGCAACATTCCCTCGGGCGAGTCGCTGGTGCGACAGTTCTTGTTCGGCCTGCGCTTCTTTGCCGAGGAGTTCGGCCTGCGCGATCGCGTGCTGTGGATGCCGGATGTGTTCGGCTACTCGGCGGCGCTGCCCCAGATCATGCTTGGCTGCGGCATCGACACGTTTATGACGACCAAGATCAGCTGGAGCCAGTTCAATCGCATGCCCTTCGACACGTTTCGCTGGCGGGGCATCGACGGCAGCGAGGTGCTGACGCATTTTGTGACCACGCCCGATCCTGCCAACGGCTACTACACCTACAACGGCGAGGTCACGGCCAAGGCGATCGCCGGAGCCTGGCGCGAGTATCGCCAGAAGACGGTCAACGACGAGCTGCTCTACCTGATGGGCTACGGCGACGGTGGCGGTGGCCCGACCGCAGATCAGCTTGAGATGGTGCGGCGGCTGGGTGATCTGCCGAACATGCCCCAGGTGCGCTACGGCAGCGCGGCCGAGTACTTCGAGCGGCTACAGCAGCGCGTCGCCAACGATCCACGACTGCCAACCTGGGTCGGCGAGCTGTATCTGGAGTATCATCGCGGCACCTACACCAGCCAGGGCTGGATCAAGCAAGCCAACCGTCGCGCCGAGCAGCTGTTTCACGACGCGGAGTTCCTGGCTGCCTGGGCCGCGCTCAATGGAGGCGAGACCCAGCGCGAGCTGATCAACCAGGGCTGGAAGCTGATCCTGTTGAACCAGTTCCATGACATTCTGCCCGGCTCGTCGATCCCTGAGGTCTACCAGGATGCTCGCCAGCAGTTCGCGGAGATCATGCGCATCGGGCGGCAGGTGCGCGACCAGGCGCTGGCGACGCTGACGGCCGGCAGCAACGCCCAATTGCTGGCGATCAACACGCTCGGCTGGCAGCGCAGCGATCCGCTCTTCGTGCCGCAGACGATCGCCGCGAGCCTTGACGAGACCGCGCTGGCAGTGCAGCCTGTCGAAAACCTGGACGGCGAGCGCGGCCTGCTAGTCGCTGGTTTTGGCGCGGCGAGCTACGGGCTGACCGATCTTGCACACACGGGCTCAAGCCAACCCGCGCCACTGACGATCACGACCGAGCGGCTGGAAAATCAGTTCTTCCGCATCGACCTCGACAGCAGCGGCGAGATCGGCGCGATCTACGACAAGCGCTATGATCGCGATGTGCTTGAGCCGGGCCGGCGCGCTAATCAGCTGATTGCATTCGAGGACCGGCCGCTGAACTACGACGCCTGGGACATCGATATTTTCTACGCCGAGAAGCCGTATCCAATCCAGGACGTGCAGAGCATCGCCGTGGTCGAGAGCGGCCCGCTTCGCGGCGGCGTTGAGATCACGCGGCTCTTCCTCAAGTCCACGATCCGCCAGCGTATTCTGATCTACAGCGATCTGCCGCGCATCGACTTCGCGACCGAGATCGACTGGCACGAGCACCAGATTTTGCTCAAGGCCGGCTTCCCCGTGGCGATCAACGCCACGCGCGCGACCTACGAGATCCAGTTCGGCGCGGTCGAGCGGCCGACGCACCGCAATACCTCGTGGGATGTCGCCCGCTTCGAGACCTGCGCCCACCGCTGGATCGATCTTTCCGAGGCCGGCTACGGCGTGGCGCTGCTCAACGACAGCAAGTACGGCCACGATCTGCACCACAACGTGATGCGCATCACGCTGCTCAAGTCGGGCGTCAATCCCGATCCCAACGCCGATCAGGGCATTCAGCGCTTCACCTACGCGCTACTGCCGCACGCCGGCGACTGGCGCGAAGGCGAGGTTGTGCGCCGTGCCGCCGAGCTAAACATCCCGCTGATCGCCTATCGTCCGCAGCCGTCGAGCGAACACCAGCCACGCCAGGAATCCAGCGCGTTCGTGCGCTGCGATGCGGCACACGTCATGCTGGATACGATCAAAAGCGCTGAGGACGGCGACGGCGTGATCGTGCGCGTCTACGAGGCGCATAACCAGCGCGGGCCGGTGACGCTGACGTTCGCACAGCCGATCCGGGATGTGGAGGAATGCAATCTCTTAGAAGAAACCGAAGAACCTAGAACCAAGAACCTAGAACCTAACGGAGCGCAAGAGAGCAATGCAGTACCAACTTCCTCCTCGCCTGCCGCAACCGAGGTCGAAGCCGACCGAGGTTCGGGGAAGGGGCCGGGGGGTGAGGGCCTGTCCACCACCGCCAGCACCCTGCGGTTCGCGATCCGGCCCTTTGAGATTCGCTCGTTCCGGGTGCGGTTTAGAGGATAAGCACTATCTCTCAGTTTCAGCATCTCCCCTCTCCTATCGCAACCGAAGCGGAAGCCCGCCGAGGTTCGGGGAAGGGGCCGGGGGTGAGGGCCTGCCTATGCTACAATGGCCCAGTTTTAGACCATGCCTGACACCGACATAGATAGCAAAGGAGCTGAATAATGGCAACACCAACCATCGTCGTACTGGAAGGCGATCAGACCGGCCAGGAGCTGCTCGAAGAAGCGCTGCGCGTCCTCGATCCGTCGGTCATCAAAGTGGATCTGACCTTCGAGCGGTTCGATCTCAGCCTTGAGAAGCGCCGCGAGACCAACAACCAGGTCGTCAACGACGCTGCCGCGCGGATGAAAGAGACCGGCCTCGGCCTCAAAGCTGCCACGATCACGCCCGAGACTGCGAACGATGTCGGCAGCCCCAACGCGATCCTGCGCAAGGCGATCGACGGCACCGTGATTCTGCGGACCGGACGGCGCATCCCCGGCATTCGTCCCGTGGGCGGTGTGTTCGCGCCGATCTCGGTGGTGCGCATGGCCGTCGACGATGCCTACGGCGCGAAGGAATGGCGCGAGGGCGAGGGCCTCGACGAGTGGGCCTATCGCACCGAGAAGATCAGCCGCCGCATCTGCCGGATGGTCGCCGAGTTCGCGTTTCAGCAGGCCAAGCGCGTCAACGGCAAAGTTTTTGGCGGTCCCAAGTACACCGTCAGCCCGATCTACGAGGGCATGCTCAAAGAAGAGATGGACGCCGCCCACGAGCGCTACCCCGACGTGCGCTACTCGCCGCAGCTGATCGACGCGACCTACGCGCTGCTGCTGACGGCCGGCGAAGAGCCGCTGGTGATTCCCTCGCTCAACCGCGACGGCGACTGTCTCTCGGATCTGGTGATGCAGATGTTCGGCTCGATCGCCGGCGCCGAGTCGCTGCTGCTGGCCTTCGACGACGAGCTGAACGCCAAGGCGGTCATGGCCGAAGCGCCGCACGGCACCGCACCGTCGCTCTTCGGCAAGAACATTGCCAACCCGCTGGCGATGATCCTGGCCGGCGGCTCGCTGCTGAACTTCGTAGGCAGCAAGCAGGCTGCGATGGCCGCCCGCGCGATCTCGGAGTCGTGCATGGAGGCGGTCTATGACGGCGTTCGCACGGCCGATCTCAGCGGCCACGCGACGACCACTGAGTTTACTGACGAGGTGATCAAACGAGTGAAAACGAAGCTTGAGGTCTGGCCGACGCTCAGCTAGACTCGCTTGATCATCAGGATTGCGAGGACACGCCGCGGCGTGTCCTCGTTTGTTTGCCGTGCCTTTATTTGACAGTGCCCCAGCGCCAACCTATACTACCCGACTGATCCACGGGCCGATTTTGGGCAGCAGCGTGCGGCAGTGTCGATCAGGGCGTTGGCCCAGCACACAGCTCACAAGTTAGTTTTCGTAAAGAGATTATAAATATCAGTACGCGCGATAGATGCCTGCTTTAATCTCGGCACCGACTATTCGAGTCCTGAGCGTGATAAATCACGCCCCTACGAGATCGATTCATTTTTACAAATCTCTATAGCGCAGACGATAGCGATCGCGATCGATCAAATACATGTCATCAATACTCAAAAACCGCATCAATCCTCTGGTTTCCAACACGCTCTCGGTGACGATCCTGCGCGGAGCCAACACGCTTACCAGAGTGATCTGCCTGTTCATCATCGCGCGCTTTCTGAATCCCGACATCTTCGGCATGATCGTGTTTGCGATGACCGTCGCCGAGATCGCTAAGGTCGTCGCCGATTTCGGCGTCGATACGCTGGTGATTCGCGAGTTTGCCACCACGCAGAACGAGAGCTACCGCCAGCGCCTGGCCGCGACTGTGGCTCAGACCAAAATCGTCTGCGGCCTGATCGCCTACGCGGCGCTGCTGCTCTTCCTGGCGCTCACCGAGCCTCAGGAGCAGCTCCAGATCGGCGCGGTCGCGGGGCTGCTGATCTTCACCGGCCTGTGGCAAAACTTTTCGCTCAACTATTTTCAGGCGCGGCTGCAAACCAACCAGATTATCGTGCCGGTCGTCGCCATCAACGCCGTCACAATCGCCGTGATCGCGCTGCTGTTTCTGATCTACCCATCGATCTTGCTGACCGTGGCGATTCTGCCGGTCGCCGAGGCCGTCAGCGCGGCGATTGTGCTCGGTCGCTTTCGCCGGCTGGTGCCGATCCACATCGGCGGCGCGCCTGTGGCCGAGATCAAGACGCTGCTGCGACGCGCCCTGCCGATCGGCGGCACGATCGTGATCGTCACGCTGTACACGCGGCTGGATGTGATCGTGCTCAGCAGCTTTGCCGATACCGCCGCTGTTGGCTTTTACGGCCTGGCGTTTCGGCTGACAGAGCCGGTGCTGCTGGTCGCGGCGGCCTTCGCGATGTCGGTCTACAGCCATATTGCGGCCACGCTCGCCGACGATCGCCAGGACACGAGCCGAATGATTCTGCGCTACGCCGCGATCACCTTTGGCTACGGCGCTCTCTGCGGCCTGGCGCTGGCGCTGATCGCGCCGCTGGTGATCCAGTGGCTCCTGCCGCAGTACACGCCCGCAATCACGATCCTGCGCATCCTGGCGATCGCGCTGATTTTTCGCACACTCAATAGCTGCCTGACCAGCACAATCCAGGCATACGGGCATTTTAGCTGGATCACCCGGCTGGCCGTCTTCAATCTTTTTGTGATCAGCGGCCTGCTGTGGGTGCTGGTGCCGCTCTGGGGCGCTCCCGGAGCCGCGCTGTCGCTGCTCTGCGGCGAAATGCTGAACACGCTGATTCAGCTGGTGCTGGTCAAACAAACAGTCGCCCGGCAGCGGCAGATTCTTTCCAGGGAGGAGGCCCGCTCGCTATGAGCGATCGCAACACCTTATTCGATAGCTATCTGACGCGGCATCTGTCACACGTGACCGATCCGCACCAGTATCGCAAGCGCAAAAAAGATCATCTCTGGCTCAACTACGGGCATCTCATCCCCAGGCAGCGCGATGCGCGCATCCTTGAGATCGGCCCCGGCTACGGCGATCTGCTTGAGCTGCTGGCCGTGGATCGCGGCTATACGGGCGTGCAGGCCACCGATCTGTCGCAGGAGGTGGCCGACTTTTGCAACACCATCGCGCCGGGCAGTACGATCGTCGTCGAGGATACCGTGGCGTTTCTTGAGGCGCACGCCGA
>DASWTW010000177.1:0-38922 GCA_036401895.1 Herpetosiphonaceae bacterium | reverse complement strand
AGGCCGCGATCGACGCGGTGCAGATCCATGGCGCGAACGGATGCAGTCCCGATTATCCGGTCCAGCGCTATTTTCGCGATGCCAAGATTATGGAGATCATCGAGGGCAGCAACCAGATCCAGCAGATTACGATCGCTAACGATGCGCAGCGACTGATCTGACCGCGGCCGGCCGCTTGCCGGTTGGACAAAGAGGTCTTACCCGCTGTAGTTCTTTTGTTCAAGGACGAGCGTATACTGAGCGTGCTATAATGGTTTTTAACAAAATCGCACCATGATGCGAGACAGATCAGTACACTACACCCAGCGAATGTATGCAGTATTGGCTAATGGACACCTGCAACACCCATGACACCGCTTGTTTTGCCTGCACGACGCCAAAACCACTGTTCAATCTATCCAAGCTCCTATGTGTGGCACTTGGGATGCGCGCAAGGCTAATCCTTGCTCGTACCCCGCCGATTCTGGAGTCCGGTGTTAAGCGCACACGTTCCGACAATCTCAAAGGGACTCATTTATAACCCTACGCGTAGAGCCCGGCCATTCCCTGCTTGCTCCATATCTGAGTGCTGGCGGTGCAACCCGTTGTATGTCGAACGATACCAGCTGCTGAACGTACGATAAAGGAAGAATGATGGCAGAGATGACCGTCGCCGAGTTCCTCGCGATGCTTCAGGGTCAGGGAATAAAATTTCGAGTAGAAGGCGAACGGCTGCGCTATCGCGGCTCCGGCGCAAAGCTAACACCCGAGCTTCACGCCGCGATCGCCGAGCGCAAGGCCGAAATCCTGGCCGCGCTCCAGCACGAGAACGGCTCCGGCGATGCAGGGCCGCGACCATTGCCCCGCGATGGCGCTCTGCCGCTCTCCTTTGCGCAGCAGCGGCTGTGGTTTCTGGATCAGCTACAGCCCAACAGCCCCGCCTACAACATCCACGAGGCGATCGCGCTGAGCGGGCCGCTCGATATTGCCCGCCTGGAGCGCAGCTTTACGGCGCTGGTCGCCCGTCACGAGAGCCTGCGCACGACCTTCACCCAGTCTGTGCCCGAGGCATCGGGCAGCGACAGCCAGCCGATCCAGCGCATCTCGGCGCCTGAGCCGCTCTCGATTCCACTCCACGATCTGCAAGCTTTGTCGCCTGATGCGCAAATGGCCGAGGTGCGGCGGCTGGCCTTCGCCGAGGCGCAGCAGCCCTTTGATCTCCATCATGGACCGCTGCTGCGGATCGTGCTGCTGCGCCGCGCCGCCAACGAGCATGTGCTGCTGGTCACAATGCATCACATCATCTCCGACGGCTGGTCGATGGGCGTCTTCATTCGTGAGCTGACGACGCTCTACGTCGCGGGCGGTGCTGCCGCAGCCTTGCCGCCGCTACCGATTCAGTATGCCGACTACGCCGTCTGGCAGCGTCAGCGGCTCAGCCCGGAGACCAGCGGCGGCCACCTCGATCGGCTGCTCGACTACTGGCGGCGACAGCTAGCCGACGCGCCGATGTTTCTGGATCTGCCGATCGATCGGCCGCGACCGGCTGTGCAAAGCTTTGGGGGAGCGACAGTCACCGCGCTGCTGGATGCGCGTCTCACCGCCGATCTCAAAGCCCTCAGCCAGCGCTACGGCGCGACGTTGTTTATGACGCTGCTGACGGCCTTGCAGATCATGCTGGCCCGTCACACCGGCCAGAATCAGGTCGTGGTGGGCACGCCGATCGCGGGACGGACGCACAAAGAGCTGGAAAGCCTGATCGGCTTCTTCATCAATACGCTGGCCTTGCGCGGCAACCTGTCGGGCAATCCAACCTTCGCCGAACTGCTGGGCCAGAATCGCACCACGACGCTGGACGCCTTTACGCATCAAGATCTGCCCTTTGAGCAGCTGATCGACGCGCTCCACCCGGTTCGCGATCTGAGCCGCCAGCCGCTGGTGCAGGTGATGTTTGCGCTGCAAAACGCGCCGATGCAGGCGTTGGAGCTGCCCGGCCTGACACTGCGACCACTCACGCTTGAGGAATCGGTCGCCAAGCTCGATCTGGCGCTGAACGCCGTCGAGCAGGGCGCAGAGCTGCGCCTGGATCTGCAATACAGCACTGACCTGTTCGAGGCCGCCACGATCGCGCGCATGATGGAGCACCTGACGATCCTGCTGCGCGGCATTGTCGCCAATCCCAACCAGCGCATCGCGCAGCTGCCGCTGCTCACGCCCGTCGAGCGCCGGCAGCTCCTCCACGACTGGAATTCCACGCCGATCGCGCGCGAGCCCGAGCGCTGGATTCATGAGCAGATCGCCGAGCAAGCAGCCCGCACACCAGCGGCGATCGCGGTGATTCACGGCGCCGAGCAGATCACCTACGCCGAGCTGGATCGACGCGCCAATCAGCTGGCCCAGCATCTGCGCCGGCGCGGCATCGCGCCAGAGCTTGTGGTGAGCGTGTGTCTTGAGCGCTCGATCGAGCTGTTTGTCGCGATGCTGGCGATCCTCAAGGCGGGCGGCACCTACCTGCCGCTCGATCCCGAGTATCCCACCGATCGGCTGCGCTTCATGCTCGACGATACCCGCGCGGCCCTGCTGATCGCTCGCGCCGAAACCCAGGCGCGGCTGTCATACCCGGCGGCGCGCTGCCTCGATCTCGATGCCGATTGGCCGCAGATCGCGACGGAGCCCGAGACGCCGCCCAGCTCCGCGATCCACCCCGACAATCTGGCCTATCTGATCTATACCTCGGGCTCGACCGGACGGCCCAAAGGCGTCGGCGTTTCGCACGCGGCGACTGCGCGGCATGTGCCCTCGATGCAGCAGCTCTATGAGGTCACCGCCGACGACCGCGAGACGCTGTTTATGTCGCCCAGCTTCGACGTCTCGGTCGAGCAGATTCTGCTGCCGCTCCGGTCAGGCGCCTGTAGCGTCGTGCGCGATGCGGAGCTGTGGAGCCCAGCCGCCTTTACCGGCGTGATCCGCGACCTGGGAATCACCATCGCCAATATTCCGCTGATCTTCTTCCGGGCCTGGATCGAGACCCTGGGCGACTCGGCGCCGCCGCCGTCCCTGCGCATGGTTGTCACCGGCGCGGAGGCGCTTACGGCAGATGTGGTGCAGACCTGGCAGCAGACCGGTTTCCGGCATCTGCGGCTGATCAACGCGTACGGCCCCACCGAGACCACGATTACGGCGACGACGTGCCATGTTACCGGAACCGAGTACGCGGGCGCCGAGCGTATCAACATCCCGATCGGCCGCCCGGTCGGCGAGCGCTCGGCCTATATTCTGGATCAGCATGGACAGCCTGCGCCGCTGGGCGTGACCGGCGAGCTGTACCTGGGTGGCCCGCTGCTGGCGCGCGGCTACTATGAGCGGCCAGCGCTGACCGCCGAAAGATTCCTCCCCGATCCGTTCGCCAACATCCCAGGAGCGCGGCTCTACCGCACAGGCGACCTGGCGCGTTACCTCCCCGATGGTAACATCGAGTTTCTGGGCCGCGTGGATCATCAGGTGAAGCTGCGCGGCTTCCGTATCGAGCTGGGCGAGATCGAGGCCGCAATTCTACGCTCCGACCTGGTGCGCGAGGCGGTGGTGCTGCTGCGCGAAGACGAGCCGGGGAATAAACGGCTTGTCGCATACGTGACGAAGGAACAAAAGAACCGGGTGCCCTCTGGGCGCACAAAGGAACAAGAGAGCCTAGAACCTAGAACCCAGAACCTAGAACTAAGCGGGGACGTTCTTTCCTCCTCGCCTGCCGCAACGGAGGCGGAAGCCCGCCGACGTTCGGGGAAGGGGGAGGCCGGGCGCCCTCTGGGCATCGCAGGGGGTGAGGGCCTTCCCGCCATCCTCCGCGCCCTCCTCGCCGAGAACCTGCCCGAGTACATGGTCCCGAGCGCCTTCGTGGTCCTGGACGAGCTACCGCTCACCGGCAGCGGCAAGCTCGATCGGCGGGCGCTGCCCCGGCCCGGCGATTATGCCGCTGAGGCTGAATACATCGCGCCGACGACCGCGCTTGAGCGTACGATCGCCGAGGTCTGGCAGGCGGTGCTGAAAGTTGAGCGCATCGGCATCCACGACAACTTCTTCGATCGCGGCGGCCACTCGCTGCTGGCGACTCAGGTCGTCTCGCGGCTGCGCGACACGCTGGAGATCGAGATTCCGCTGCGCGCGCTCTTCGAGAAGCCGACAATCGCCGGGATGAGCCAGCGCATCGAGTCGGCACGCCAGGGCGCTGGGCACTGGTCGATGCCCGATCTGCGGCCGGTCTCCCGCGATGGCCGCCTGCCGCTCTCGTTCGCGCAGCAGCGCCTCTGGTTCCTGGATCAGCTTGAGCCCGGCAACCCGTTCTACAACATGCACGTCGTGCTGGAGCTGACCGGACGCCTGGATCGTGCGGCGGTCGAGCGCAGCCTCAACGCGATGATCGCCCGCCACGAGTCGATGCGCACCACGTTTGCACTGATCGACAGCCAGCCGGCGCAGGTGATCACGACAGAGCTGACGCTCGCGCTGCCAGTAGTGGATTTGCGACATCTGCCCGCCGCCGATGATCGCGAGTCGGAAGCGCTGCGTCTCGCCGCCGAGGAAGTCGGCCGGCCCTTCGATCTCCAGCGCGGGCCGCTGGTCAGGGCGAAGCTCTTCCAGCTTGAGCAGGATCGCCAGATCGTGGTGCTGACGCTACACCATATCATCAGCGACGGCTGGTCGATGGGCGTGATGGTGCGCGACCTCTTCGCCTTCTACCGCGCCCACCTGGCAGCGCAGGCCGAGCAGATCGCGCCACCGCTCGCGCCGCTGCCGGTCCAGTACGCCGACTTTGCGGTCTGGCAGCGCGACTGGCTTCAGGGCGAAGTGCTCCAAAGCCAGATTGATTACTGGAAGCAGCAGCTGGCCGATCTGACGGTGCTTGAGCTGCCGACCGACCGGCCGCGCCCGCCGGTGCTCTCGTTCCGTGGCGCAACCCGATCCTTTGAGCTGACGCCGGAGCTGAGCGCGGCGCTGCTGCGGCTGAGCCAGCAAGAAGATGTCACGCTGTTCATGACGCTGCTGGCCGGGTTTCAGATCCTGATGGCGCGCTACAGCGGCCAGACCGACATCGCGGTGGGCTCGCCGATCGCCAACCGGACCCGCAGCGAGCTGGAAGATCTGATCGGCTTCTTCGTCAACATGCTGGTGCTGCGCACGGATCTTTCGGGCGCGCCAACGGTGCGACAGCTGCTGCGCCAAGTGCGCGATGTTTCCTTGAGCGCCTATGCCCATCAAGACCTGCCATTCGAGATGCTGGTCGAAGAGCTTCAGCCGGAACGCAGCCTGAGCTACAACCCGCTGTTCCAGGTGGGCTTCGCGCTCCAGAACGCGCCGATGGAGATCACAGAGCTGCCCGATTTGCAGCTGCGCTCGCTTGAGGTTACCAGCCGCACGGCAACCTTCGATCTGTCGGTGTTTATGGGCGAGGGGCCAAACGGCATCGGCGGCATCCTGGAGTACAACACCGATCTCTTCGACGAGGCGACGATCGCGCGTTTGATCGGGCATTTCAGCACGGTGCTGGCCGCGATGGCCGCCGCTCCTGAGCAGGCCGTCACCGCGCTGCCGCTCTTGACCACGATGGAGCAGGAGCAGCTCGCCGCCTGGAACGATACCGCCGCTCCGCTCGCGCGGCGATGGGTGCCGGATCTTTTCGCGGCGCAGGCAGCCCGCACGCCGGACGCGATCGCTTTGATCGCGGGGCAGGAGCAGCTGAGCTATGCAGCGCTGAACGCACAGGCGAACCAGCTGGCCCACCATCTGCGCGCGCTGGGAGCCGGGCCGGGGGTACGCATCGGGCTGTGCGTCGATCGCTCGCCTGAGCTAGCTGTCGGGCTGCTGGGCATTTGGAAAGCCGGCGCCGCCTACGTGCCGCTCGATCCCGAATATCCCCGCGATCGGCTCGAATGGATGCTGTCCGACGCCGACGTTGCGCTTCTTGTGACCAAACAAGTGCTGAGCACACAGCTGAACGCGCCCCAAACTGTGTATCTGGATCGCGATCAGGCGGCGATCGCGGCGGGGCCGGAGGAAAATCCCGAGATCGCGCTCGGCCCCGACACGCTGGCCTACGTGATCTATACCTCGGGCTCCACCGGCCTGCCGAAGGGCGTGATGGTCGAGCATGGGCAGCTGGCCAATACCTTGAGCGCCAGCCAGGCCGCCTTCCAATTCACCAGCGACGATCGCATGCCCTGCATCGCGTCATTCTCGTTCGACATCGCGCTCTTCGAGCTGTTCTGCCCGCTGCTGGCGGGCGGCAGCGCCGTGCTGCTGACCAAACAGCAGATCCTGGATCTGCCCGGCTTTGCGCGCACTTTGGAATCGATCACGGTGCTGCACACGCTGCCCAGCCTGATGCGCCAGATCGCAGGATATATTCGCGACAACGATCTGCAACGGCGCTACAGCACGCTGCGCCAGATCTTTGTCGGCGGCGACGCGGTCGCGCCCGATCTGCTGGCCGAGATCCACGACGCATTTCCTGGCGCGCGGATCAATATTCTCTACGGCCCGACCGAGGCCACGATCATCTGCGCCACGCACGCCGTGCAGCCGGATCAGATCCTGAGCAAGCATCTGATCGGCACGCCCATGCACAACAGCACGCTGCGCCTCTACGATCTGCATGGTCAACTCGTGCCGATCGGCGTGGCGGGCGAGCTGTACATCGGCGGCGCGAGCGTGACGCGCGGCTATCTCCACCGCCCCGAGCTGACCGCCGAGAAGTTTGTCGAGCTAGATAACCAACGCTGGTATCGCACGGGCGACCTGGCGCGCTACCTGCCGGACGGCACGCTCGAATTCCTGGGCCGGATCGATCAGCAGGTCAAGATCCGCGGCTTCCGCATCGAGCTGGGCGAGATCGAGGCCGTGCTCAACGAGCATCCCGCGATTCGCGACACCGCCGTGATCCCACGCAGCGATCTGCCGGGCGATTCACGGCTGGTCGGCTACGTGGTTCCGGCAGCTGTCACCGCCACCAGCGACGACGATCAATCTTCGTATGTTGAAGACTGGCAGACGCTCTACGACGAAACCTACGCCGAGGGCCAGCCGGCCGATCCGACCTTCAATATCACCGGCTGGCACAGCAGCTACACCGGGGAGCCGGTCCCGGCCGACGAGATGCGTGCGTGGCGCGACGCGACCGTGGATCGCATTCGCGCACTTCAGCCGTCGCGCGTGCTGGAGATCGGCGTGGGCACCGGCTTGCTGCTGTTTCCGCTGGCCGGCGACTGCACCGTCTATCACGGCATCGACTTTTCGGCGCCCGCGCTGGCGCATATTCGCCGCCACCTGCCGCCCGACTGGACGCAGGTCACGCTGGAGCAGCGCCGTGCCGACGACCTCGGCGACGTGGAGCCGGCGTCGTTTGACACCGTGATCCTCAACTCGGTGGCGCAGTACTTCCCGAGCGCCGACTACCTGGTCGCCGTGATCACCCAGGCGCTGCGGCTGCTGCCGCCCGACGGCCGGCTCTTCATCGGCGATGTGCGCAGCCGCCCGCTGCTCGCCGCCTTCGCTACCGCCGTCACGCTCGCCCAGGCCGCGCCCGACGCCGACCGCACAACCCTCGCCGCGCAGCTGCGCCAGCTGGTCGCCCAGGAGCGCGAGCTGCTGCTCGATCCGGCGTTCTTCCATGCGCTTCGGCTCGCCTTGCCGCAGATCAGCGAGGTGCAGGTCGAGATCAAGCGCGGCCACGACCACAACGAGCTGACCCAGTTCCGCTACGATGTCACGCTCACCGTCGACGGCCCGCCGCTTCCGGTGCCGGCCAGCACCACCGTCGACTGGTCGGCGCAGCGCTGGACACTCGACGATCTGCGCACCGCGCTGGAAACCGAGGAGGAGGTCGATAGCCTCGTGGTGCGCGCAATCCCGAGCGCCCGCGTGCAGCCGCTGGTGGAAGCCACCGCCTGGCTCCACGCTGCGACCGGACCAGCCACCGCCGGAGAGCTGCGCGCCACGCTTGATGAGCTGGCCGCCCGCGCCGTCGATCCCGAGGCGCTCTGGGCGCTGGGCGCCGAGCTGGGCTACCACGTCCGCATTGGATGGAGCGACAGCGGTGCAGACGGCTGCTACGACGCGGTGTTCAACCGCGCGGGCCAGGCTCGGCTGCCCGAGCCGGTGATTCAAACGCTTGAGCCGTGGAGCGCCTACACGACCACGCCCGCCGCCACCCGCGCGCTGGTCGAGATCGCGCCGCGCCTGCGCCAGTACCTGCAAACGCGCCTGCCGGAGCATATGATCCCGAGCGCCTTTGTAGTCCTTGACACGCTGCCGCTGACGCCCAACGGCAAAGTCGATCGCGGCGCACTGCCGGCACCGGTCTGGACTAGCACCACCACCGGCGATTCCCAGCCACGCACGCCGATCGAGATGCAGCTAAGCGAGATCTGGCAGCAGGTGCTCGGCGCGCCGGCCGTGGGCATCCACGACAACTTTTTTGCGCTGGGCGGCCACTCGCTGCTGGCAACGCAGGTCATCAGCCGCATTCGCGCCGGCCTCGGGCTGGATCTGCCGGTGCGCGCGCTCTTCGAGCATCCGACGATCGCCGAGCTGGGCGCAGCTGTGAGCGAAGCACAGCAACGACTGGAGGCCGGAGCTGAGCTGCCGCCGCTGACTCGCCGCACCGAGTCGGGGCCGGTGCCGCTCTCGTTCGCGCAGCAGCGCCTGTGGTTCATCGAGCAGCTACAATCAGGAACTGCCAGCTACCATGTGCCGGGCGCGTGGGAGATCCACGGGCCGCTCGACGTCGACGCGCTTCAGCACAGCCTGGATCTGGTCGTTGATCGGCACGAGTCGCTGCGCACCACCTTTGCGATCGTGGACGAGCAGCCGATGCAGTGGATCGCCGATCCGCGCTCAGTGCCGATCAACACCATCGATCTATCGGCGCTGGATGCCGAGACGCAGGCGCTTGAGCTGGAGCGCCAGATTCGCGCCGCCACCAGCACGCCCTTTGATCTCGTGAGCGGCCCGCTGATCCGGCCGGTGCTCCTGCGCCGCGATGCACGGACACACGTTTTTGTGCTGACGCTGCACCATATCATCACCGACGGCTGGTCGATGGGCGTATTGATCAGCGAGATCATCGCCGTGTACATCGCGGCCGTACGCGGGCAGAGCGTGAATCTACCGCCACTGCCGATCCAGTACGCCGACTATGCAATCTGGCAGCGCTCCTGGCTCAAAGATCAGATTCTTGAGCGGCAGCTCGACTACTGGCGGCATCAGCTAGCCGGCATCGCGGCGCTTCAGCTGCCCACCGATCATCCACGGCCGGCGCTGCCCAGCTTTCGCGGCGAGACGCTGCCGGTCACGATCGACGGCACGCTTCTGGCACGGCTACGCGACCTCAGCCAGCAGACCGGCACGACGCTGTTTATGATCCTGCTCAGCGCCTGGCAGATGCTGCTGGCGCGCTACAGTCGCCAGGATGATATCGCCGTGGGCACGCCGATCGCGGGACGAACACACCCCGAGCTAGAGCCGCTGATCGGGTTTTTCATCAACACGCTGGTGCTGCGCACCGACCTGAGCGGCGATCCAACCTTCCGCGAGCTGCTGGCGCGCACACGCACCACGACGCTGGAAGCGTACGCGCATCAAGACGCGCCGTTCGAGGCGATCGTGGAGGCGCTTCAGCCCGAGCGCGATCGCAGCCGCACGCCGCTGTTCCAGGTCATGTTCGCGTTCATCAGCGAGTCGCCGCCCGAGCTTACGCTGCCGGAGATCCAGGTCGAGCCCGCCAGCATCTCCGGCCACGCAGCCAAATTCGATCTGTCGCTGAGCCTGTTCGATACCGCCGCAGGTGTCGGCGGCACGCTAGAGTACGCGGTGGACCTCTTCGAGCACGAGACGATCGCGCGGCTGCTGGCGCACTTCCAGCTGCTGCTTGAGAGGATCGCGGAGCAGCCCGACACGCGGATCGGCCGTCTGCCGCTGCTGTCCGCCGCCGAGCGCCAGCAGCTCGTCGAGTGGAACCAGACCGCCGCCGACTATTCCCGTGAGCGCTGTGTGCATGAGCTGATCGCGGCCCAGGCCGCGCGCACGCCGGGCGCCGCAGCTGTCGAGGCCGGCGGCGAGTCGCTGAGCTACGCGGAGCTGGATTGCCGGGCAAATCAGCTGGCGCGGCATCTGCAACGGCTGGGTGTCGGGCCGGAAACGCGCGTGGCGCTGCTGCTGCCGCACTCGTTTGACCTGCTGATCGCGCTGCTGGGCATCTGGAAGGCGGGCGGCGCCTACGTGCCGCTCGATCCGAACTATCCGCGTGAGCGGCTCCAATTCCTGCTGCACGATAGCCAGGCAGTGCTGCTGCTGACCAAGGAGGCGCTGCGCGAAGCTCTGCCCCCGATCGATGCAGGACCGCGCGTTGTCTGCCTGGATGCGGACCAGACGCAGATCGCGACCTACGCCGGCAGCGCGCCCGCGAGCGGAGTCTTTGCCGGCAATGCCGCCTATGTCATCTACACCTCGGGCTCCACCGGCCAGCCTAAAGGCGTGGTTGTCACCCACGAGAGCGCCGTCAACTATCTGTGCTGGTTCACGCGCACCGGCGGCGCAGAGCTAAATCACCTGCCTGCGCTGACCAAGATCACCTTCGATCCTTCGCTGAAGCAGCTCTTCGGGCCGCTGCTGGTGGGCAAAGCCGTCTGGCTGCTGCCGGATGAGGTGCTGAGCCAGCCGGCGCTGCTCGTCGAGGCGCTGAATAGCCGTGAGCACGCCGGATTGAACTACGTCCCGTCCTTGTGGAGCACGATCCTCGACGCGGTTGAGTCCGGCTACGCGCCGCTGCCGACGACGCTGAAGAGCGTGTTTGTGGGCGGCGAGCAGCTGCCGCCCGGCTTAGTCGCCCGCTCACAGCGCCTGCTGCCGGATCTACAAATCTGGAATCTGTACGGCCCGACCGAGGCCACCGTCAACGCGACCGCAGCGCTGGTTCGCAGCGACGAGCAGATCTCGATTGGACGGCCGATCGACAACACGCAGACCTATGTCCTGGATCGTTATCTCCAGCCGGTGCCGCTCGGCGTGCCGGGTGAGCTGTACATCGGCGGTGCCGGCGTGGCGCGCGGCTATCTCAATCGCCCGGAGCTGACCGCCGAGCGCTTCGTGCCCGATCCGTTTACAGCCCAGCCAGGCGCGCGGCTGTACAAAACCGGCGATCTGGCGCGCTACCTGCCGGATGGCAACCTCGACTTCCTGGGCCGGATCGACCACCAGATCAAGCTGCGCGGCTACCGCATCGAGCTGGGCGAGATCGAGGCGGCGCTGCTGCGCTTTCCGCTCGTTCGCGACGCGATTGTGCTGCTGCGCGAGGATCGGCTCGGCGATCAACGGCTGGTTGCGTACGTAACGGAAGAACAAAGAACAAAAGAACAAAGCTCCACAGACTCCCCCTCGCCTGCCGCAGCGGGAGAGGGGGAAAGCCGAAGGCTGGGGGGTGAGGGCCTGACCCCACTTCTCCAAGCCCTCCTCGCCGAGAACCTGCCCGAGTACATGGTTCCGTCGGCGTTTGTGGTGCTGGCTGAGCTGCCGACGCTGCCCAACGGCAAGCTCGATCGCCGCGCGCTGCCCGCGCCAGAAATTGCAAGCGCAACCTCGGAGCGGCCGTATGTAGCGCCGCGCACGCCGACCGAGAGCGCGCTGGCTGAAATCTGGCAGTCGCTGCTGGAAGTCGAGCAGGTCAGCGTTGATGATCAATTCTTCCGTCTGGGCGGGCACTCGCTACTGGCGATCCGGCTGATGGAGCAGATCCACAAGCGCCTTGGGCAGCGGCTGCCGGTCGCCGCGCTGTTTGAAGAGCCGACGATCGCGCATCTGGCGCAGCGCCTTGAGCAGCGTCGCGCCGGTGCCTGGTCGCCGCTGGTGCCGATCAAAGCCAGCGGCAGCCTGCCGCCGCTCTTCTGCGTGCACGGCCTGGGCGGCAGCGTGCTCAACTATGCCGCGCTGGCCCAGGTGATCGCGCCCGAGCAGCCGCTCTATGGCCTGCAAGCCGCTGGTCTGGACGAAGGCCAAACGCCGCACACGACGATCCGCGAGATGGCCGCGAGCTACGTTCAGGCGCTGCGAGCGCAGCAGCCGCACGGCCCGTACTATCTGAGCGGGTGGTCACTTGGCGGTAGCATCGCCTTCGAGATAGCGGCCATGCTCCACGAGCAGGGCGAGCGTGTAGCGCTGCTGGCGCTGCTCGATAGCCTGCCGGAGCGTCCGACGACGGCCGCGCGCGACGAGATCGGCGATCTGCGGGAGCTGGCACAGATGTATGGCATCGAGATCGAGGAGACCGCGCTGCATGGCCTGAGCCTGAACGCGGCGATCACGACGGTGCTGGAGCAGGCCCGCCGCCAGAGCCCGCAGACCTGGCAGATGCTCGATCGGGAGCAACTGCTGCGCATTGTGCGGCTAAGCATCGCCCAGCGACGAGCGCTGGACCAGCACCGGCCAAGATCCTATGCCGGCCCGATCGTGCTCTTCACCAGCGACGCCAACCCCGGCGATCCGGTCGAACGCCGAGCCGCAGCGCAGCGCGCCGCATGGTCGGCCTATGTCACGGGTGAGATCGAGAGTATGGTCACGCCCGGCAGCCATTGGACGATGCTCGACCAGCCCAACGTGCAAACGCTGGGGGAACTTTTGACGCAAACATTAGCCGCAGCGCGGATAAGCGCCGCCGCTCCGAGTTAATGGATCGAGGAGATCCTAACCATCTAGCCGGTAACGTCCTTCGACGCATTCAGCGTGGACCATGTGGAGAAGAAGATCGTCTATGACCCAAGAACACGATAACGCGCAGCGCATCGCGCAGCTGTCTGTGGCGCAGCGGGCGCTGCTTGATAAATGGTTGCAGAGCAAGGCCGCCCAGTCGCCGCCCGCGCAAACGACGATCCCACGCCGGGCGGAGGGCGAAACCTGGCCGCTTTCGTTTCCGCAGCAGCGGCTCTGGCTGGTGGATCAGCTCGATCCCGGCACTGCTGTCTACAACATGCCCGGCATCGTCCATCTGAGCGGCGCGCTGAACGTTGCGGTGCTGGAGCGCAGCCTAAGCGCGATCGTGCGCCGCCACGAATCGCTGCGCACGCGCTTTACGCAGGATGTATCCGCCGCCGACGGCGCGCCGGTGCAGCGCATCGACGCCGACGTGCAGGTGCCGCTCCCGCGAGTCGATCTGCGCGATCTGCCGGCGACAGAGCAGGCTAACGCAGTGCAGGAGCGCGCGCTGGCCGAGGCCCGGCAGCCCTTCGATCTCCAGGCTGGCCCGCTGCTGCGCATGACGCTGCTAGAGCTACACCCAGAGGGTACCCGCGATGAGCATGTGCTGCTGCTGACGCTGCACCATATCATCGCCGATGGCTGGTCGATCGGCGTGTTCGTGCGGGAGCTGAGCGAGCTGTACAGCGCTTTGATCGCCGGCAAAAGCGATCCGCTGCCCGAGCTACCGATCCAGTATGCCGACTTCGCGATCTGGCAGCAGCAGCAGGCCCAGGGTGAAGCCAACACCCCGCATCTGGACTACTGGCAGCAGCAGCTCGCCAATCTGCCCACGCTCCAGCTGCCCACCGATCGACCGCGACCGGCTTTTCAAACCTTTGCGGGAGCCAAACACCGGCTGTACCTATCCGCTCAGCTGAGCCAGGAGCTGCGAGCGCTGGCGCAGCGCTACGACGCCACGCTGTTTATGACGCTGCTGGCCGCGTTCAACGTGCTGCTCCGGCGCTACACCGATCAGGACGATCTGGTAGTCGGCTCGGTGACTGCCGGCCGATCCAAACGTGAGCTGGAAGGGCTGATCGGCTGCTTCGTCGATAATCTTGTGCTGCGCACGGATCTTGCGGGCAATCCCACCTTTGGCGAGCTGCTGGGCCGGGTGCGCAAAACCGCGCTGGATGCCTACGCGCATCAGGATGTGCCTTTTCAGCAGCTCGTCGAGACGATCCAGCCCGATCGCGATCTCAGCAGCTCGCCACTCTTCCAGGTCATGTTCGTGCTTCAGCCCAGCCCGCTCAGCGCGATCGAGCTACCGAATCTCAAGCTGAGCTTTGCAGAAGGCGAGACCGGCACCGCCAAGTTCGATCTGACGCTCAATCTTGAAGAGCGCGGCCCGGAGATCCACGGCTTTATCGAGTACAATCGCCAGCTCTTCGACGCCGCGACGATCGAGCGTATGGCGGGACACTTCCAGACACTGCTGCGCGCCGTCGTCGCCAATCCCGACCAGCGGATCGCCGAGCTGCCGCTCCTGACCGACGTCGAGCAGCAAACATTGATTGACTGGAACCGCTCGGCGGCGGACTATCCACATGACGCCGCCGTGCATCAGCTGATCGAGGCGCAGGCGGCGCGCAGCCCGGAAACCACCGCGATCGTCTACGAGGGCGCAAGTCTGACGTATGCCGAGCTGAACGCGCGCGCCAACCAGCTGGCACATCATCTGCGGGCGCAGGGTGTGGGGCCGGACGTGCTGGTGGCGCTGATGGTCGAGCGTGGCCTTGAGATGATCGTCGGCATGCTGGCGATCCTCAAGGCCGGCGGCGCCTACGTCCCGCTCGATCCAGCCTACCCCGCCGAACGCTTGCAGTACATGCTGTCCCACAGCCGCACGCCGGTGATCCTGACCCAGGCCGCGCTGGTTGAGCATCTACCCGAGCACCAGGCGCAATTCTTCCGCCTGGATGCCGACTGGCCCACGCTCGCCGCGCAGCCGACAAGCAATCCGCCGCGTACCGTGCTGCCGGAGCAGTTGGCCTATATCATCTTCACGTCGGGCTCGACTGGCCGCCCGAAGGGCGTGATGGTCAAGCAGCAGGGTCTGATCAACCTGGTGCATGGCCTGCGCGCCTACTTCGACGATCCCGCCGTGCGCAATGTTGGTCTGATCACGTCGATCAGCTTCGACATTTCCGTCAATCAGATCTTCCCGACGCTGATCTTCGGCCGCACGCTCCACATCATCTCCGATCCGGTCAAGTTCAATAGCCCGGCATTGCTGCGCTATCTTGACGAAAACCAGATCCATTTGCTGGACGCGGTGCCGTCCTACATGCAGGCGATGCTGAACGCCGTCGCGCCGCAGCAGCCGGCCAACGCGCTGCGCTATCTGCTGATCGGCGGCGAGAAGATCGAGCAGCGCCTGCTGCAATCGGTGTTTGGGCAGCTTGGGCCGCAAGTTGAGGTCGTCAACATCTACGGCCTGACTGAGATCAGCGACATCAATATCCTGGGCGTCATCAGCGCCGCCGACATCGACCGGCCAATCACAGCCGGAAAGCCGCTGCAAAACAACCGCATCTACATTCTGGATCGGCATGACCAACCGCAGCCGGTGGGCATCGCGGGCGAAATCTGCGTAGCGGGTGAGAGCGTGTCGCGCGGCTATCTGTTCCGTCCTGAGCTGACGGCCGAGCGCTTTGTGGCCTGTCCGTTCGAGGACGGCCAACTGATGGTGCGCACGGGCGACCTCGGCCGCTGGCGTTCAGACGGCACCGTCGAGATCCTGGGCCGGATCGATCATCAGGTCAAAGTGCGCGGCTTCCGCATCGAGACCGGCGAGATCGAGGCCGTGCTCGCCCAGCATCCCGACATCGCCGAGTGCGTGGTGGTGCTGCATGAGGACGATAAGGGCGAGAAGCGACTCGTCGCTTATATAGAACCTAGAACTAAGAACCTGGAACCTAACGCGAGTCAAGAGATTCCCTCCCAAGGTTCTGGGTTCTGGGTTCTGGGTTCTGCCGACTTGCGCCAGCATGTCGGCGCTCAGCTGCCCGACTATATGGTCCCTGGCGCATTCGTGATGCTGCCGGCGCTGCCGAAAACACCCAACGGCAAGATCGATCGCAATGCACTGCCCGCGCCCGACTTCGACGGTAGTCAGCATGAGGCCGGCTATGTTGCGCCGCGCACAGGCGTCGAAGAGCTGCTGGCGCGCACGTGGGAGCAAGTGCTGGGCGTCGCGCAGATCGGCATTCACGACAACTTCTTCGCGCTGGGCGGCCACTCGCTGCTGGCTACTCAGATCGTCTCGCGGGTGCGCGACACGTTCCAGGTAGAGCTGCCGCTGCGTACGCTCTTCGTATCGCCGACGGTCGCCGGTCTTGCCGCGTGGATCGCAGGACAGCAGCCCGAGCGACAGGCAATCCCGCCGCTGCATCCATTCCCGCGCGATCACGAGCCGCCCCTGTCGTTCGCACAGCAGCGGCTGTGGTTTCTGGAGCAGCTTCAACCCGGCAGCACCACCTACGAGATCGCGGCTGCCGTTCGGCTGACAGGAGCGCTTGACGTGGCGGCGCTGGAGCGTAGCCTGAGCGCTGTCGCACAGCGTCACGAGATCCTGCGCACAACCTTGGCCCGACCTTCGATCGCCGAGCCGCCTGTCCAGCGCATCGCGCCGAATGCTAACCTTCCGCTCACCCTGCATGATCTCACGCAGCTGCCGCCAGATACACGCGAGGCCGAGCTTCAGCGGCAGATCGCGCAGGCCATGCAGCAGCCCTTCGATCTGGAGCACGGCCCGCTGCTGCGCGCGCATGTGCTGCGTCTGCAAAACACCGAGCATGTACTGCTGCTGTGTATGCACCATATCATCGCGGATGGCTGGTCGATGGGCGTGCTCGTGCGTGAGATCGGCGCGTACTACACCGCCCAGACCAGCGGTCAATCCGCCAATCTGCCCGAACTGCCGATCCAGTACGCCGACTATGCGCTCTGGCAGCGCGACTGGCTTCAGGGCGAGGTACTGGAATCGCAGCTTGGCTACTGGCGCCGCCAGCTGGCGGGAGCACCGCCCGTGCTGGAGCTGCCCACAGATCGGCCGCGTCCTTCCATGCCGACCTTCCGGGGCGCATCGCAGCCGGTGATGCTCTCGCCCGCGCTGACCGCCGAGATCAAACAGCTCAGCCAGCGCGAGGGCGTAACGCCGTTTATGCTGCTGCTGGCGGCGTTCCAGACGCTGCTTGCTCACTACAGCAATCAGAGCGACGTGGTTGTCGGCAGTCCGATCGCCAACCGCAATCTGAGCGAGACCGAGGGCTTGATCGGCTTTTTCGTCAACACGCTGGTGCTGCGCGGCGACCTGTCGGGTAATCCGACCTTCCGCGAGCTGCTGCGCCGCACCCGCACGACCACGCTGGCGGCCTATGCGCATCAGGATCTGCCCTTCGAGCAGCTGGTCGAAGAGCTGCGGCCGGTCCGCGACCCAAGCTACACGCCGCTGTTCCAGGTGCTGTTCGCGCTGCAAAACGCGCCGCTGCCCGATGTTGCGCTGGAAGGTCTGGAGGCGCAGCGCATGGATCTTGAGACTACCACCGCCAAGTTCGATCTGGACCTGGCGCTGGAAGAAACGCCGGGCGGTCTCGTGGGCGTACTGGACTACAGCCTCGATCTTTTCGACGCGACGACGATCGAGCGCATGGTGCAGCATTTCCACCTGCTGCTTCATCGCCTTGTCGCCGATCCTGAGCAGCGCATCTTTGACCTTGTGCTGCTGAGCGATGCCGAGCGTACGCTGATGCTCGATACCTGGAACGCTACACAGATGCCCTACTCGCAGGATCGCTGTGTACACCAGCTCTTTGAGGCCCAGGCCGAGCGCACGCCGGATGTGACAGCGGTTGAGTACAACGGGCGGTCCTTGACCTACGCCGAGCTGAATGCGCGATCGAACCAGCTGGCGCACTATCTGCGCGCCCACGGCGTCGGCGCCGAGGTTCGCGTCGGCGTGTGCGTTGAGCGCTCGCTGGAAATGGTGATCGCGTTTCTGGGTATTCTCAAAGCCGGCGGCGTGTATGTGCCGCTCGATCCGGCCTATCCCGAGGAGCGCCTGGCCTTCATGCTGACTGACAGCCAGACTCCGCTGCTGCTCACTCAGGCGCAGCTGCTGCAAGGCAGACCAAGCTGGCAGACAGATCAGCAGATCCGGTACCTCTGCCTGGATCGCGACTGGCCGACGATCGCAGCCGAGGCCACCACCAATCCTGCCCTGACGATCACGCCCGACAATCTGGCATACATCATCTATACCTCGGGCTCGACCGGCCGACCCAAGGGCGTGATGCAGAGCCATCGCGGCCTGGTCAGCCTTCAGGAAGTGCAGATTGGGCTGATCGCTTTGAAAGCCGGCAGCCGGCTGCTCCAGATCGCCTCCGCCAGCTTTGATGCCTCGATCTGGGAGCTGGCCTTTCCGCTGCTGAGCGGCGCAACGATCTGTCTGGCCGATCGTCATGATCTGCTGCCGGGGCCGAATCTCAACCGGCTGCTGCGCGAACAGGCGATCACCAACGCCCTGCTGCTGCCCTCGACGCTGGCGATCCTGCCAACCGACAATCTGCCGCTGCTGAAGACCATCGACACCGGCGCGGAAAAAGTCACCGCCGAGATCGTCGCGCGCTGGTCCGAGGGGCGGCGGGTGATCAACGGCTACGGCCCGACCGAGACCACGATCTATTCCACGGTGCATGTGTGCGACCCAGCGTCGCCACACGACCCGCCGATTGGTAAGCCGGTCGGCAACACGCAGATTTATCTGCTCAACACATATGGTCAGCCCGTGCCGATCGGCGTGCTCGGCGAGATCTACATCGGTGGTATCGGCGTCAGTCGCGGCTACCTGAACCGGCCGGATCTGACCGCCGAGCGCTTTGTGCCGAATCCGTTCGGCGCTCCCGGCGCGCGGATCTACCGCACCGGCGACCTGGGCCGCTATCTGCCCGACGGCAACATTCTCTACGCCGGCCGCAGCGACGAGCAGGTCAAAGTGCGCGGCTACCGAATCGAGCTGGGCGAGATCGAGAATGCACTCACCGCTCACGACGAGATTCGTACAGCGATTGTGCAGGTGCGCGAGACGGGCGCGAGCGGTGCGCAGCAGATTGTGGCCTATGTGCTGCCCGAGCCGAACACCACGCCGAATATCAGCAGCCTGCGTACCTTTATGGCGGCCAGGCTGCCGGAGTATATGGTGCCCAACGCGTTCGTGATCCTCGACGACCTGCCGTTCACGCCCAACGGCAAGATCGATTACCGCGCGCTGCCGCAGCCGGACGGAGCGCGGCCCAATCTGGCCGCCGCGTATGTCGCGCCGCGCACCGAGCTAGAGCAAACGATCGCCGGCATCTGGCAGGAGCTGCTGGGCGTGGATCAGGTCGGGCTTCACGATAACTTCTTCGATCTCGGCGGCCACTCGCTGCTGGTGATCCAGCTACACGGTAAATTGAACGAGCACCTGGGCACTACCGCCACAATGCTCGATCGAGTCTCGATGGTCGATCTGTTCAAGTATCCGACGATCAGCGCATTGTCGGAGTATCTCAGCCAGAGCGAGACCGATCGCTCAGCGCAGACACAGCAGGAGCCGAAGCATAAGGCTGCTAAAGAAGGACGAAACTGGCTTAAACAGCGCTTGGGACAACCGCAGCGCACCGATAAAAAAGATTAGGAGGCCGATAGGTGGACGATCATTCGACAGGGCTGGAGATAGCGATTATCGGTATCAGTGGGCGTTTCCCAGGCGCGCCAACCACAGAACAATTCTGGCAAAATCTCTGCGACGGTGTAGAGTCGATCTCGTTCTTCGAGGATCAAGAAGTCGAGCACTCCGTCTTTGAGCCGGAGCTGGCGAGCCATCCCAGCCATGTGAAAGCGGCGGGCGTTCTCCAAAACGTCGATCAGTTCGACGCGGCCTTTTTTGGCTACACGCCGCGCGAGGCCCAGATCATGGACCCGCAGTTCCGCGTCTTCTTCGAGTGTGCCTGGGAAGCGCTGGAGCAGTCCGGCTATGATCCCGACACGGCCGGCGCGACGATCGGTATGTTTGCCGGCGCCGGCAGCAGCAGCTACCTGATCAACAATCTGCTTTCCAACCAGGAGCTGCTCCAGGAGTCCGGCGGCGTTTTCCAGACCATGCTCGGCAACACCAGCGATCAGCTCACGATGCTGACCTCCTACAAGCTCAACCTCAAAGGGCCGAGCGTCGCCGTGCAGACCGCCTGCTCGACCTCGCTGGTGGCGGTGCATCTGGCCTGCCAGAGCTTGCTGATCGGCGACTGCGATATGGCGCTGGCCGGCGGCGTCTCGATCCAGTTTCCGCAGAAGTCGGGCTACCTTTACCAGACAGGCGGCATTATGTCGCCCGACGGCCACTGCCGCGCGTTTGATGCCGACGCGCAGGGAACGGTCAACGGCTACGGCGCGGGCGTGGTCGTGCTCAAGCGGCTGAGCAGCGCGGTCGCCGACGGCGATCACATCTACGCGGTGATCAAAGGCTCGGCGATCAACAACGACGGCTCGACCAAAGCCGGCTATACCGCGCCCAGCGTCGAGGGCCAGGCGCGCGTGATCAGCGCCGCGCACGTCATCTCCGAGGTCGATCCGGCCACGATCAGCTATGTCGAGGCCCACGGCACCGGCACGCCCCTCGGCGATCCGATCGAGATCGCGGCCCTGACCGAAGCCTTCCGCGCCAGCACCACGGAGCGCGGCTTTTGCGCGATCGGCTCGGTGAAGACCAACGTCGGGCACCTCGACGCGGCGGCGGGCGTGACTGGCCTGATCAAGACCGCGCTGGCGCTGCATCATCAGCAGCTGCCGCCCAGCCTGCACTTCACACAGGCCAATCCCAAGATCGATTTTGCGCACAGTCCGTTTTATGTCAATACTAAGCTCGCACCCTGGACGCCGAACGGATCGCCGCGTCACGCCGCCGTCAGCTCGTTTGGCATCGGCGGCACCAACGCGCATGTGATCCTGGAAGAAGCGCCGCCGGTCGCGGAGTCCAGCCCGGGACGATCCGCGCAACTGCTGGTGCTCTCGGCCAAAACCGAGACCGCGCTCGAAGCCGCGACCCGCAATCTGGCGGCGTATCTTGAGCAGCACCCACAGGCCAATCTCGCCGACGTGGCCTACACGCTTCAGGTTGGCCGTAAAGCTTTCGCGCAGCGCCGCATCCTGGTTGGCCGCGATGTGGAGGATGCGCTCAGCACGCTGCAATCGGGCGATCCCCGGCGCATGCCGTCGCAAGCCTACAACGGCGGCTACCGCCCGATCATCTTTATGTTTCCCGGCCAGGGCGCGCAGTACGTGCATATGGCGGCCCAGATCTACGCCGAAGAGCCAGGTTTCCGCGAAGAGGTCGATCGCTGCTGCGAGCTGCTGAAGCCGCATCTCGGGCTGGACCTGCGCGACTTTCTGTATCCCACCAATGAAGCGCAGGCCGACGCGGCTGAGCAGCTCAACCAGACCTTGCTGACGCAGCCTGTGCTCTTCGTGATCGAGTATGCGCTGGCCAAGCTGCTGCTGAGCTGGGGCATCGCGCCACACGCGATGATCGGCCACTCGATCGGCGAGTACGTCGCGGCCTGTCTGGCCGGTGTTTTCTCGCTGGAAGATGCGCTCAAGATCGTCGCGGTGCGCGGCCAGCTGATCCAAAGCCTGCCGCACGGCTCGATGCTGGTGATTCCGCTGCCCGCCGCCGAAGTCCAGGCGCTGCTGCGCGCCGAGTCGAATCCAGATCTCGCGCTGGCAGCCAGCAACGGGCTGTCGGTGAGCGTGGTCTCGGGGCCGGACGACGCGGTTGCAGCGCTGCGCGAGACGCTGTCGCAGCGTCACATCGAGTGCCGCATCGCGCACACATCGCACGCCTTCCACTCGCCGATGATGGACCCGATTCTCGCGCCGTTTGTCGAGCAGGTGCGGCAGATCCGGCTGAGGCCGCCGCAGATGCGCTACATGTCGAATCTGACCGGCACCTGGATCACCGCCGAGCAGGCGACCGATCCCGAGTACTGGGTCAAACATCTGCGCCAGACCGTGCGCTTTATCGAAGGCGTTCAGGAGCTGGCAAACATTCCCGAGGCGATCTTCCTTGAGGTCGGGCCGGGCCACACGCTAAGCACGCTGACCAAGCAGTGCCTGACCGGCGATGCCGAGCAGCGTGTCGTGCAGACGATGCGCCACGTGCGCAGCCAGGTCGCCGACGAGACGTTTCTGCTGGAAGCGATCGGCCGGCTGTGGCTGCGCGGCGCGACGATCGACTGGAACAGCATGTACGCGGAGCAGGATCGCCGTCGTGTGCCGCTGCCGACCTATCCCTTCGAGCGCCAGCGCTACTGGGTCGAGGCGCAGCAGCAGTCGTTTGTGCAGCAGCGCACGCTCGACAAAAAAGCCGATGTCGCCGACTGGTTCTACGTTCCGGCCTGGCAGCAGTCGCCGCTGCCGGATCACGTCGCCGCCCAGGACGCGCCGGCCGATCCGCAGCGCTGGCTGATCTTCCTGGATCAGTGCGGCCTGGGCGAGCGGCTCGCACAGCGGCTCAGCCACAGCGGCGCGCACGTAACGACCGTAGCAGCCGGAGCGGAGTTTGCTCAGCTCGGCGCGCACGCGTACAGCGTCAACCCGCAGCAGCCGATCGATTACCAGGCGCTGCTCCGCGATCTCAGCACGCACCACCAGTCGCCGACGCGAGTCGTGCATCTGTGGAGCGTCACAAGCGACGGGCAGGCGATCGATGATGAGCAGGATCAGGGCTTTTTTAGCCTGCTCACGCTGGCGCAGATCCTCGGCGAGCAAGAGGACGAATCGCCGGTCACGCTGTTTGTCGTCTCCAACAATGTGCAGGATGTCACCGGCGGCGAGGATCTGGTCCCGGCCAGGGCGACGATCCTGGGCGCGTCGAAGGTGATTCCCCAGGAGTACGCGACGATCGCCTGCCGCAGCATCGACTTCGGGGCGATCGGGCAGGGCCGCGCGCTGGAGCTGGCCGCCGATCAGCTGCTCGCGGAGTGTACCTCGCAGGCGCAGGACGATCAGGTCGCCTACCGCAGCCGCCACCGCTGGGCGCGCCGCTTCGAGGCCGTGCAGCTTCAGCCCGCCGAGAGTCCCGCGATTCTGCGCAACAGCGGCGCGTATCTGATCACCGGCGGCATGAGCGAGTTCGGGCTGGCGCTGGCCGAGTATCTGTTTCAGACCGCGCAGGCTAAGGTTGTGCTCGTAGATCGCGCGCCGCTGCCGCTGCGTGAACAGTGGCAATTCTGGCTGGAAACCCACGACGACGGCGACAAGGTCAGCCGTGTAATCCGGAGCGTTCAGACGCTTGAGGCCGCCGGAGCCGAGATCCTGCTTTTCAGCGCGGATGTCGCCAACCGCGAGCGCATGGCCGATGTGATCGCCGAGGCCCAGGCGCGCTTCGGCCCGATCCACGGCGCGATCCACACCGAGAGCGTCGTCGGCGCGGGCATTATCCAGATCAAAACGCCGGAGCTGGCCAATAGCGTCTTCGCGCCCAAGCTGACCGGCACGCAGGTTCTCGAATCGCTGCTGTCCCCGAATCCGCTCGACTTCATGGTGCTCTTCTCCTCTACGACCGCGCTGACCGGCGGCTTTGGCCAGGCCGACTACTGCGCCGCCAACACGTTTGCCGACGCCTACGCACACCAGAGCGACGCGCAGGCAACGCGCAGAACGTCGATCAACTGGGGCGTCTGGGAGTGGGACGATGGGCAGGATCAGCTGATGGCCGGCATTCCGGCGCTTCAGGAGCAGTTCCGGCAGATTCGCCTGACCTACGGAATGACGCTCGAAGAGGCGATCGATGCGTTTGCGCGGATTTTGAGCCGCGATCTGCCGCAGGTGATCGTCTCGACCCAGGATTTCCAGGCGGTGATGGAGCAGTCCAGCGGCCTGACCGCGATGAACGCGCTGGAGCAGCTCGAAAAGCTGCGGCAGGTCGAGCCGACTCACGCCCGGCCGGATCTGGCGGTGCCGTATATCGCGCCGCGCAACGAGGTCGAGGAAGTCGTCACCACGACGCTGGGCCGCCTGCTGGGCGTTACGCAGGTGGGCATTGAAGATAACTTCTTCGATCTCGGCGGCAACTCGCTGCTGGCGATTCAGCTGGTCTCGGCGTTGCGCGCGCAGTTCCACGTCGAGCTGCATATGAACAGCCTGTTCGAGGCCGGCACGGTGGCCGATCTGGCGCGGATCATCGAGGCCGCGCAGGAGCAGCAGCGTGAGCGCGAAGAGCTGGAGGCGCTGCTGCGCGAGATCGAGCAGTTCTCGGCCGAGGAAGCGCAGGAGCGGCTGATCGTGGAGATGGGACAGCCTGAGGAGGGCACCGGCAATGGATGATATGGCCAAACGCTTTGCCGCGCTCTCACCCGAGCAGCGCGCGCTGCTTGAGCTGCGGCTCAAACAAAAAGGGCTTCAGCCCTCGGCGCTCGATCCGTCGGCACCACGCGAGCAGAAATCGAGCGCCGCGCCGATCGAGCGCGATATGCGCTTCACGCTCTTTTTCTTCTCCGACCAGGGCTCGATGGAGTCGAGCAAAAAGTACACGCTGCTGCTCGAAAGCGCGAAGTTTGGCGACGAGCATAACTTCGGCGCGATCTGGACGCCCGAGCGACACTTCCAGGACTTTGGCGGGCTGTATCCCAATCCATCGGTGCTGGGCGCCGCGCTGGCGATGATCACCAGGCGGCTCCAGATCCGCGCTGGCAGTGTCGCGCTGCCGCTGCACAACCCGATTCGTGTCGCCGAAGAATGGTCGGTCGTGGATAATCTGTCGGATGGCCGCGTCGGCGTGTCGTTTGCCTCGGGCTGGCATCCGCGCGACTTCGTGCTGTCGCCGGAGTCGTACGCCAACCGCAAAGCGCTGATGTACGAGCATATCCAGACGATTCGCAAACTGTGGGCCGGCGAGTCGATCACGGTTCCCGCCGGCAACGGCGAGGAAATGCCGGTGCGCATCCTGCCGCGTCCGATCCAATCGGAGCTGCCGATCTGGATCACGACCTCAGGCACGACCGAGACCTTTGTCTCGGCCGGCGAGATCGGCGCCAACATTCTGACCTCGCTGAGCCTGACCAGCCAGCCGTTCGAGGAGCTGGCGCACAAGATCAAGCTCTACCGCGAGGCGCTGGCGCTGCACGGCCACGATCCGCGCAAGGGCATCGTCTCGGTGATGCTGCACACGTTTCTCGGCCAGGACGAGGCGACCGTCAAGCAGCTGGTGCGCGAACCGATGCGCAGCTATCTGCGCACATACGTCAACCAGTTCGATCACGCCTCGCCGGAGCGCCGCACCCACGCCGGCGAAGTTTCCGACGCCGACAAAGAAATGCTGCTCGACGGCGTCTTCGAGCGCTATTTCGCCACCGGCGCCCTGCTGGGCACGCCCGAGAAATGCACGGCGCTGGTAGATCGGCTGCAAACGATCGGCGTGAACGAGATCGGCTGCCTGATCGATTTCGGCCTCGACACCGAGACCGTTGTCGCCAGCCTGCCGTTTTTGAACGAGCTAAAATCCTGGTACGATCCGGCAGCCCGCGCGGCATCCGATCGAGCGTCCTGATAAGGAGTTTTTCATGACCGATTTCTCGGATCGTTTGGCTGCGCTTACTCCCGAGCAGCGCGCGCTATTCGAGCTGCGTCGTAAGCAAAAAGGCTTGAGCGAGGTCAAAAATCAGACGATCTCGCGCCGCAAGCCTGCCCCATACTATCCGCTGTCGTTCGATCAGATGCGGCTCTGGTTTTTGTATCAGCTTGCGCCACACAACACGGCCTATAACATCACCGGCGCCGTGCGCCTGACCGGGCCGCTCAACCCGGACGTGCTGGAGCGCGCGATCAACGAAATCATTCGTCGCCACGAGATTTTACGCACGACGTTTGCCAATGTCGACGAGCAGCCGGTGCAGTTCGTCATACCCCAGCTCACGATCAAGATGACACGGGTCGATCTCAGCCATCTGTCCCAGGAAGAGCAGGCGATCGCGATGCCGCGCGTGGCGACTGAGTTTGCTCAAGCTGCCTTCGACCTGGTCAACGGCCCGCTGATCCGCGCCTCGCTGCTGCGCCTGGCCGGCGACGATCATATTCTGATCACGGTGATGCAGCATATCGTCACGGATCGCTGGTCGTACACGCTCTTCGAGCAGGAGCTGGCGATTCTGTATCACGCGTTTTCCAACCGGCTGCCGTCGCCGCTGCCCGAGCTGCCGATCCAGTTCGCCGACTTCGCGATCTGGCAGCAGCAGTGGATGCAGAGCGAGAAGATGCAGTCGGAGCTTGACTTTTGGAAGCGCAAGCTGGCCGATGCGCCGCCACTCCATTCGCTGCCGACCGATCATCCCCGGCCGACGGTGGTCAGCTTCCTGGGCGGACGCCATGAGATCGAGTTTTCGCCGGCGGCCGTGGCCGGCGTGCGCGCGATTGCACGCCAGTCAGGCGCGACGATCTTTATCACGCTGCTGACGATGTTCAAGGTGCTGCTGGCGCGTGAGAGCGGCCAGACCGATATCGTGGTCGGCACGCCGATCGCCAATCGTGGCCGTCCCGAGCTGGAAAAGCTGATCGGCTTTTTCCTCAACACGCTGATCTTCCGCACCGACCTTTCCCAAAACCCGACCTTCCGCGAGTACCTGGCGCAGGTTCGCGAGATCGCCAGCGAGGCCTACGCGCGTCAGGACGTGCCTTTTGAGCGCCTCGTCGCCGAGCTGCGGCCCGAGCGCGACACCAGCCGCAATCCGCTGTACCAAATCACCTTCCTGTTCCTGGACTTCGAAGATCCGCAGGAGCTGGCCGATCTGCCGGGCGTGAAAGTGAAAACTGTCGACGTCGATACCGAAGATGCCCGCTTCGATATAACGCTCGCGCTGTGGAGCGATCCGCAGCGAATTTATGGCGTGCTGGAGTACAACCGCGATCTGTTCGATCCGCCGACGATCGCCGCCTATGTCCAGCATTTCAACCTGCTGGTCGAGCAGATCGTGGTCAATCCCGACCTGCGCATCTTCGATATTCCCTGCCTGACACAGGACGAAGAGCGCAAGCTGCTGGTCGATTGGAACGCCACAGCCGGCGAGTATCCTCAGGAGCGCTGCGTTCACGAGCTGATCGCGGAGCAGGCAGCGCGCACGCCCGAGTCCGTCGCGATGGTTTTCGAAGATCGATCGCTGAGCTACGCCGAGCTGGACGCGCGATCCAATCAGCTCGCCCACCACTTGCGCGCTCTTGGTGTCAACCGTGGAACGCGAGTGGGCCTGTATCTCCATCGCTCGCCGGAGCTGCTGGTTGCGCTGCTGGGCATTCTCAAAGCCGGCGGCACCTACGTGCCGCTCGATCCGAGCTATCCGGCGGCGCGTCTTGAGTTTATGCTGGCCGATGCCGGGATCGGCGTGCTGGTCACGCAGGAGGCGCTGGCCGACAATCTGCCGCACACGGGCGTGACGCTGTGCCTGGATCGTGACGCGGATCAAATCGCGCAACAGCCGGCGACTCCGCCGTCGAGCGCGCTTCAGCCCGAGGATCTGGCGTACATCATCTACACCTCGGGCTCGACCGGACAGCCCAAGGGCGTGCAGATCCCACACCGGGCGCTGGTCAACTTTCTGCACTCGATGCAGCGCGAGCCCGGCATTACCGCCCACGATACGCTGCTGGCCGTGACGACGATCGCGTTCGACATCGCCGGGCTGGAGCTGTTCCTGCCGCTGACAGTCGGCGCGCGCATCGTGCTGGTCGATCGCGACACGGCGATCGACGGCGCGCGGCTGGAGGCGCTGCTGGGCTCAAGCGGCGTGACGATCATGCAGGCCACGCCGGCAACCTGGCGCTTGCTGCTGTCGGCGGGCTGGCACGGCACGCCCGGTCTGCGGGCGCTCTCCGGCGGCGAGGCATTGCCCCTGGATCTGGCCCAGCATCTGCTGCCGCGCGTCGATCAGCTGTGGAACCTGTACGGCCCCACCGAGACCACAATCTGGTCGGCGGCGACTCGCGTGCGTGCCGAGGATGGGCGCATCTCGCTGGGACACCCGATCGCGAATACCCGGCTGTATGTGCTGGATTCGCAGCAGCGACTGGTGCCGGTCGGCGTCGTCGGCGAGCTGTACATCGGCGGCGACGGCATCGCGCGCGGCTATAACAACCGCCCGGATCTGACGGCCGAGCGCTTCGTCCCCGATCCCTTCGCCGAAACGCCTGGCTCGCGGCTCTACCGCACCGGCGACCTCGTGCGCTATCGCTACGACGGCACGCTGGAGTTCTCCGGCCGCGCGGATCACCAGATCAAGCTGCGCGGCTATCGCATCGAGCTCGGCGAGATCGAGACGGCGCTGCGGCAGCAGCCCGAGGTACGCGACGTGGCAGTCATGGTGCGTGAAGATCGCACCGGCGACCAGCGGCTGGTGGCGTACGTGGTTAAGAACCTAGAACCTAGAATCAAGAACCAAGAGGACGAGGGCGAAGCTGGTTCTAAGTCGCCCGGAGGGCACCCGGTTCTAGGTTCTTCCGAGCGTCTGTCCATGGCGCTGCGAGCCAGGCTGCCCGAGTACATGGTGCCCAGCGCGTTTGTGTTTCTCGACGCGCTGCCGCTGACGCCCAACGGCAAGCTCGATCGCAAGGCCCTGCCCGCACCCGATGCGCGAAGCGTCGCCAACGGAGCGCCGGTAGCGCCGCGCAATCCGACCGAGGAGCTGGTCGCGGGCGTGTGGTCGGCGGCGCTGGGCGTAGAGCAGCTTGGCGTCCACGACAATTTCTTTGCGCTCGGCGGTCATTCGCTGATGGCGACGCAAGTCATCGGGCGGGTGAAGCAGTTCCTGAACCTGGATCTGCCCCTGCGGCTGCTCTTCGAAGCGCCGACGGTCGCGACGTTTGCCGCGCGGCTTCAGGCGGAGCAGGCCGATGCCGGCGCGCGATTGCAGCCCGTTCCACGCGATAACACGCCGCTGCCGCTGTCGTTTGCGCAGCAGCGCCTGTGGTTCCTGGATCAGCTTCAGCCCAACAGCACCGCCTACAACCTGCTGACCGCAGCGCGTCTCCACGGATCGCTGAACCTGGAAGCCTTCCGCCGCAGTCTGGCGACCATCGTGCATCGACACGAGTCTTTGCGCACGACCTTCACTCAGACCGAGCATCTGGGCGCGCCCATTCAGGTCATCGCGCCGACGCTGGAAGTGCCGCTGAATGTCGTCTCGATCCAGTCGTTGCCCGAGGACGAGCGAGAGACGGCGCTAGCGCAGATCGTGCGCGATGAGGTTGAGCGCCCGTTCGATCTCCAACAGGGGCCGCTGATCCGCGCGCAGCTCGTGCAGATCTACGCAGAGGCTACCCGGATCGAGCATGTGCTGCTGCTGACGATCCATCACATCGTCACCGATGGCTGGTCGCAGAACATCCTGCTGCGCGAGCTGACCGCGCTGTATCAGGGCTTTGTCCAGCACGAGCCGGCCGCGCTACCGGAGCTGACGATCCAGTACGCCGACTATGCGATCTGGCAGCGCAACTGGCTCTCGGGCGCGGTGCTGGAGCAGCAGATCGACTACTGGCGCAGCCAGCTGGCGAATCTGGCGCCGCTGGATCTCCCAGCCGACTATCCACGGCCGCCGGTTATGACCTACGAGGGCGCGCGTACGACGTTTCAGATCGCGCCGGAGCTGAGCGCCGATCTTCAGCGTCTCAGCCAGCAGCTCGGCGCGACGCTCTTTATGACGCTGCTCGCGGCCTTCCAGAGCTTGCTCAGTCGCTACAGCGGCCAGACCGACATCGCGGTAGGCACGCCGATCGCGGGACGGGTGCGGCCCGAGCTGGAAGATCTGATCGGCTTCTTCGTCAACACGCTGGTTATGCGCACGGATCTGAGCGGCCAGCCCGGCTTCGCGGAGGTCGTCGAGCGTGTGCGGACGGTGAGCCTGGGCGCGTATGCCCATCAAGATCTGCCCTTCGAGGTCGTCGTCGAGCAGCTCCAGCCCGCGCGCGATCTGAGTCGCTCGCCGCTCTTTCAGGTGATGTTTGCGCTGCAAAACATGCCGCGCACCGCCATCGAGCTGCCGGATCTGACGCTTGAGCCGATCGCGCCGGAGGTAGCCGCGACGCAGTTCGATCTCAGCCTGACGCTGGCCGAGGAGCCCGACGGCCTGTATGGACATGTCGAGTACCGCACCGATCTATTCACGCCCGCGACAATCGCTCAGCTGATCGAGCACTACCGTTCGCTGCTGGCGGCCGTCGTCGCCAATCCCCGGCAATCGATCATGACGCTGCCGCTGCTGACTGACGCCGAGCGCGAGCGGCTGCTGGTGAGCTGGAACGCCACGGCCGCGGTCTATCCGCAGGATCAGTGCTTGCATCAGCTGGTCGAGGCGCAGGTCGCGCGCACGCCCGAGGCCGTCGCGCTGCGCTGCGGTGATGCGACATTGACCTATGCCGAGTTGAACACGCGCGCCAATCAGCTGGCGCATCAGCTTCAGACGCTTGGCGTCGGGCCGGATACACGGGTTGGCCTGTGCCTCGAACGCTCGCCGGAGCTGGTGATTGGGATGCTGGGCATTCTCAAAGCGGGCGGCGCCTACGTACCGATCGATCCGAGCTATCCCCAGGAGCGCATCGCGTTTTTGTTGGCGGATGCCCAGCTTGGAGCGCTAATCACGCAGGCCACGCTCAGCACGACGCTGCCCACCTTCGAGGGTATCACCGTGCGGCTGGATCAGGATGCCGAGGCAATCGCGCAGCACCCGACGACCAGCCCGCAGGCCGCTGTGGAGCCGCAGCATCTGGCGTATGTGATCTACACCTCGGGCTCGACGGGCAAGCCCAAGGGCGTGCTGGTCGAGCATCGCCAGGTGGTGAATACGCTGTGGGGCAGCCGGCAGCTATTCGGCGTTACCGCGACGGATGTGCAGCCCTGGCTGGCGTCGGTGGCCTTCGACATCGCCGTGTTCGAGGTTTTCTTGCCGCTGCTGGCGGGCGGTACCACGCTGATCGTCCAGCGCGAGGAGATCCTGGATCTGCCCCGCTTGAGCACGCTGCTTCAGGGTTGCACAATGTTTCATGCGGTCCCGACCTTGCTGCGGCAGATCGTGCAGCAGACGGGCACGCCCAGCGCAAGCCTGCGTCGGGTGTTTATCGGCGGCGAGGCGGTGTCGCCCGACCTGCTGGCGGCGACGGCGCTGGCCTTTCCCGAGGCGCAGATCGAGGTACTCTACGGCCCCACCGAAGCGACGATCCTTTGCACGCACTACGCCGTGCCGTCCAACACAGCGGTGACCGGCCATCCGATCGGCCGGCCGCTGCCTAACCATCAGATCCGAATCTACGATCCCCACCAGCAGCTCGTGCCGATCGGCGTGGCGGGCGAGATCTACGTCGGCGGCGCGGGCGTGACGCGCGGCTATCTAAACCGGCCCGAGCTGACCGCCGAGAAGTTTGTCACCATCGACGGCCAGCGCTGGTATCGCTCGGGCGATCTGGCCCGCTGGCGGCACGACGGCACGATCGAATTCCTGGGCCGGATCGATGATCAGGTCAAGGTGCGTGGCTACCGCATCGAGCTGGGCGAAATCGAGGCGGCGCTCCGGCAGCACAGCGAGATCCGCGATGCCGCAGTTGTCGTGCGCAGCGATCGGCTGGGCGAGCCACGGCTGGTCGGCTATGTCGTTCCTGCGGCCGTCACCGCCACCAGCGACGATCAGGCCGCGCATATGGACAACTGGCAGACGCTCTACGACGAAACCTACGCCGAGGGCCAGCCCGCCGACCCGACCTTCAACATCACCGGCTGGCACAGCAGCTACACCGGGGAGCCGTTCCCGGCCGACGAGATGCGTGCGTGGCGCGACGCGACCGTGGATCGCATTCGGGCGCTTCAGCCGTCGCGGGTGCTGGAGATCGGCGTGGGCTCGGGGCTGCTATTGTTCCAACTGGCCGGCGACTGCAATCGCTATCACGGCATCGACTTTTCCGCTCATGCGCTGGCGCATATTCGCCGCCACCTGCCGCCCGACTGGACGCAGGTCACGCTGGAGCAGCGCCGCGCCGACGACCTCGGCGACCTGGCGCCGGCATCGTTCGATACCGTGATCCTCAACTCGGTGACGCAGTACTTCCCGAGCGCCGACTACCTGGTCGACGTGATCACGCAGGCGCTGCGGCTGCTGCCGCCCGACGGCCGGCTCTTCATTGGCGATGTGCGCAGCCGCCCGCTGCTCGCCGCCTTCGCTACCGCCGTCACGCTCGCCCAGGCCGCGCCCGACGCCGACCGCACAACCCTCGCCGCGCAGCTGCGCCAGCTCATAGCCCAGGAGCGCGAGCTGCTGCTCGATCCGGCCTTCTTCCACGCGCTCAGGCTGGCCTTGCCGCAGATCAGCGCCGTACAGATCGAGATCAAGCGCGGCCACGACCACAACGAGCTAACGCAGTTCCGCTACGATGTCACACTCACCGTCGACGGCCCGCCGCTCCCCGTGTCGGCCAGCACCACGGTCGACTGGTCGGCGCAGCGCTGGACGCTCGACGATCTCCGCGCCGCGCTGGAAACCGAGGAGGAGGCCGATAGCCTCGTGGTGCGCGCGATCCCGAGCGCCCGCGTGCAGCCGCTGGTGGAAGCCACCGCCTGGCTGCGTGACGCGACCGGACCGGCCACCGCCCAAGAGCTGCGCGCCACACTTGATGAGCTGGCCGCCCGCGCCGTCGATCCCGAGGCGCTCTGGATGCTGGGCGCCGAGCTGGGCTACCACGTCCGTATCGGCTGGCATGGCAGCGGCGCGGATGGCTGCTACGACGCCGTCTTCAACCGCGCGGGCCAGGCCCGGCTGCCCGAGCCAGTGATTCACACGCTTGAGCCGTGGAGCGCCTACGCGACCACGCCGGCTGCCACCCGCGCGCTGGCCGAGATCGCGCCGCGCCTGCGCGAGTTCCTCCATGAGCGCCTGCCGGAGTACATGGTCCCAAGCGCCTTTGTGGTGCTCGATACGCTGCCGGTCACGACCTCAGGCAAGATCGATCGTAAGGCGTTGCCCGAGCTAGACAGCGATCAGCTCGGCCAGCGCAGCGAGTTCGTCGCGCCGCGCACGCCCACCGAAACCAGGCTGGCGCAGATCTGGTCCGAGGTGCTGCACCTTGAGCAGGTCGGCATCCACGACGATTTCTTTGCGCTGGGCGGCCACTCGCTGCTGGCAACGCAGGTCATCGCCCGTATTCGCGAGCTGTTCCACCTTGAGCTTGCGGTGCGCACGCTCTTCGAGCACCCGACGATCGCCGGGCTGGCTCAGCATATCGAACAGCAGCAGTGGTCGACGACGGACTCGGGCGCGACGAGCGAGGCTGACGACGAGGAAGAGTGGGAGATCTGATCGTCGGGATCGATTTCGCAGGTTGGAGCAGTCAGGGCTCGTCGATGACGGGCCCTGCTGCATGTGTGGCGAATTATTGGCTCGTGGGCTCCGTGGACTCCGCCTCAGCCGAGAGCAGAATCGTGTTGCCGTCCGGGTCCTTGATCATCGCGAAATACATCCCGAAGGACGTGGGATATGGCTCGCGGAAGCCCTGGTAGCCGTAGTCCACCAGCTCGGCGTATTTCGCCTCCAGCGCAGCCTGATCGCTCAAGTAGAACTCAAGGATTGTGGAGTAGCGATCGGAGACCGGGCCAGGCTCGGCGTCTGAGCCATAGCGCGGGTCCCAGCGACGGGGCTTCGAGTCCAGAAAAAAGGTCATGCCGCTGCCCATTTTGATCTCGACATGCGACTGATTCTCGCTGCCTTCGGGGATCGCCAGCCCCAGCCGTCGATAAAAATCCAGAGCGGTCGGCATGTCCTTGACGATCAGGCCAAGCATATACAGTTCGAGAGCCATCGTTCCATCCTTTTGCTGGTGTGTTGATACGCAGATGTCTGCCGGAGCTATCATAACACCAGGACTCAGGAGGCCAGATCGCGCTGCTCGACCGTGTGTGGGCGGCGGGATGAGCGCTTGCGCATAAACAGCCAGTAGTTCATCAGCGCGGCCACTCCATAGAACAGCGCGGTGGTGATGAAGAGCGGCGCAAAGCCGTAGTGCTCCTGGACCCACGTGCTGATCACCGGGCTGACCAGGTAGCCCACGGTGTACGCGCCGTTGATCAGCCCGATCACAATCGGCCGCGCGGCCTCGTCGGTGCGCTCCATGGCGAAGGCATCGTAGAGCGGCGAGCCCATGTTGAAGAGCGCGCCACGCACCAGCGCCGCGCCCACGGCGATACCCAGCACCGGCACGAAGCCCAGCATCAGCAAGAACGGGATCGACAGCAGCTGAGTCAGAACGATCGTCGGAACTTTGCCGATGCGCGTCGAGATCGCCGGACCCGCCAGCGCGACCAGGCCGGTCGTGATGTTCAAGATCGCCAGGATGCGCGCGATCGAAGTATCGCTGATGCCGAAGCGCTGCTTGAAGAAAAGATTCAGATACAGAAACAGCGCAGCCGCGCCAAACGAGATCAGCAGCGGCGAGACCAGCAGCGGCAGCACGCGCATCGGCTGGCGCACAATCTGCCGAACATTGGGCGGCAAGCGATCGACGAGCGGCACGAGCAAGGGCAGCCGCGACAGCCACGACGGCTCTTCGTCGACGGCCACGGTCGCCGAGCGCTGCGCCACAGAATCGGCGCTCGGCTGCGGTGTGGCGTGCTCAACCTCAGCGGGCGGTCGATCAGATCTGCGCCGGATCACCAGCAGCGGCAAAATCGCCAGCACCACGCCCAGACCGGCACAGGCAAACGTCGCGCGGTAGGCCAGCGCGCTTTCCGCCTCGGTGCCCAGCAGCCTGCCGAGCCAGTTTTTGAGATCGCCCGCAAAGAACGTTACGATGCCCGCAAAGCCGATGTTGACCGCCGCGTTGGTGCTGAACAAATGATCGCGAGTCGTGGAGTCGCTCTGCTCCATCATGTACGGCGGCGCGCTGACCTGAAAGATCGTCGCGGCAGCCCCCGTCAGCGCAACGCCGAGCAGCAGCGGCGCGGCGCTCGGCCACAGCGCCGTCATGCCGATCCCGATCGCCTGGAGCAGCGCGCTGAGCAGCAGCGAGCGTTGCAGGCCGATGCGTGTGACTAGCCACCACAGCGGCAAGCTGAGAATCGCCGCCACTGCGATCGAGGCCGTGTTGAGCAGGCCCAGGAATTGCAGATTGTAGCCGAGCGCCGGGATCGCAAAGTTAAAAAACGCGCCGTAGAGCGCCAGGCTGCCGGTCAGCAGCGCGGCGTGCAGCAGGTAGAGCCAGGCAGAACGGCCAAGCTGCCGCCAGCGCGCAGGACGTGGAGCGGTCATTCCTGCACGGGCGGCGCGACTGCCAGGCCATCAAACGACTGCGCGCCCCAGGCCGCCATAAACGTATCCCAGCCGACTTCGTACTCGTAGGGCCGCTGGCGGTTGGTGCTGGTCGGGCCGAGCACATCGCGGATCACCACGCTGCTGGCGTTGAAGCCCATCACCACCACCGCATGATCGTTGCCGAGTACGGTCTTGTGCGTTCGACCGTCGGGCATGACCCAGGTTGCCGGTCGCCAGGGCTTGAAATCGACGGTGGTCTTGATCCACACCAGCTCGCCGGCGCGTAGTGCCGCTTCCAGCGCTGCGCGATCCTGAACCGGCTGCGAGTCGAGGCCATAGCGATCGAAAACTTTTTGCATGGCCGTGCCGGTTGAGCGCGCCAGGAAATTGTGCGTGTAGTCGCCGGAGTAGGCGTGCTCGATGTCGCCGCCGTAGATCAGATAGCCCTCGCGGGTCTCCTTGATGTACGGCTCCACGCTGCGATCATGATCGATCGCGCCGATGATCTCGTCGCCGCTGGCCTCGATGCCGTAGGTTTTGAGAACCACCCAGGCAGCATCGAACTCACACGAGTACTGGAAAAATTGGCCCGGCTTGTTCGCGGCCGGAATATAAGCGTCATAGATGCGCCCGTTGACCTCAACCGGCCCGGCGGTCGGCTCAGGCGTGGGCTCGATCGTCGGCTCAGGCGTGGGCTCGATCGTCGGCGTAGCGGTTGGCAGACCGGGCGTAGATGTGGCGCTCTGCGCGGCAGTCGGCAGCGGCAGATCGGCGGTGGGCGTTGCAGTGGCGGGAATCGTCGTGCCCGTCGGCGTTGGGCGCGGGCGTGAGGTTGGGATCGACGCGGGAACCGACAGAGCGATCGGCGTGATCTGGGCGGGCGGCTCCGGGCGAATAAGCGCGCGCACACGACCGCGCACCGCTGGAATAAACAGGCTCGTGCCAGCCACGAGCAGAACAATCACGATCACAAGAGCTAAACGGCGCAACGAAATCTCCCCAAAGAATATGTCTAGTAGACATTCTAGCAGGATCGCGCGCCGGGATCAAAGATAGCCGCGCCGGGCAAGCGATCGCCGTATGGAGCAACCGCTCGCCCTCTGCGCAAGATTACTTGCGGCGGTAGTACTTGGCGATGTCGAAGGCCACCGCGACGACGATGATCAAGCCCTTGATGATCTGCTGCCAGTAGGGATTGACGCCGATAAAGGTCAGGCCGTAGTTGATCACGCCGAAGATCAGCACGCCCGCCAGAATGCCGGGCACCGTGCCGACACCGCCGGTCGTCGAGACGCCGCCGACCACGCAGGCCGCAATCGCGTCAAGCTCGTAGTTGACGCCGTAGTTATTGGTCGCGCCGCCCGTCCGCGCCGCCTCCAGCACGCCGCCAAACGCGTACAGCGAGGCCGCCAGCGCGTAGATAAAGATCAGGTTGGCGGTCACGTTGATGCCGGAAACCTTGGCCGCCTCCAGGTTCCCGCCGATCGCATACATGTTTTTGCCGAGCGTGGTTTTGTTGTACAGCACCCACACCAGCGCGGCAACGATGGCCGCGATGATCACAATATACGGGATCGAGGCAGCCCCGCTGCCGATTGCGCCCGTGCCAATCGCCGTGAAATCGGGGCGCAGGCCGCCGATCGGCTGCGAATTATTGGGCGGCAGGTCGAAGTAGAGCGAGTTGATGCCGTACACGATCACGGCCATGCCCAGGGTGGTAATAAACGGCGGCACATGCAGCCGCGACACGATCAGGCCGTTGAAACCGCCCAGCAGCAGGCCGACCACGATCGGCAGCAGGAAGGGCAGAATGATCGGCAGCTGCGGCAGCTCGGGGAAGAAGCGGCGGCTGTACTCTGGTGTTTGCAGCAGCGAGGCCGACAGCACCGCCGCCAGACCGACGACACGACCGGCAGATAGATCCACACCGCCTGTGATCAGAATGCCGCCGATGCCCAGCGCAATGATCGTGCGCGTGGCCGTGTTCAGCAAAATGTTGCGCAGCGTACCTAGCGAGAGAAAATTGGGATCTTGAAGCGTAATGCCGAGCACCAGCAGCACCAGCACAAAATAGATCGCATTGCGCGACACAAAGCCGCGAATGGCTGCGCTGTCCGGGAACTGCCGGCCGCCTGCGGTTGTGCTATCCGGGAGAGCCATCGAGCATCCTCCTCTTCATCAAGAAGCAACCGGTTCCATAAATTGCGTCGCCAGCTGCATGATCTTTTCTTGATCGGCTTCCTGGCGATCCAAAATGCCTGAGACTCGTCCCTCGCACATCACCAGAATGCGGTCGGAGATGCCAAGCAGCTCGGGCATTTCCGATGAGATCATCATCACGCCTTTGCCGCGCCGGGCCAGCTCAATCATCAGCGAATAAATCTCATACTTGGCGCCCACATCGATACCGCGCGTCGGCTCGTCCAGAATCAATACCTCGGGCTCGGTCAGCAGCCAGCGCGCCAGCAAGACCTTCTGCTGGTTGCCGCCCGACAGATCGCGAATCGGCGTGCGGATCGTCGGCGTTTTCACCCGCAGCCGCGACACGTTTTCGTCGACGTCTTTGCGCGCCGCAGCGTAGTCGATCAGCCCGAGCCAGCTGGCGTAGTGGCGCAGATTGGCGATGATCGTGTTGTCGTGTACCGACATGATCGGAAAGATGCCAGTGGCGCGCCGATCTTCGGTCAGCAGCGCAATCTTGTGCCGCTTGGCGTCCACGGGCGAGCCGATGGTCACTGGATGGCCGTTGATCACGATGCGGCCGGTCTGCATCAAGCGCAGCCCAAAGATCGCCTCCACCAGCTCGGTACGTTGCGCGCCCACCAGCCCGCCGATGCCAAGGATTTCGCCGCGCCGCAGCTCGAAGGAAACATTCTTAAACCCCTTGGGCAGCGGTGAGGTCAGACCTTCGACCTGCATCAAAATCTCGGCGGGCATGTTGGTCTTCTCGGGATACAGATTTGTCAGGTCGCGGCCGACCATGCGGCTGATGATCAGGTTGGTCGTCAGCTCGTTGGAAGCCCAGGTGCCGACATGCTTACCGTCGCGCATGATCGACACTTCGTCGGCGATCTTGAGGATCTCCTCCATTTTGTGCGAGATATAAATAATCGACACGCCCTGGCTGCGCAGCCGGTTGATAATCCTGAAAAGATGCGCCACCTCGCTCTCGGTCAGCGACGAGGTCGGCTCGTCCATGATAATAATCTTGGAGTTGTACGAGACCGCCTTGGCCACTTCCATCGACTGGATGTGCGAGACCGACAGATCGCCGACGCGAGTTTCGGGATTGATGTCCATCTGCAAATCGTCGAGCAGGCGCTTGGTATCGGCGTACATTTTGCCGTGATCGACGAAGCTGAGCGGCCCGAATCTACGCTGCGGGTAGCGGCCCAGCCACATGTTCTCCATCACATTGCGATGCGGGATCGGGTGCAGCTCCTGGTGGATCATCGAGATGCCGGCATCCAGCGCCTGGCGCGGATTATCGAAGCGCACCGGCTGGCCGCTCAGCAGAATCTCGCCGGAGTCCGCCGAGTACATGCCAAACAGGATCTTCATCAGCGTCGATTTGCCAGCGCCGTTCTCGCCCATCAGCGCATGGACCGTCCCCGGCCGCACGCGGAGCGTCACATCGTCGAGCGCTTTGACTCCCGGAAATGCCTTCGTGATATTACGCATTTCCAGTACGTAGTCGTTCTGTGTGCTCATGGCCCTACCCTACACGTATTGAAAAAGAGGGTGTGGAGCAAGATCCACACCCTCCACCGTCTCCGTCAGCGCCTAGGGAGCTTCCGTGACCTTCTTGTAGGGCACCCAGACGTACTTGCCGTCGGTGATGTCGTAGCCGACGTTCTCCTTG
>DASWTW010000176.1:0-8597 GCA_036401895.1 Herpetosiphonaceae bacterium | reverse complement strand
AAGCCGAAGAAGGTGCGGTAAAACAGCGTGCCGAGCAGATCCGTCGAAAAGTTCGGCCCGGCGATCGCGCCTTTGACGGCGTAGATCAGATCGAAGGCGTTGAAGTTGCCGACAAAGGTCAGCACTGTGACGATGCCTACGGTCGGCAGGATCAGCGGAAACTTGATCCGCCAAAAAGTGCTCCACGCGCCGGCCCCGTCGACACGCGCCGCCTCGTCCAGCTCATCGGGGATCGCCAGCAGCGCCGTGAGAAACAGCATCATCGGAATGCCGATGAACTGCCAGACCGAGATCAGCGAGAGCGTCGGCAGCGCGGTGGATTCGAGACCCAGCCAGGGCTGATACAGCCGCCCCAGGCCGACAAAGCCCAGAATGCTGCCCGCGATGCCCCACAGCGGATTCAGGATCAGCTGCCAGACAAAGCCCACGATCACCACCGAGAGCATCGTCGGCGCGAAGAGCAGCGTGCGATAGACCGCGCGGCCGCGCAGCACGCGCGCGTTGAGCAACACCGCCAGCAGCAGGCCGATCGGGTTTTGCACGCACATATGGATCGCGAAGAAGAGCAGGTTGTTGCGCAGCGCGCCCCAGAAGCGCGGCGACCACTGCGGATCGGTCAGCAGCGTGATGTAGTTTTGCAGCCCGACGAATTGCCCGGCCTGCGCGCCGCTCCCACCGATGAAGCTCAGCCTGAGCGAGTCCAGCAGCGGCCAGATCATAAAGATCGTGTAGATCAGCACGGCAGGCGCGAGAAACACGAGCAGATGAGTTGGAAACGGTTTTCGGCTGCTTCGCACGGTAAAACTCCGCTGCGCGCCTCAGGCCAAACCTGACTCCAGATTTCGGCTCGGCGAGGCGCGCGCTAGCATCGCGCCGGGATGCAGCGACGCACCCCGGCTTAAGGTCCTACGACGCGGGCTTGTACCATTTGTCGAGACCGGTCTGGATCTCCTGGCCGGCCTGCTCGGGCGTGAGCTGGCCGTTGAGCAGCTGCGCGTTGACGCGCCACAGCTCGTTCTCCAGGTTCGGCTCGCCGCGCGACAGGATCTGATACGAGTTGCGGATCGTGGATTGGCACTCGCCGCGCCAGCTCACGAACTCCTGCGCCAGCGGATCGTTGAGCTTGACCTCGTGCTTCGACAGCGAGAAGAAGCCCGGCAGCGCGTTGCTGTACAGCTCGGCAAACTCCGGCGTCGTCAGCCACTCCAGGAACTGCCGCGCCTCTGCGGAGTGCGCGCTCTTGGCGTTCATGCCCAGGCCGATGTCGGTGTGATCGCTGATGTAGCACGCGTCGCCGGCCTTGGCCACCGGCGGCTTGAACGCTCCCATCTTGAACTGCGCGTCTTTGTTGAACAGCGCGATCTCCCACGAGCCGGCCGGATAGATCGCCGCCTTGCCGAGCGTGAAGAGCTGCTGGGCGTCGGGATATTTGACCGCCTCGTAGCCCGACGGCAGGTACGGCTGCCAGGCCGCGAGCGCCTTCCAGGTGTCAACATACGGCGCGTCGGTGAACTTGGCGCTGCCCTTGAGCAGGGCCTGCCGGCCTTCCTCGCCCTTCCAGTAGTTCGGCCCGATGTTCTGGAAGCCCATTGTCGCGGCCTCCCACTGATCCGCCGTGCCCATCGCCAGCGGCGTGTACGTGCCGTCCTGCTTGATCTTCTCCAGCGCCGCGACAAACTCATCCTGCGTCGTGGGCGGCGTGACGCCAGCCTTGGCGAAGGCATCCTGGTTGTAGATAAAGCCGTGAATCACCGAGGCCATCGGCACGCAGAACGGCGTCTGGCCATCGTCGGTGATCCAGGCACTCTTGGCGACATCGCTGAAGTTTTCCATGCCCTTCAGGTCGCTGAGCGGCGCGAGATAGCCGTCTTCGAAGAGCTTAAGCGACACATCGAAGGGCCGGCAGGTGATCAGATCGCCGGCGGTGCCGCCCTGGAGCTTGGTGTTGAGCGCGCTGTTATACTCGGTTGGCGCGGTCGGCTGAAAGTCGATCTTGATGTTGGGATAGCTCTTCTCAAAAGCCGGAATGATCGTGTTCTGCCAGATTGTGAGATCGTCGTTGCGCCAGCTCTCGACAGTAAGCGTCACCTGGCCGCCGCTGGCAGCTGTCGCCGCCGTGGACGCGCTGGCAGCCGGCGCGGTCGATGCATCAGTCGATGTATTGCCGCTGGGCGCGGTGGCGGGAGCGCCGCAGGCCGCCAGGAGCAGCAGCATGACCAGCGCGCTCAAGGCCGATCGGCGAGATGAGTGAAGCATATACGAAGCCTTTCACTTTGGATAACAACCCAATCGATCGCTGAGATAAAACACAAACTGCGCTGAGGCACCTCCTTTAAGTATGAAGAACCAAGAACCAAGAACCACAAGCAACCTAATCGTTTGTTCGTTTGTTCGCCCAGGGGGCGCCCGGTTCCTTTGGTTTCCCAAGGGCCGAGTGAGGGCCATACATTTATGACCAAGCATACATCATTCGATCAACTCAACCAATGGCCGGAGCGTGTGCGCACAACGATCGGCGCGATGTTTGGCGTGTCGATCACGATCGAGCCGCTGCATGGCCTGAGTGGAGCCTCCGTCTGGCGCGTCACGTTTGCGCAGCAGCGCGTCGTCGTCAAGCGCACACGTAGCCAGCGCGAGGCGGACGTGTATCGACTGCTTGCGCCGCTGCTGGCCGCGCAGGGCGTGAATTGTCCCGCACTGCTCTGGTCCGGGCAAGACGACGATACGCACTGGCTGCTGCTGGAAGAAGTTCCACAGCCGCTGCCCCGCTCACGCTGGCTCGCCGATCACGATCTGCTGGGCGTGCTCCACCGGCTGCACGGGAGCGCGCTGCCACGTGTGATCGAGCCGTTTCGTCCCGCCTGGACCGACGCGATGACAGCGCAGGTTTTAGCTCTGGTACCAGACTCGACTGCGCATCTGCACGATCAGCTGGTCCGCTTTCAAACGCTGAGCCAGCCGCTCTTCGGCGTGGAGCGCTGGATCTCCGGCGATCCGAATCCGGCCAACTGGGGCCTGCGCGCGGACGGCTCGATCGTGCTCTTCGACTGGGAGCGGCTGGGCCTTGGTGCTCCGGCGCTCGACCTGGCGATCAGCGTTCCTGGCCTGGGCCGGCCCGCCGATTTTCAGGCAGTCGCGGCAGGCTATCTCGCGCACGATTCGACGCCGACACAGCCGGATCGATCGCTGGTTGACACGCTGGCCCGTGAGATCGCGATCGCCAAAACCTGGAACGTCGTCGAGTTTTTGAGCATGGCGGCGAGCGGCGATCTCGCCATCCAATCCAGAATCCCGGCGCTGGTACAGGCACTGCCCGCATGGCTGACGACAATGGCGGCGCTGGTGCCGGATCAAGCCTAGCCGGATTTCGATCCTGGCTCCACCATCCGGGCAACAAAACGAGGAGGGATGTAATTCCCTCCTCATGCTCAAAGGTGCCGCGATCGAGAGCCGGCGCCGGCCTAGCGTTGGAAGTAGAACCAGTTGAGGTTCATAAAGTCGGACGGCTGGCCGCTCTTGAAGACCACATACAGGTTACGGGTGCCGGTCACACCGCTGGAGCTGGCGGGTATCGTTCGCCACGACTGCCAGCCGCCCGTGTTGGCGACCGAGAAGCTGCCCAGCAGCGGGCCGTTGACGCCGTCAAGGCGAAACTCGACTAAGCCGCTGATGCCGGACGCTGCGCCCGAGGCAACACGCGTCTGAATCGTGCGCGGCGGTGTGCTGCCGAAGTTGACGTTGTTGAAGACCAGGTAGTCGCCGTTCGCGATCCAGCCGACATTCTGACCGCCGCCGGTGTCGCTGGTCGCCTCAAGCTGCGTGCCCGACTGGCTGCTGTAGCTCTCTGCCTGCACCGTGCTGTACGGATTGATGCCGCCTGGCGTTGGTGTTGGCGTTGGCGTCGGCGTCGGGCCGGTGCCGGGCTGGTACACGCGCACATAATCGACCTGCATTCGCGCCGGGAAGGGCGTTGAGCTGTTCGGGCTGCCGGGCCAGTTGCCGCCAACGGCCAGGTTCAGGATCATAAAGAACGGCCGGTGAAACTCCTCAGTGCCGTTGATATTGTTCTGGATATTGGCTTCCCAGAACTGCGTGCCATCGATAAACCACTTGATCGCCGAGCTGTTCCACTCGATCGAGTAGGTGTGATAGGCCGTCACGTCCACGCCGAATGACGGGCCACCGTAGGTGGCGTAGCCGTTCGAATCCCAGTGGATCGTGCCATGCGTGCGCGTCTCGTTGTTGACATGCTCCATGATGTCGATCTCGCCGGATGCGGGCCACGGCGTGTTCGGGAAGTTCGCGCCGAGCATCCAGAAGGCTGGCCAGATGCCCTGGCCCATCGGCAGCGCCATACGCGCCTCGATGCGACCATACTGGAACTCGCGCTTGCCCTTGGTGTACATGCGCGTCGAGGTGTACTGGCAGGTGCCATACCAGCAGCTATAGCCACCGGTGACGCGGTTCGCCGTGATCGTCAGGACACCGTTGGCGACGCTGGCGTTGTTGCCGGGCGTATAGTATTGAAGCTCGTTGTTGCCCCAGCCGTGACCGCCGGTCTCAAAGGTCCAGTTGCTGGTATTGACCGACGAACCGCTAAACTCATCGCTCCAGACCAGCTGCCAGTTGGTCTGAGCATCGGCCTGTGGAGCTTGGGCGATCAGGCCGAACTGAGCGACGAGCAGCCCCAGGATAATACAGAGCATCCCCAATCGAGACGGACGAGTGAAGCGCCAGCGACGACGCTGTGAGGTGCTGAACAGGCGAGCCTTCATTGGATCTCCTTTCCTTAGCCGGGGGGTGACGACACGGAGCTTTGGATCGATTCAAACATACGCCTGCCGCAACTTCAAGCCGCGAACCGATAGAAAATCCGATATAAATTAAGAAATTGTAAAGAGCGCTCGTCTGCCGACGAAAAAATCAATATTTATTAATAGTCATAGTAGCAGCCTAGCCCTATGCCGCCACCCGAGCAAGTACCTTAGTTACATCCAATCGCGCCGCCACGGCGTTGCACTTTCGGCAAGTCGTTTATACAATGTAGTAGTTTCTCTCGACAGACTGCCCATCGAGCTCGCGTATGGGCTGCACAGCACTGAGAAAAGCGTGTGGCGCGTACCGGCAGTCCTGGAGCACCGAGAGAAACAGCGTTTATCGGTCCCGTCGATAGATCATGAGCCAGGCCAGAACATCGTAGCACGCATCGCATGATCGCCATCAGCAGCCACTGCGGCAGTCGTCGCCGGTACCCTCCAAGGGCTTCGACTACGCGCTGATTTGGTTGAGGGTTCACAGCTCTCGTCGGGTCGTCAAGCTCAATCTGAGCGTTTGCCGTTCGAAACATGATTCACAGCTAGCTCACGATCAGCGTCGGCTGGTTCGGCTGAAGCTTGGCTCAGGCATTGCGGCGCTGCAATCCTGAACCTGCCCGTGGGCTGGTTTACCCTCAAGCTTATGCATTTTGTCGCTCACAATCCAGCGGATACGTACGCCACCGATGCTCACGAGCATGCCTATCTCGGCAGCCTGCTGAACTGGCTGCGCGAGCTGCTCAACTGGCATATCGCCCTGACTCAGCACACGTTCGGCGCGCTGGCCGACGATAACTATCGCGGACTCTATGTTCCCGATGCAGAGATCGACATTCTAGGCGCGAGCATTGCCGCGCTGCCGCCGCATCTTGAAGAGCGTCGCGCCGAGCTTGCCGAAGAGCGAGCCGAGCTTGAGCGGCAAGCCGTCGAGATCGAGCGCGCCGGCGGTGTCGTACCGCTGCTTAAGCTCGGCCGCGCCTTCGATCTATCGCCATTCGAGCGCGATGTGCTGCTGCTGGCCTTAGCGCCCGAGCTGGATCTCCGCTACGAGCGACTTTTCGCCTATATCCAGGACGACGTCACCAAAAAACGGCCGTCTGTCAACCTGGCGCTGTCACTGCTGTGCGTCCATCCCGAAGACCGGATCGCGGCCCGCGTAGCCTTCGCGCCGGATAGTCCCCTGATTCGCCATCGCATCATCCAGCTCTTTGAAGACGGCCAGCGACAGCCGCCGCTGCTCGCGCGCTTTATCAAGCTCGACGATCGCATTGTGGCGGCGCTGCTCAACCAGGCGACGATCGATCCGCTGCTCGAATCGATGGTCCGGCTAAGCTGGCCGCAGCGCGCGCTGTCGAGCATTGTGCTGCCGACCGATCTGCGCGATCGTATGCGACAGGCGATGATCGAGCATATGGACGGTCTGATCCTGGCGCTGCAAGGGAGCTACGGGAGCGGACGCCGCGCAATTGCCGAGGCGCTCTGCACCGAGGCCCGCATCCCGCTGCTGATCGTCAATCTGGAGCGCATGATCGGCGCGGATCTCGACCCCGAGGAATCGACACAGCGCGTGCTGCGTGAGGCGCTGCTCAACGGCGCGGCGATTCTGTGGCTGGGCGGCAACCGCACGCTGCAAGAAGAAACGCTGAGCGCCTGGCAGACTGCGCTGCTTGCGGCCATGGACACCTACCCGGGCTGCTCGTTCCTGCCGCTGGATCAGGCCTGGGAGTCGCGCGGCGCGCTTCAGCGTAACTGGTTCCTGCGCATCGAGCTGCCGCCGCTGACCTACGGGGAGCGCGAGCATATCTGGCGCTCACGGCTCAACGGCGACAGCCCCGAGGAAAGCACGCTGCTCGGATTGGCAAGCACCTTCCGTCTCACCGGCGGCCAGATCCGCGATGCCGTCACCATGGCGCGGTCGCTGGCGCGCTGGCATGGCGGCGAGATCACCCGCGACGATTTTTATGTCGCCTGCCGCGCACAGTCGAGCGGACGACTCGACAGCATGGCGCACAAGATCAAAACCACCTACAACTGGGACGATATTGTGCTGCCGCCAGATCAGCTCAGCCAGCTAAAGGAAATCTGCTCCCAGGTGCGCCACCGGCATACCGTGCTGGAGCGCTGGGGCTTCGATCGGCACCTGGCGATGGGTAAGGGCGTGAACACGCTCTTCGCGGGCTCGTCGGGCACCGGCAAAACCATGTCCGCCGACATCATCGCCTCGGATCTGGGCCTTGAGCTGTACAAGATCGACCTTTCGACCGTGGTCAGCAAATACATCGGCGAGACCGAGAAAAACCTGGATCGCATCTTTACCGCCGCCCGCGAGGCCAACGCGATCCTCTTCTTCGACGAGGCCGACGCGCTCTTCGGCAAGCGCTCCGAGGTCAAAGATGCTCATGACCGCTACGCGAACATCGAGGTCGGCTACCTGCTGCAAAAGATGGAAGAGTACGACGGCGTGGTGATTCTGGCGACCAACCTGCGCAAGAATATGGACGATGCGTTTGTGCGCCGTCTGCATGTCGCGATCGATTTTCCGTTTCCTGAGGAGCCGGATCGGCTCAGGATCTGGCAGAAGGCTTTTCCGCCCGAAGCGCCGCTGGCCCCCGAGGTCGATCTCGCGTTTATCGCCAAGCAGTTCAAGCTCGCCGGCGGCAACATCCGCAACATCGCGCTGCTCTCGGCCTTTTTAGCCGCCGAGTCGACGGGCGAGATCGGCATGATCCATATCATCAAATCGATCAAGCGCGAGTACCAGAAGATGGGCAAGCTGGTAACTGAAACCGACTTCGGGCGCTATATGTCGCTCATTCGCGGCTGATCGACTGTGACGATAGGCCGGGAGGCTGCAATGAATAGCCAGGCCGATTATCAGGCTATAACCGGCCTCCGTTATATTGCTGACTATATCACGGAGGCTGAGCAGGAGCGCATCATCGAGATCATCGATGCGCAGACCTGGCAGAACGATCTTAAACGCCGAGTGCAGCATTATGGCTATAAGTACGATTACAAGAAGCGCTTTATTAATTTCGAGATGTATCTTGGCGCGTTACCAGAGTGGCTATTGATGTTAGCTCAAAAACTCGTTCAAGATCGATTGGTTAGCGATCTACCGGATCAGGTTATTGTCAACGAATACCTGCCAGGACAAGGTATATCCAGTCATGTAGATTGCGTACCGTGCTTCGACGATACCATTGTATCTTTGAGCTTAAACTCTTTCTGTGTTATGGAATTTACACATACACAAAGCGCACAGAAAATACCAGTTCTGCTTGAGCCGCGCAGCGTCGTGGTCCTGCAAGGAGAAAGCAGATACAGCTGGAAGCATGGAATTGCGTCACGAAAAATCGATGTGTTCAACAATACGAGGATCCAACGAGCACGACGATTATCGCTAACCTTCAGGAAAATCGTTCACTAGCACGACAAAACAGACTTACGCTTTGATTCTATAAACTAGCACTACATCCATTCTTATCGCGGAGGCAGCCCGATGGCATCGCAACACTCGCTCGACCCTAAGGAGCACTTGTCGCAAATTCGGCGACGTGCCACCAACGAGGCGTCCACCCATGATACCGATATCGGATCGACTCAACACCCGTTGCTGAACTTGCAGCGCACGGTCGGTAATGCACAGATCGCGCGCATGATGGCCCAGCGTAACGCCGAGGAAGAGCAAGAAGAGGGTGGTGCCGTCCAGGCCATGCACGATCACACCGCCGTCCAGCGCAACGCCGAGGAAGAGCAAGAAGAGGGCATGGTTCAGGCCAA
>DASWTW010000175.1:0-39529 GCA_036401895.1 Herpetosiphonaceae bacterium | reverse complement strand
TCAGCTTGATGCGCTCGACGGGCACGCCCGAGTAGTAGCTGGCCGCCTCGTTGTTGCCGATCGCGAAAAGGTAGCGCCCGAACGTGGTTTTGTGCAGCACCAGGCCAAAGATCAGCGCCAGCACCGCGAAGATCAGCAGCGCCACGGGAATGCGCGTGCCCGGCAGTGTGCCCTGGCCAAGATAGGTGAACGACTCGGGGTAGCCGCGCGCCGCCTGATCGCCCAGCAGCGCGTAGGCCAGGCCACGGTACAGCGAGAGTGTGCCGATCGTGACGACCAGCGCCGGCAGCTTGAGCCGCGCGATCAGCCAGCCGTTGAGCAGCCCGGCCAGCACGCTGACCACAACCGCCACCGCCACCGCCAGCCAGATGTTCCAGCCGGCCATGAACAGCCGCCCCATCAGCGATGCCGACAGTCCCAGGATCGAGGCGATCGACAGGTCGATGTTGCCGGTGACGATGATCAAGACCATCGGCAGCATCAGCAGGCCGATCTCCATGAAGTCGGAGGTGGTGCGCAGCAGGTTGGTGCCGTTCAAGAAGAAGGGCGACAGCCGCGCGTTGACGAGCGTGACGCCGATAATCAGAAGAACCAGCAGCCACTCCCAGCGAACAAAAACGCGGCGCAGCAGGCTTGTGTTTGCGTTCATCTACAGCTACCTCAGCGAAGCTTACGGACCGTGAAGCGTTGCAGCCGCCCGACGATCAGCGCATCCGCCAGCACCGCCAGCAGGATCAAAAACCCCTGCGCGGCCAGCTGCCAGACGGGCGAGATCTGCACCAGCGTCAGCGCGTTGGTGATAATGCCGAGCAGAAACGCGCCCAGGATCACGCCGACGACGGTTCCGCTGCCGCCCAGCGTGCTCACGCCGCCGACGACCGGCGCGGCCACGGTTTGTAGCTCGAAGCCCAGCGCCGTGTTGGTCTGCGCCGACTCGAAGCGCGCCGCCCACAGGACGCCGGCCAGGCCACACAGCAGGCCGGAGATCACGTAGACCAGAAAAATGATGCGCTGCATCGGGATGCCGGCGAAGCGCGCGGCGTCGGGGTTGCTGCCCACGGTGTAGATGTCGCGGCCGGTGCGGGTGTAGCGCAGGAAGTAGTAGACCGCGATCGCCACCACGATCGCAAACAGGATCAGGTTGGGAATGCCCAGCGGCGCGCCTTTGGCCAGCTGCCGAAAACCAGGCGGCATCTCGAAGGCGTTGATCGTGGATTTGCTGCCGCTGTACAGGAAGATCAGGCCGCGATAGATGCTCAGCGTGCCCAGCGTAGCGATAATCGGCGGCGCGCCTCCGCCCGCAATGATCAGCCCGTTGAGGCTGCCCAGCGCCGCGCCCAGCGCCATGCCCAGCGGAATCGTCAGCAGCGGCGGCAGATTAGGGAACGCCGAAACCGTGAACGAGACCATCATCGCCGTCAGCCCAATCATCGAGCCGACCGACAGATCGATGCCGCGCGTGATGATCACCATGCTCTGCGCCAGCGCGACGATCACCAGGATCGAGATGTTCAAAAGAATGTCGCGAAAGTTGCTCAGGCTGAGAAAGGCCGGATTGCGCAGGCTGACCAGCGCGGAGAGCACCACCAGGATCAGCACAATGCCAACTTCGCGATATTTGACGAATGCCTGCACCCAGCTTCTTTGCGGTGGAAGGTAGGCTTCAGTTTCTGCGACCATCACACGGCTTCTCCATTTGAAACAAAGGAACAAGGAAACAAAGGAACAAACTTAATATTCTTGGTCAGGCCCTCACCCCTGCCCTTCGGGCTTCCCCTTCCCCGAACGTCGGCGGGCTTCCGCCTCCGTTGCCGCAGGCGAGGGGGATTTTGGTACTGCTTTGCTCTTTCGTTTGTTCTTTGCTCTTTGTTCTCTGTTCTCTGTTCTTCCGTTCGGTTCTAGGTTCTAGGTTCTAGGTTCTAGGTTCTAGGTTCTTTTTGTTCTCTTGTTCTTTTGTTCTTTTGTTCCTTCTACGCGGCGGTTGCTGCTGCCATCAGGCGCTCCTGCGTCGCCTCGGCGCGGCTGAAGTGGCCCGTGACGCGGCCCTCGCGCATCACCAGGATGCGATCGCTCATGCCGAGCACCTCGGGCAGCTCCGAGGAGATCATCAGGATCGCCATGCCCTGCGCGGCCAGGCTGCTCATCAGGCGATGCACTGCCGCCTTAGTGCCCACGTCGATGCCGCGCGTCGGCTCGTCGAGGATCAGCACGCGTGGCTGCGTTCCCAGCCATTTGGCCAGCACGACCTTCTGCTGGTTGCCGCCCGAAAGCTGCCCGACCGGCTGCTCGACGCTGCTCATTTTGACCTCAAGCTGCCGGGCGCTGGTCGCCGCCGCCTGCTGCTCGCGCCGCGTGTCGATCCAGCCCATGCGCGCAAAGCTCGACAGCTCGGGCAGCGTGATGTTGTCGGCGATGCTCATGTCCAGCACCAGGCCATGCAGCTTGCGATCTTCGGGAACGTAGCCGATGCCCAGCTCCATCGCGGTGTGCGGGCTGGTGATCGTGACCGGCTGGCCGTCCAGCTTGATCGTGCCGCTGGTGGCGCGATCCACACCGAACAGCGCCCGCGCAACCTCGGTCCGCCCCGCGCCGATCAACCCGGCCATGCCCAGGATCTCGCCGCGCCGCAGGCTGAACGATACGTCGGCGAAGCTGCCGGCCACGCCCAGGCCCTGGACCTCTAGAACTACCTCGCCGGGCTGTACCTCTTGTTTGGGAAACAGCTCGTTGAGCGTGCGGCCGACCATCATCTGGATCAGGCCCTCGCTGGTGATCGCGGTCATGTCGCGGGTGCCGACATAGGCGCCGTCGCGCAGAATCATCACGCGATCGCACAGCGCGAACAGCTCTTCCAGATGATGCGAGATGAAAATGATCGAGGTGCCCTGCGCCCGCAGCTGGCGCACAATCACAAACAGGTCTTCGATCTCGCCCAGTGTCAGCGACGAGGTCGGCTCGTCCATGATCAGCAGCCGAGCCTGGATCGAGATCGCCCGCGCGATCTCGACCAGCTGCATCTGCGCCACGCTCAGGGCGCGGGCTTTGGTGCGCGGATCGAGCGCCACGCCCAGCCGCCGCAGCAGATCCGCAGCATCGGCGTACATGCGCGACCAGTCGATGCGTCCGCGCCTGGTTGGCTGCCGACCGACGAAGATATTTTCGGCGATGTCGAGATCGGGAAAAAGGCTGGGTTCCTGGTAGATGGCGACCACGCCCTGCGCCTGCGCCGCGTGGGTGTTTTCGAAATGCACGGGCTGTCCGTCGAGGAGGATCTCGCCGGCGTCGGGCTGGTAGATGCCGGTCATCAGCTTGATCAGCGTCGATTTGCCGGCTCCATTCTCGCCCAGCAGCGCATGGATCTCACCTGACCGCAGCTCGAACTGCACATCTTTCAGCGCGTGGACGCCGCCAAACGATTTCGATAGGTGCTGAACCTGAAGCAGCGGTGGAGTGTCCGGCATCGGGGTTCTCCTCTGCGTTGCGTGCTTCCCGCAACCTGGATCTTGCGCTCGTCGTGGGTCCAGTGCTGTGTGCTATGTGGCTTTCAATTCTTACGGACTATTTCTAATTTCTTTGATTTTTAGAATGTTTCGGTTATATCATAAGTAAACGAAGCTGTCAACTCTCGATCCCGCTTGATTTTAAATATGGCGTTTTGCCTCAAGCTAGATCGTATCGGCTTGTTGTCTCGTATCGGACAGGCTACTCAGCCAGTGATTTGTTCAAGTGGGGCTGGTTTCAATTATTTACACTGCATAAGAACTAGCAAAATTCCGAAAGATATGCTACAACACTTGTAACGATTTCGCGATGCTATCGGCTGCGATCGATGAACCAGCATGGCAGCGATCCCGCCCAAGGAGAATACGCCGATGACAGCCGCACAAGCTCCTGACTCCCGCCAGCCCGAAGTTCGGCGCCATTATTTATTGAACTTGCTGCAACAAGAAGGCCAGCTTTCGGTACGCGCCTGTAGCGATGCGCTCGGCGTTTCCGAGGTTACGATTCGTAACGATCTCGCGCTGCTTGAGCGTGAGGGCTTGCTCCAGCGGACCTGGGGCGGCGCGATGCTGCGGCAGCAGTTCCGGCCCGAGGGCGCGTTCATGGCGCGCCTACAGCAAAATCGCGCCGAAAAAGAGCGGATTGCCGTCGCCGCCGCCGCGCTGGTTCAGGACAACGATACGATCTTTCTCGACGCCAGCACGACAGCCTACTTTATGGCCCAGCAGCTCAAGGATCGCCATAATCTCACGGTGATCACCAATGGCATGTACACAGCGCTGGAGCTCGGCCCTGTCCCGGCGATCACGACGATTGTGATCGGCGGCCAGGTGCGCGGCGATACCGGCTCGCTGGTCGGCACGCTGAGCGAGGAGCTGCTCCAAAAGCTGCACGTCAACAAAGGCTTCTTCTCGGCGCGAGGCCTGACGCTGGCCAAAGGCTTGATGGAGAGTACGATCGTGGAGGGCCAGCTGAAGGAGCTGGTGATCAAGCATGTCGATCAGGTCGTCGCGGTGGTGGATGCGTCCAAGCTGGGCAGCATGTCGCTGACGGCGTTCTGCCCGGTGCGCGCGATCCAGTGCTTGATCACGGCCGGCGACGACGCGGCGCGCAAAGCCGAGCCTTTCCGCCCGCTGCTGGATGTCGTGATCGGCTAGCTCGACGCTTAAAAGCCCGACGCACAGAGGATGTTCCCCTGCGCGTCGAGTGCCGATGCTTGTGTGCCAGTCGCGGCGCTACTGCGGACTCACAACGGTCGGATCGGACTGCAAGCCGCCGCTGAGGTTTTGCCACGCACCCCAGGCTCCGCTGCGGTAGGTCCGCTGGTACAGCGCGTTGTCGCTGCCGCGCGCGAACACATCGAGCTGATCGTCTGGTCCTGGCACGAGCGCCGGCTGCGATCCCGTCACGCCGGGCAGTGAGCTGATCGACTGCCACGGCCCCCATACATTGTTCTGAAAGGTGCGCCGTAGCAGCGATAGATTCGTACCGCGTGCATACACATCGATCTGCCCGTTTGGTCCTGCGATGACCGTCGGATCGGACTGCAAGTTGCCGTTGAGGTTTTGCGCCGCCTCCCAGGCTCCATTGCGATACGTGCGCTGGCGCAGTGTGTTGTCGCTGGCGCGCGTGAACACATCGATCCGGCCATTAGATCTGACCACGAGCGCCGGCTGCGATCCCGCCTCGCCTGCAATCGAGGTCAAGCGCTGCCAGGTGCCCCAGGCGCCGTTGCGGAAGCGCAAGCGGTACAGTGCAAGATCCGTCTCGGCGCGCGCATACACATCGATCTGTCCATTCTCACCCGTTACCACCGTCGGATCGGACTGCAAGTTGCCGCCGAGATTTTGCCACTCGCTCCAGAATCCATCGCGATAGGTGCGGTGGCGCAGCGTATTGTTGCCGACACGTACAAAGAAATCGAGCTGACCGTTGGCGCCGGCCGCTACCGCTGGCTGCGATCCTGCCAGCCCAGGCAGCGTACTGAACCATTGCCACGGTCCCCAGGTGTTGTTGCGGAAGCTGCGCCGGTAGAGCGCCAGATCGTTGCCGCGCACAAACGCGTCGAGCGGATGAGTTGGCGGCTGAATCGTAACCGTCGCTGTGTCGCCGGCGACGCGGCCGTCGTTATCCGTCACCTGAAGCGTCAGCGTGACCGTGCCGGTTGTGGTGTAGGTGTGGGCCAGTGTGGGCGCTGTCGTGGTAAAGTCGAAGACGCCGTCGCCGGTAACATCCCACTGGTAGCGCGCGATCGTGCCGTCCTGATCCTGCGAACCGCTGGCGTCGAAGGTCACCGGCTGCCCAACGAACGTAGTGTACGGCCCGCCGGCATCGGCAGTGGGGAGCGCCTCAGCGGGCGCGGGCACCGTCGAGGCTCCAAACACCACCGATACGCTGCTAGCGGGTACGCTTGCCCCGAAGAGATTGATGCGCCAGGCGCCGGACTCGGGATTGATTACGCTGTAGGTTTCGAACGTGGTTCCCTGGTTATGGAGCACATCCGTTGCGCTGGTCGTGCGGTTGATCGTGCGGCCGGATGGCGAAGTCAGGCTCAGCACCACATCATTGCCGCTGGTCCAGCTGCCGGAAAATGTGGCACGCTCCTGGTTGATCGGCACATTCTGCGTGAGCGTCGTGGTCGTGCCCTGGCTGACCTGTGTCGTCACGCACGGCGAGATCGTGCCTCTGGCGATCTTGGCGCGCACCATTTGAAACTCACAGACCAGATCCTGGGTTGTGAGCCGCTTGTACTCGCCGCCGGTCGCGCTGGCGATCGTCTGAAGCTGCGTGGGGTCGGCCTGACCGAAGCCAAAGGTGTACACGGGCCAGCCGTTCCTGGCAAAACATTGATATTCACTATTCAGCGTGCCCTCGCCATCGGCCAGCAGGATCGCGGCTTTGTACTGATTGTAGGAAGGAGCATCGGCGGTCTCGGCGCGCATAAGCTCTTCGCAGCCGCGTGCCAGCCCCGCGCCGATGTTGGTATCGCCCGCTGAGTCGATCTGGTTGATCGCGGCATCAAGCTGTTGCCGGTTCTGCCCAACGGGTACTACCGGACTCCAGGTGTGGGCGCTGCCGTCAAAGTCTACAACGCCGACGAAATCGGCATCCAGTGAGGCGTTCAGGTAGGCCCGTGCCGCAGCATGACGCCGGTTGGACCCATCGTTCGTGCGCATGCTCCCGGAGCTGTCGATGATCAGAGCCGTATCGACAGTGTTGGTTGGAGCCTGAGCCGGACCCCAGCTTACATCGATCGCGCCGGGACCGGTGGAGTCAAAGTACTCGATCGTGATCGTGTGCGCGCCGGGAGCAAGCTGCACCGTCTGAGTAAAGGTAGTGGGGCCTTGCGCGCGCCACTCGTCGATCACGATCATGCTGTCGATAAATACACGAATACCGTCATCCACCGTCGCCGTAACCTGGTAGTCCTCCGCAGTCGCAGCAATGATGCGTCCGGTCCAGCGCGCGGAGAACGCATCGGCGGGAACGTTGGGATTGGGCGCAGCGGGCCAGGCATAGCTGAGCGTATGGTTCGGCGTGAAGACATGCTCGGTGTAGATCGCAGGCTCTCTCAAGGCTGTATTGTTGTAGTATTGGGCGCAGAACTGTCCCGGATTGTTGAGCAAGATGCCGCGACATGTGTACACGTCATATAATCCATCCCAGTCTGTGTGGATCGTATTGTCCATGCCCAGCGCATCGGTGACAAAGTCTCCTCCGGGAGCAGCTGGGTCGGGTGGATCGGCGAAGAAAAAAGCCCATGCGAAGACACCATTGGCCTGGAGGCGATCATACAATGCGTTGACCATATTGTAGATATTGCGTGTTCGTGGAAGACCTGAATCGCCGTTATTCTGGTCGAGCCGAATATTGATCTCGTGGTTGTGATCGATCCAGGTGCCACCTGGAAATCCAGCAACACTACGCGAATGCAGCGCGCCCGTGAATCCGAGTTCGCCGACAATATATGGTAAACCGGCACGCAGAAAGTTTTGGTAGTCGCTGTCTTGATGGTGATACGTGTAGTCACAGGCTTGGTTGTCGTGACAGGGACTGCTGCTCCACTCATTGTTGTACATATGAATCGAGCCGAAGTCGATCGTAGATGGGTGGAGCGCATCGAAGGCTCCCAGGTCTGTGGCAGCCGCATGCCAGGAAGACAAGAACCCGGTCGTCACCATATGGCTGGGATCATGCTGCTTGATTTTTCCAGATACATCGGCCACAAACTGGATCATATCCTGTGAAGTTCCGGCCTTCAGCTCATTGCCCAGCTCCCACGCGAAAATAGCGGGGTTATTTCGGAGCAGGCTAACGGTCTCGGTGACAAGACTGGTGTAGTTGGTCGTGTAGTTGATCGCGCCCGTGGTTGTAAACCATTCGGGCTTGAGTGTTGTAAGGTTAACATTGTCCTCGTGAAAGTACGCGTCATAATCACCTGCTATGATCGCATTCTGATTGCCCTTATTTGCCGTATAGTAAAAATCGGTGAAGGTGACCAGAAACTTCATATTGGGCGCGGGCGCCGGGGTATTCGCACGGTAGGCAATAAAATCGTTCAGGATGCCTTCAGTCGGCGGCGGCGGGCTGGCCTTGGTGGCGAAGTCAATAAAGGCTGTCAAGCGTGCGATGTTGGCCTGGTTGGTAGGCTTATCTTGTCGGGGCAGGAAGATCCGCATCACGTTGGCGCCCATGTCGCTGGCCTTCTTGAGCTGACGATACACGGTTTCGGCGGCAACCACGGTGCTGCTCCCCTGTACCATCATCTCATAGAGATGGATGCCCTCGCGCAGGTTCACGCCTACCACTTTAAATTCCTGCGCGCCACACATAAATCGGCTGCCCGAGCGGGTGATGAGCGTGGTCGGCGAACACGAGGTTGTTTGCGTCTGCATCGCAGAATCGGGCAGCGCCGGCAGCTGAGCCGATACGGAGCCCAAGGGTATCAACGATACGAGCAGGATGAGCGTGATCAGCCGGGCCAGCCAGCGGCTGGTCTTGAACGAGGACATGTATGACCTCCTGGTCTTAGGTGGATTACCGGAGTGCGCCGCGCAACCAAGCGAGGGGTGATGATTCTTGATTGCGCGGCCTTGCGCTCGGGAAGGGAGCGTTGCAAGCAGCAGGACAGCTGGCCGCTCCTATTACAGCACAGCCGAAACACCCAAACAACCGTTTTGCTGTACAATGAGTTGCACAAAAATTTGCACCAAGACCTGGCTTTGACAAAACGTGGAATGTCTTCAAGATCTCCAGGCTATGCAGCATAGCGGAGCTTCAGGACGCAGCATGTCCGGCCTCCTTCTGATCAGCCTGTAGTCGAGGTAAGATTCGGATGGATCACAGCAGCACGTTTGGCCGGCGGCTCAAACTCCAGCGCAAAGCCCTGGATCTGACTCAAGCGGAGCTGGCACAGCAGGTCGGCTGCTCGGTCTGGACGATTGTGAAAATCGAGGCCGATCAGCGGCGTCCGTCGCGGCAGATCGCGGAAAGGCTGGCGCTGTTTTTGAACATTCCGCCCGACCAACAGCGCAGCTTCATTCAGCAGGCGCGCACTCCGGCGGCCATCTCTCAGGCTCCCCTCACCCAGAATCTCACCCCCACGCCGGCGCCGGCTGCGTCGCAGATCTCCAACCTGCCGGCTTCGCTCACGCCGCTGATCGGGCGTGCCCAGGAGCAGGAAGCCGCCTGGAAGATTCTGCATCAGGATGATGTGCGGCTGCTGACGTTCACCGGCCCGCCCGGCATCGGCAAAACGCTGCTGGCGCTGCACATCGCTCAGCGGGCGCTGCCGTACTACGCCGCCGGCGTCTGCTTCGTGCCGCTGGCGTCGATCGACGATCCCGCGCTGGTCGTTTCCACGCTGGCGCGGGCGCTCGGCGTACGTGAGCAGGCGCAGCAGCCATGGCTGGCGGCGTTGAAGCAGTATCTGCGCGATAAACATCTGCTGCTGCTGATCGATAATTTCGAGCATGTGTCGGCAGCGGCTCCCGTGCTGACCGAGCTGCTCGCCGCCGCGCCGCGTCTGAATATGCTCGTTACCAGCCGCGTACGGCTGCGGCTCAGCCAGGAATATACCTTTCCGGTCGCGCCGCTGGGACTGCCCAATCTGCGGGCGCTGCCGCCGCTGCACGTGCTGGCCACACTGCCGTCGATTGCGCTGTTTGTTGCGCGTGCCCAGGCGATCGCGCCGGACTTCGCGCTCACGCAGGCCAATGCGGCGGCGGTGGCGGCGATCTGTGTGCAGCTCGACGGCGTGCCCCTGGCGATCGATCTGGCCGCTGCCCGCACCAGACTGCTCTCGCCGGTCGCTATGCTGCCGCGCTTGCGCAGCGGGCTGGCGCTGCTCACCGGTGCGACGTGGCGTCTGCCGGCCCGGCAGCGCAGCCTGTACGCGACGATTCAGTGGAGCTATGAGCTGCTGACGCCCGGCGCGCGACGGCTCTTTGCGCGGCTGGCCGTCTTTGTCGATGGCTGCTCGCTGGAAGCGATCGAGGCGGTGGGTGCTGGGGATGAGCCGGAGCAGCGCGGTGACGCTGCTGAGGCGCCGACCAGTCGCTCACAAAGCATCATGGATCAGCTGGATGAGTTGCTGGATCACAGCCTGATCTGGCGAGAGCAAGGGCCGGACGAGGATCTGCGCTTCGGGATGCTTGAGATCTTGCGCGAGTACGCCTCCGAGCAGCTTACAAGCAGCGCTGAGACCGAGGCCGTACGCCGCAGGCATGGAGCGTTCTACCGGACGCTGGCGACGACGGCAGAGCCCGAGCTACGCGGCCCGGACCAGGCGCAATGGCTGGATCGGCTGGAGCGTGAGCACGGCAACCTGCGCGCCGCTCTGCGCTATGCTCTCGACAGTGGCGCGATCGAGCCAGCCGCGCGTCTCGCCGGCTCGCTGTGGCGCTTCTGGCAGCGACATGGTCATCGGCAGGAAGGCCGCGACTGGCTGGAGCAGATCCTAGTGAGACGCGACACGCTGCCGCCTGAGCTGCGGGCCAAGCTGGTGAACGCGGTGGGCGTGCTCAGCGTGGAACAAGGCGACAGCGAGATCAGCCGGGAGTATTTCGAAGAGGCGCTGGCGATCTACCAGGCGCTGGGCGACAAATGGGGCAGCGCCTCGGTGCTGGGCAATCTGGCACATCTGGCCCAGAAAAGCGACGATCACCCGCGGGCAGTCGCGCTGCTGGAAGCCGGCCTCGCGCTTTTTCGCGAGCTTAACGATCGCTGGGGCGTTGCGCTGAGCGATCATATGCTGGGCATGATTCTGCGCAAAATGCAGGCCTTTGCCCAGGCCCGGCAGCTCTTCGAGGAGGCGCTGGCGATCTATCGTGCGCTAGGCGACACCGGCCGTGTGGCGGGCATCTTGCAGGATCTGGGCGATCTGCTGCTACAACAGGGCAGCTATGCGCAGGCGCAGACGTTGTGTGAGGAGAGCTACGTGCTTTGTCGCGAGCTGGGCGAACGGCGCGGCATGGCCTACGTCCTGACCACGCTCGGCCAGATCGCATTGCACCAGGCGGATTATACCCAGGCGTATAGCTCGTTTGCGGAGAGCGTACGTCTGCGCTACGAGCTCGGCGACGGCGAAGGAATCCTTGTGGCTTTGGAAGGGCTGGCTCAGATCGCCGCAGCCCAGGGCCAGGATCTGCGCCATGTGCATTTGCGGGCGTCCATAGCTGAGCTGCGCCGATCTATCCACGGCGTGGCGCATCCAGACCCCGATCCGCTGCCGGCACTCGCCGACGAGGACCAGGAGCCGCGCGGCGCGGGAATTGCGGGCCGATCCATGACTCTAGAGCAGATCGTCGAGTATGTGCTTGAGGATAGCCCGTCTCTGGAATGGCAGGCTTTACCATAAACGCACCCGATGAGCCTGCTCGGCTCACAGAAAGGATCATTCGATGACACAAGCGCCACGTCTGACCGAAGGCGATCTGACCTTTCGCGATCTCAACAAGAATGGACGCCTCGATCCCTACGAAGATCCGCGCCGGCAGCTGGAGGAGCGCGTCGACGATCTGCTCAGCCAGATGACGCTGGAAGAAAAGGCCGGGCTGATGTTCCACACCATCGCGGGCGTCAACCCGAACGGCACGCTCGACCCACCGGCCGAGGGTCCGTTCCGCCAGCCGATCGCTGAGGCGGTGACCGGCAAGCTGATGAATCACTTCAACGTCCACACGCTGCCTGCGCCGCGTCTCGCGGCGCAGTGGTACAACCGGCTCCAGGCGCTGGCCGAGAGCACACGGCTGGGCGTTCCTATCACCATCTCCTCCGATCCGCGTCACTCGTTCTCGAACAACGAGGCCGCTAACCTGTACGCCGCCTTCTGCTCGCAGTGGCCCGAGCCGATCGGGCTGGCGGCGACGGGCGATCCGCAGCTGGTCGAGCAGTTTGGCGACATCGCGCGCCAGGAGTACGTAGCGCTCGGCATTCGCGTGGCGCTGCATCCCATGGCCGATCTCGCGACCGAGCCGCGCTGGGCACGGATCAACGGCACATTTGGCGAGGATGCTCAGCTTTCGGCGCAGCTCACGGCGGCCTATATTCGCGGCTTTCAGGGCGAGGCGCTCGGGCCGTCAAGCGTGGCCTGTATGACCAAGCACTTTCCAGGCGGCGGCCCACAAAAGGACGGCGAAGATCCGCACTTCCCCTATGGCCGCGAGCAGGTCTATCCCGGCGATAACTTCGACTATCATCTGATTCCGTTCGAGGCAGCCTTCGCCGCCGGCACCGCGCAGATCATGCCCTACTACGGCATGCCGATCGACACCGAGCTGGAAGCGGTCGGCTTTGGCTTCAACCGGCAAGTAATCACCGAGCTGCTGCGCGGCAAATACGGCTTCGACGGCGTGGTCTGCACCGACTGGGGACTGCTCAACGATGGCCGGATCGGCGAGCAGGTACTGGTGGCGCGCGCCTGGGGCGTCGAAGATCTCACGCCTGAGCAGCGTCTCAAGAAAGCGCTCGACGCGGGCGTGGATCAGTTCGGCGGCGAGGCGTGCCCCGAGCTGGTGGTGGCGCTGGTGCGCAGCGGGGAGATCGACGAGTCGCGGCTCGACGAGTCTGTGCGCCGCCTGCTGCGCGACAAGTTCAGGCTGGGGCTGTTCGACAATCCCTACATCGACGAGAATCACGCGGAGCGTGTCGTCGGCAGCGCGGCGTTTCGCGAGGCCGGCGATCTGGCACAGCGCCGGGCGATCGTGCTGCTCAGGAACGGCGCTGTGCACGGCACTACGCTGCTGCCGGTGCCGGGTCGGCCCAGAATCTACGTCGAGGGCATCGCGCCTGAGACCGCCGCGCAGTATGCCGAGGTCGTGACACGCGCCGAGGATGCGGATCTGATCCTGCTGCGGCTGAACACGCCCTACGAGCAGCGCAGCGGCAACTTTTTGGAGCGGCTGTTCCACGCCGGTGATCTGGACTTCAAGAGCCCTGAGAAAGAGCGCATTCTGGACATGCTGGCGCGAAAGCCGACCATCGTCGCGATCCATCTGGATCGTCCGGCCGTGATCCCCGAGATCGCCGAGGGTGCCGCCGCGCTGCTGGGTGAGTTCGGCGCCAGCGACGAGGCCGTGCTCGACGTGGTCTTTGGCCGCTTCGCTCCCACCGGCAAGCTGCCGTTTGAGCTGCCCTCCTCGATGGAGGCTGTTCGCAAGCAGCACTCGGATGTTCCCTTCGACTCCGAGCAGCCGCTCTTTCCGTTCGGACACGGGCTGAGCTACTCCGTGTGATGGCGCTCGCCGGCTGCACACTTCCGATTCCGGCGCGGATGCTTTGAGCGCCCGTCAACGACCCGCTGTGCCACGCGGCTAGCGGGTCGTTTCGCGTAGAATCAGCTGGCTTTCTAGCATAAGCTGCTCCGCGCCTCGATCGCCGTTCAAAGCTGCAACCAGTAGCTCGGCGGCGCGTCGGCCTTTCTCTACGATCGGCTGGTGGACCGTTGAAAGCGCCGGACAGGCCAGCGCCGCCAGCGGAATATCGTCGTAGCCGATCACCTCAAGGTCGCCGGGAATGTGCAGGCCACGCTGCCGGGCCGCTTGCAGCACGCCCAGCGCGATCACATCGCTGGCGGCCAGCACAGCCGTCGGGCGGTGGCCGTCGTCCCAGGCTGCCGCGAAGCGCCGCGCGCCGCCTTCGATCGATCCGATCGTCGGCAGGAATGCGCCTCCCGGCCACGCGAGATCATACTCCGCGAACGCCCGCTGGTAACCCCATGTTCGGCGCGCGCCGACGCCGTAGAAAATGTTGTCGAGATGGCGCTCCGGTGTTTCAAACGCCAGGATCATCACCTCACGATGACCTTGCTTGAGCAGATGCGCGGCAGAGGCGTAGGCGCTGATCTCGTCTTCGCTGTTCACGGACGGCGCGGTTTCTGCATCGCCGTCGACGATCACAAACGGAATGCTGCGCTTCCGCAGCGGCATGACCTCATGATGCTGCTCGTTGAGCCCCACGATAATAAAGCCATCCACCGGCGCGCGCGCGATCGACTGTTCAAGCGAGTGGTTGTGCGGACTCAGCGTGAGCAGCCCCAGGTTATGCTCATCACAGATGCTCCCGATACCCCGGAATAAGGTTGCAAAAAATGGATTGGCATAGATCGTATCCAGACTCTGCGGCACGACTACGCCCAGCATCCCGGTTCGTCCGGCCACCAGCCCGCGCGACAGCGGATTCGGCGCGTAGCCAAGCTCGTTCGCGACGGCCAGAATGCGGCTGACTGTCGCCGGGCTGAGCCGCGACGGACTGTTGAAGGCGAACGAGACGGCGGTTTGAGAAACGCCGGCCGCGCGTGCAATATCGCTAATGGTTACTCTGGGCATATGGTGTGTCGGCCTTGTTTGAAATGCTTGATCTATGTTATAGCACAAACTTATACTAAAGCCCTTTACTAAAGCGCTTTAGTATGGTATATTGCCACAAATTACTCAAATACTACGGTGCTCAGGCGGGGCCAGGTAATTGCTCAATATGCTGTAACGATCTGCTTGCTTTTGTATTGACATAATATTTGTAGGCGGCGCGATCATTTCTCGAAGGTTGTGCTGAGCTATGCAGAACGAAGCATGACAGCGCCTGGATACGTTCGTCCCTCGGCAAGGAGATGGACATGGATGCGAGGCATGAGGCGGCGCTCGCTCGGCTGACTCATCTGGTACTGGCGGGAGCTGATCTCCCTTTGCTTATGGATCAGGCCGCGCTGGTTGCCACGCACGCGCTGTCCGCCGAGCATAGCGCAATCTGGGAGCTGTCGCCTGATTGCAGCACGCTGCTGCTGCACACCGGCGTCGGCTGGCAGCCTGGCCTGGCCGGCGTGGCGACTATTGACGTGGCGACGACGTCGCTGATCGCGCTGGTTGTGCAAGCGACAAGTCCGGCGACCAGCGTGGACTGGCACCACACGCCATCGTCCGAGCCGCCACCGATTCTGGGTCAGCACAACGTAGCAAGTAGCCTCTACGCCGTGATCCACGGCCAGCGGCAGCCGTTTGGCTTTCTCAGCGTCGATCTGACCAGGCCGCAGACGTTTAGCGACCGGGAGCGCTACTTCCTGCAAGCCGTCGCCAACGTGCTGGCCCTGGCGATCGAGCGGGTAGCCGCGCAGCAAACACTGGAGCAGCAGGCTCGCGATCTAGAGCTTGAAAATGCGCGGATGATCGGCGCGGCTCACGACAAGGCTGTGATGGAAGAGCGCGAGCGGCTGGCGCGTGATCTTCACGACTCGGTGACGCAGGCGCTGTACGGCATCACGCTGCATGCTCAGGCGGCCTCGCGGCTGCTGGCAGCAGGCGAAGTCGGCGGCGCGGGCGATTCGCTGCACGCGCTTCAGGAGACTGCTCAGGAGGCGCTCGACGAGATGCGTCTGCTGATCTTCGAGCTGCGCCCACCGATGCTGGAGCAGGTCGGGCTGGTCGCGGCGCTGCAAGCCCGGCTGAACGCCGTCGAAGGGCGCGCCGGCCTACAAACCCGGCTGCTGGCGGACGGCGTCGACGAGCTTCCGTCGCAGGTCGAGCAGACCTTCTACCGCATCGCCCAGGAGGCACTGAATAATGCGCTGAAACACGCTCATGCTCAGCATATCGTCGTGCAGCTGGGACAAACCGAGCGCGGCGTGATGCTTGAAATTAGCGATGACGGCGATGGCTTCGATCCAGTGACGGCCGGCAACAACGGCGGGCTGGGACTGCGCGGAATCGCCGAGCGGGTCGCGCAGTGCGGCGGGCAATTATCGCTGCGCAGCGCATCGGGTGCGGGAACGCAGCTGCGTGTGGAGATAGCGCTATGACAGCTCCAATCCGTGTTCTGATTGCCGACGATCATCTGGTGGTGCGCACAGGGATTCGTGCGCTGCTGGCGCTTGAGCCCGAGATCGAGGTCGTGGGTGAGGCACGCAACGGTCGCGAGGCCGTGGCGGAGGCGCTGCGGCTCCAGCCGGATGTGATCTTGATGGATCTGGTCATGCCTGAGCTGGACGGCATCGCGGCGATCGAGCGGATTTTGAGCAGCCAGCCGCGCGCGCGCATTCTGGTACTGACAAGCTTCGAGGCCGACGATAAGGTCTTTCCGGCGATCCGTGCCGGCGCGCTGGGCTACACGCTCAAAGATTTCGGCCCGGCCGACCTGGTGCGCGCGATCCAGCGTGTTCATCGCGGCGAGTCCTCGCTCCATCCGACGATCGCGCGCCGTGTGCTGCAAGAGCTGGCCCACCCACCCCACCATCCGCCGACAGCCGAGCCGCTGACCGAGCGCGAGGTCGAGGTGCTGCGGCTGGTGGCGCATGGCGAGAGCAACCACGAGATCGCGGCGGCGCTCAGGATCGGCGAGGGCACCGTGCGCGTGCATGTCAGCAACATCCTCAGCAAGCTGCATCTGGCCAGTCGCACCCAGGCGGCGCTGTATGCGCTGCGCGAAGGTCTGGCCTCCCTCGGCGACGGCGATGGTTCCGGCTAGAAGCGCCCTCTGCTATTTGCGATAGCTGCTTTATATCATCTGTTATAGCCCCACCGCGACGAACGTATAGCCAGACCCGCATGGCTATATTCTTTTTTATATACCCGCCATTTACCTTTTATGCAATGACAGCCACAGGCCCGGCGCCCATACTTGAAGCTATCAACGTCTTCATGCCTGCAAGAGCAAGGGAGCGATGATGGCGCAACCGATTCGGGTGCTGATAGCCGACGACAGCGCGCGCGCCCGGTCTGGATTGCGCGACCTGTTAGCAACCTGGCCGGAGATCATGGTGGTTGGCGAGGCAGCCAATGGCCAGGATGCGCTCGATCAGGTTGTGGAGTGTCGGCCGGACGTGGTGCTGATGGATCTGCATATGCCGGTGCTGGACGGCGTGCAGGCGACTCGGCTGATCAAGCAGCGATGGCCGGAGATCATCGTGATTGTGCTGACGATGTACACCCTGGAGCAGACGAACGCGCTGGCAGCCGGCGCCGATGCCTTTGTGATCAAGGGCGGTACCTACGAGCGGCTGCTGTCGGCGCTGGGCGTGATGGTGACCAGCGATAAACCATAAAAGTTGAGGGTCGCAGACGATCGGCAGGTGGTGCAGGAGTCATAGGAGTGCTCGGCACGTAGCCAGAAAGGAGCAAGGCTATGGCGATCGATAACGTGATGACCAGCATCCACAAAGGCATGGACGTACGATCTGAGGAAGGAGTGTCGCTGGGCACGGTGGCGCACGTGTGGATGGGTATCGATCCCTCCGGCGGCCAGCCGTGTGACGAGGAAGAATGCTCGCGTCTTGAGATCCATCTGCCGCACCGAGGCGGGACGCGCTACGTTCCCTACGGCGCCGTCGCCGATGTGTCGGGCAAGACGGTGAAGCTCAACCTCAGCGCGGAAGCATTCAACGAGAAGCTGTGGCACCGGCGACCGGATTGGCTGCCGCCCGAGACCGCAAACGTAGACTTCGATCATCTCGTCAGGCCGCCGGGCAGCTACTAGACGCCTGGACCTGAGCGACGCGCGCTCAGCACACCGAAATCCTTCGCCGTGAGCGATGTGGGCTCGATACACCGTTAGTACCGCGATGGGAGGATGTTCGATGAATCACGACAACGAACCGAAAGGGATTAATCGGCGCAAGTTTCTCACCGCCACGGCTGCGGCGTTCGGCAGCATTGCGCTCGCCGCGTGCGGTCAGAGCGACCAGACTGGCGGGACAGGCGCGTCAGCCAGTGGAGCGCCCAATACCGCCGCGACTCAGGAAGCCGCAGGTGCTGCCGGTGGTCAGGGCAGCGCCGCGCTCAAGGGAGCTCAGATCAAATGGTCGACCTGGGGCAACGCCGGCGAGATCCAGCGCTTCCAGGAATACACCGCCGACTTCAACAAGCGTACCGGCGCCAATGCCACACTGATCCCGCAGCCCCAGGACTACGAGGCCAAGCTGTTGACGCAGCTGAGCGGTGGCGCCGCGCCCGACCTCTTCTACTCGGGTGACGCCACCATGTCCAAGCTGATCCAGTCCAAGCAGATCACCGAGCTGACCGAGCTGTTGAAGGGGCCGAACAGCATGTCCAAGCCCGAGGAGGTTACCGAAGGTTTGTGGGGCCCGGCGCGCACCGAAGATGGCAAGATCTGGGGCATGCCCGTCGACTGCAACCCCCTGGTGTTTTGGTACAACAAGCAGCTCCTCCAGGAGGCCGGCGTTACCACTATGCCCGCCGATCTCCAGAAGCAGGGCCAGTGGAACTGGGAGGCGCTGTCGGACATGACGCAGAAGGTCGTCGCGACAGGTAAGCGCGGCGTGGTCTTCGAGGCCTGGTTTGGGCCGGCCTGGGGCTGGGTTACCACCAACGGCGGCAAAGTTTTTGACGGCAATACCTTTGTCGCCGTCGACGACCCCAAAGCCAAAGAAGCGTTCCAGTACGTCCTGGACAACCTCAAAGCCAAGACGTTCACCTTTTCAGGGACGCTGCCGAAAGGCCAGGGCCTCGATGCGATGTTCCTGTCGCAGCAGGCGGCCTTCGTCGTAGCCGGGCGCTGGCTGCTGCCGCAGTTTAAGAAAGCGGCAAATTTGCAGTACGACATCGCGACCTGGCCGACCAACACGGGCAACAAGATCGAGCCGGCCACGATTGCCACGGCCTACATGGTGCAGAACGTCAAGGCGGCCAACCAGGAGGCAGCCTTTGCCATGCTGACCGATTTCGTTTCTTCGCAGGGCCAAACGTTCCGGCTCCAGGGCGGCGGCAACGCGGTTCCGTCGGTCTCGGGCGCGGATCAAGTCGTCTCCGAGGGCAATCTGCCGGCCAACTGGCAGGCTTTTATCGATGCCCGCGAGATCGGCTACGCGGTCTGGCCGGGCATGGCCAACTACGCCGGCCTGAGCAGCGACATCGAAAAGTATCTGAGCGAGGTCTATATTAATGGCGGCGAAGCAGGGGCCATGCTGCAAAAGATCGCCGAGCTGGTGAAGCAGAAGCAGGGCGCGGGGTAGACTCTCGATCCAGCGATGGAAGCTTCCATGTGAGAGCGTAGCGCGGGAACCGGACCGCACACCAGCTACGCTCCTCAAGCGAAAGGTGTACTAGCATGGCAACCACTTCTACCCCGAGGGTCGGGACCGCGACGACCGGGCGTAACCGGATGAACCGGAAAACGTCCGACCTGTTGTGGGCGCTTGTGTTCGTCGGGCCGCAGCTCCTGGGTCTGATCGTCTTTTCGCTGCTCCCGCTGGTGGCGGCCTTTTATTTGAGCATGACCAGCTGGGATGGCTTTGGCGACCGCTCGTTTGTCGGCTTGCAGAACTTTGCCGAGCAGCTACGCTTGCCGGATCTCCGTATCGCATTGTGGAACACGCTGCTGTACACGCTGATCGCTGTGCCCGGCGGCCTCTTTTTATCCCTGCTGGTAGCGATGGGGCTGAACAATATTCGCGGCAAGACCTTCTACCGGCTGCTGTACTTCATGCCGGTCGTCACCGGCTCCGTGGCCGTGTCGGTGGTCTGGCTGTATCTGCTGAACGACGATTTCGGGATCATCAACACCTACGCGCAATCGTGGTTCGGAATCGATCTGCCGAGCTGGCTGACGGACTCGCGGTTTGTGGTGCCCGCGCTGGCGGTGATCGGCATCTGGTGGGGCCTGGGCTATAACATGGTGATCTTTCTGGCCGGCTTGCAGAACGTGCCGACCTCGCTGGTGGAGGCGGCGCAGATCGACGGCGCGAACAAGTGGCATATTTTCCGCAACGTGACGCTGCCGCTGCTGTCGCCGACGATCTTCTTCCTGACGGTCACGTCGTTCATCAGCTCGTTCCAGGTCTTCGACCAGGCCAACGTCATGACCGGCGGCGGTCCGGGCAAGGCCAGCTACACGATGGTTTTCCACATCTACACGCTGGCGTTCAAAGACTTCACCTTCGGCAAAAGCTCGGCGGCGGCGGTGCTCCTGTTCCTGATCATCATGGTGATCACGATCTTCCAGCTCTACGCCCAGAAGCGCTGGGTCCACTACGAGGATTAGGAGGTTTGTATGGCGAGTGTATCCCTCCCGACTCGGGCCCGACGCGGAACCGGGGAAAAGCCGGGCACCAACCGCGCCCAAACCATCTTGCTGCATATTCTGCTGTCCATCGGCGCGATCATGATGGTCTTTCCGTTCCTGTGGATGATCCTGACTTCGCTCAAGGATCTGTCGCAGGCTTTCATCATCCCGCCGAAGTGGATTCCCGACCCGGTGGTGTGGTCGAACTATCCGGCATCGCTTCAGGCGCTGCCGTTTGGCCGCGCCTACTTCAACAGCTTCTATATCAGTTTTATCGTGGTGGGAGCAACGCTGATCACGGCGTCGATGGCGGCCTACGCCTTCGCCAAGATCCGCTTTCCCGGCCACGAGATCGTGTTTATGCTGTTCCTGGCGACAATGATGGTCCCCGGCCAGGTCACGATCATTCCGCTCTACCTGATTATGCAGCAGCTGGGCTGGGTCAATACACATTTATCGATTATTGTGCCGGGCGCGCTCTTCAACGCCTTCGCGGTCTTTCTGCTGCGCCAGTTCATTCGCGGCATTCCCAAGGAACTGGAAGAGGCGGCGATCGTCGACGGCGCGAATCGCTGGCGCATCTACTGGTCGATCATTCTGCCGCTGCTGGTGCCGGCGATGTCGGCGCTGGGTATTTTCCTGTTCCTGGGCTCGTGGAACAACTATTTCATCCCGCTGATCTTCCTCAGCGATCCCAATCTGTTCACGGTGCCGCTGATGCTTGATCAGTTCAAAGGCCAGTACACCGTCGACTGGACGCTGCTCATGGCCGGCTCGGCGATCGCGGTGATTCCGGTGCTGGTGGTGTATCTGATCGGCCAGCGCAAAATTATCGAGGGCATTACGCTTACCGGCCTGACTGGCCGCTAGCCGCAGAAGAGGAGAAGGCTTTTACGCCAGTGTCGGAAACCGTGTTCCGGCGCTGGCGTAGCTGTTTAACATGCAGAATAATTTGGCGCTTCTGCGTTGCAATGTACAATAGGAGCAGTCATTAGCAGCGGAGGATGAGTATGCAGCAGACGTGGTGGCAAGCAAGCGTTTTTTATCAGATCTATCCGCGCAGCTTTGCCGACGCTAACGGCGATGGTATCGGCGATCTGCGCGGCATGACCGAGAAGCTGGACTACCTTAAAGATCTCGGCATCGATGCGCTCTGGCTGTCGCCGCACTATCCCTCGCCGTTTTTGGACTGTGGCTACGACATCTCCGACTACACCGGCGTCGGCCCCGAGTATGGCTCGCTCGACGATTTTACCAGCTTTCTGCACGAGGCCCACGCGCGCGACATCCGCGTCGTGCTCGACCTGGTGCTCAACCACACGTCGGATCAGCATCCCTGGTTTATCGAGTCGCGCTCCGGCCGCGATAATCCAAAGCGCGACTGGTTCGTCTGGCGCGATCCGGCTCCTGACGGCGGCCCGCCCAATAACTGGGTCTCGATCTTTGGCGGCTCGGCCTGGGAGCTCGATCCGCAGACCGGGCAGTACTACTATCACGCGTTTCTCAAGGAGCAGCCGGATCTCAACTGGCGCAATCCCGAGGTCAAGCGCGCGATGTGGGAAGCTGTGCGCTTCTGGCTCGACCTCGGCGTGGACGGCTTCCGGCTCGACGCGATCGGCACGATCTTTGAGCATCCCGATCTACCCGATCACACGTTCAAGCTGCCGCCGAGCGAGTTTTTTACGCCCAATATGCTGGATCTTGACGACTACGGTCAGCTGATGCGCTTCCAGGTGCGCCAGCCCGGCCTCCACGATCTGATGCAGGAGCTGCGCGCGCTGGTCGATGAGTATCCCGGCGATCGGGTGCTGGTGGGCGAGGACGAGGATGTGGCCTTCCACGGCTCCGGCGACGACGAGCTGCATCTGGTGTTTAACTTCCCGCTGATGCGCGTCGAGCGCCTGACGCCGATGCATATTCGTGCCAACCAGGCGCTTCGCCTGTCGGAGCTGCCGCCCGGCGCGTGGCCGTGTAACACGCTGGGCAACCACGACACCCGGCGCGTGTGGAGCCGCTACGGCGATGGAGCCAACGACGCGGCGCTGGCGCGGCTGCATGTGGCGCTGATGCTGACGCTCAAAGGCACGCCGTTTTTGTACAATGGCGAGGAGATCGGCATGAGCGATCTGGTGCTGTCGGATCTGAGCGAGATGCGCGACACCATGTCGATCTTCCAGTATCACACGATGATCAAGCAGCTGGGCAAAACGCATGAGGAGGCGCTCAGCGCCGCGATCGAGAGCACCCGCGACCGCTGCCGCAGCCCGATGCAGTGGAGTGCGGCGCCCAACGGCGGTTTTAGCCCGCCGGATGTTTCGCCCTGGCTGCCGGTCAACGCCAACTACACCGCTGGTGTTAACGTCGCCGCGCAGCTGGACGATCCCGGCTCGCTGCTGAGCTTTTATCGGCAGATGCTGCGCCTGCGCCGCGCTACGCCCGCGCTGATCGCCGGCGATTACCATGCGCTCCACGCCCACAGCGACGACTACCTGGCGTTTCTGCGCTACGACGCGGCCAGTAGCCAGCGCTGTCTGGTGGTGCTCAACTTCACCGACGCCGCGCAGACCGTGATCTTCGACCAGATCGACAAGCATCCGCGCCTGCTCTTCTCCAGCCACCCACGCGACGATCAGCCGCTGGCGCTCGACTGGCTGGCGCTGGCTCCGTTCGAGGTGTTGATCGTCGAGCTGGCGTGAGGCGTTCAGGCTAGCCAAAACAGGTTTTAAGCATTGTAGGGACAATCGGGGTACTATACCGGGCGCCCGGTCTGCGTGTCCTGATCCTTTGATCGTGTAGCTACCCAAAGAACGCGAGTAGCTTATACCTGGACGTCCTCCTGTTGCTTCTAGTTACAGCGCTCCTCTGCTGAGCATGCGGCGGATTGCGCCTCGCTAGTGTGGACGTACGATAGTCATCACCTCCAGCAGATGACCATTCGGATCGAGGAAGAACAGCCCGCGTCCGCCAAACGGATGATCCGTGCGCATGTTGGTGTGGTCGCGCGGATCGTTGCCGTAGGGAATGTTGGCCGCTGTGAGCTGCCCGACGATCTGATCGACATCCGCGTCGCTCACGTGAAACCCCAGATGATACGGCTCGAAGCGCTCCACCTGTAAGAAAAACACAGTGAACGTATCGCTGATGTGTACCGGCGCGAAATGGCGATCCGGTCCATTGTACGTGCGGCCCATGATCTGGGCGAAGAAGCGCGCCGACACCTCATGGTCGTGCGCCGGCAGAACGATATGATCGATAACAATGCTCAAAGAACACTCCTTATGAAAACTATACAGGCTGGCAGGTATCCTGCTTCCGGTCACAGCATAGCGGGCGATCGCTCCTGGTGCACCGTTCGTTTGGACAGGTAGCCGGCGCTGCTCCTCAGACCAGGCTTCACTACGTTCGCGGCAGCCTTGTGCGTGGGCTGAATATGTAGTACTATTTTATGACTAACAAGTCACTAAAATGACGAATTATTCGCTAGAATGAATATTTGGACAAAGATTGTACCTGAGGCTTGCTATGACGCGAAATGTACCCGCAGTGAACTCAAGCTCGACGATGTCAACGCTCAAGGAGCGACAGCGTGAAGAGCGCGCCGCGCTGATTCTGGGCGCCGCTCAGGAAGTCTTTACCGAACGCGGCTACTACGACGCGTCGATCGACGAGATTGCGGCGCGGGCCGGGATCGCCAAGGGCACGGTGTACCTGCATTTTGCGAGCAAAGAAGACCTGCTGGTCGCGCTGGTCGAGCAGCAGATCGTCGACTTTCTGTCGTTCGTGGACCGGGTCAGCGGCGAGCCGCTCACGGTTCGGGCGCGGCTTGAGCAGATCTTGCTCAATGTGTATACGCGGATGCAGGAGCAGCGCAACCAGGTGCTGCTTGAGCTGCATACCCGTCTCGGCTTGACCAGGAGCGTGATCGACAAGCGCGAGAACCTTCAAGCACACATCGCGCGAGCGATGGAGCGCATCACGGCGCTGATGGAGGAGGGCAAGCGCTCCGGTGAGCTGGACAGCACCGTGCCAACGCCGATCATGGCCGCCACGTTTGTCACGCTTATATCGCCGAGCGGCTACGAGCAGCTGCTGACCAGCGGACAGGTCTCGTCCGCAGAGCTGGCCGGCTATGTCAGCCGCATCTTTTTTCCATGCGTGACGGCTCGGTCGTCACAGGCATCCTAGAAACGGTTTCCGAGAGGAGCATTAGTTTATGACGGCATCTCCACGTTCAATCCCCGCGCGCCGTAGCCGCTTTGCGGTGGATATTGCGCTTGAGGTACAGCGCCAGGGGACACTCAAGTTCTTTGAGTCGACCTGGCACCGCTACGGCGACCTGGCGCGCATCCAGATCGGCTCGCAGGTGATCATTCTGGTTGTGCATCCCGACCACGTGCGCCGGGTCACCGTTGAGGAGCGCGACACCTATACCAAGCTCACCAGCTACGACGGCGTGCGCAATCTGCTGCTGGGCAACGGGCTTGTCGCCAGCAACGGCGCGCTGTGGCGGCGGCAGCGCAGGCTGATGGCTCCGTTTTTCACGCCACGGGCGATCGAAACCTATCTGCCGGTGATTGTGGAAGACGGCGCGTGGTTCCGCGAGCGCTGGAATGCCGCCGCGCGACGTGGCGAGCCGCTGGATATGCTCACCGAAATGTCGGTGCTGACCGCCTCGATCATCCTCAAAAGCATGTTCAGCCTGGAGGCGCCCGAAACGATCGACTGGGTCAAGGGCGCGGTTGAGACGATGATCGGATTTGCGTCGAGCCGGCAGATGAATCCGTTTCACGCGCCATTGTGGATGCCGACGCCGCGCAATCGTGCTTACCTCGATGCGCGCACCAGGGTTCGCGAATACATCCAGGGCGTGATCGAGCAGCGCCGCGCGCAGCCGCCCGCAGAGTGGCCCGACGATCTGCTGACTCGCCTGATGAACGCGCGCGACGAAGAAACCGGCGAGCCCATGTCCGACGAGCTGCTGCGCGATGAGTCGATCACGATCTTTTTTGCCGGCCACGAGACCACGGCGCGGACCCTCGCGTTTCTCTGGCATGCCCTGGCCGACCAGCCACAGGTCGCCGCGCGCATGCACGCCGAGATCGACGCGGTGCTGGGCGATGCAGCGCCGACGCTGGCCACGCTCAAACAACTGCCCTACACGCTCCAGGTGATCAAGGAAACGCTGCGCCTGTACCCCGCCGCCCCGATGTACGCGCGTGACGCCGCAGCCTCCGACACCATCGACGGCGTTCCTGTGCCGGCCGGCGCGCGCATGATCGTGATGCCCTACCTCACCCATCGCTATCCTGAGTTCTGGCCCGATCCGCTGCGCTTCGACCCGGACCGCTGGCAGCCGGAGCAGGAAGCGGCGCGGCATCCATTCGCCTATCACCCGTTCGCAGCGGGACAGCGCGTGTGCATCGGCAATAACTTTTCATTGTTCGAGTCGCATGTGCTGGTGGCGATGCTGGCCCGCCACTTTGTGCTGCGCAAGGTGCCGGGTCACACGCCCAACTGGTGGATGGACGGCACGCTCGGCTCGCGCAACGGCTTGCCGATGTTTGTGGATCAACGATGATCAGGAGCGGAGCCTGGCTATTCGGTCAGGCTCCACCCATACTCCGCTGTTGAGTGTACACAGGTTGCACCGACCGAAAGTGGCTGCTATACTCGGCCAGACGCCGTACTGGTTTCTTTAGGCTTTGGGGTCTACATGCAGCCTCCCGTGCCGCTCCCGCCGACTGACGACGTGTATCGCATGGCCGATCTGGCGCTATTTGCTGCGGGCGAGAATACCGTTCTGGCCTACAACCCCGCGACGCAGCAGGCGCAAACGCTCCGCACCGATATTGTCGATCTGCTGGCGCAATGTCGCGAGTTCAAAACGCTCGACGAGCATATTCAGAGCTACTGCCGTGGCCGTCAGGCCAGCCTGGCGACGATGCGCTCGCTGCGCCGCAGCCTGCAACAGCTGGCGGAGCAGGGCTATCTCGTCTCGCGGCGATCCAGCCTGGAGCAGCTGCACGAACCGTCCGCGCCGTCAAGCCCAAGCCGGATCGCGTCGATCGGGTTTCCAACCTGTGGCCGGGTCGCGACGTTGCAGCGCGGCATGACCAGTTTTCTAGAGCACTGCCGGCACTTTGACCGCTCCCATGATCTCGTCGTGGTGGACGACTCGCGCGACCCGGCCACGCAGCGCGCATATCGCGAGATGCTGGCCCAGCTTCGGTGGAAGTACGGCTTTGCCTGCGCCTACGCCGGTCCCGAGGAAAAACAAGCGTTTGCCGAGCGTCTGGCAAGCTCGGGCGATCTGCCGCTTGACGTGGTGCAATTCGTCTGCGTGGGCAGCCCCGAGTACGGCGTGACCACCGTCGGCGCGAATCACAATGCGCTGCTGCTGCACACGATCGGCGATATTATCTTCAGCGCCGACGACGACATCATCTGCCGGCCTGCTATCGCTCCCGATCGCCAGCCGGGCCTGCGCCTGCACTCACGCCGTAATCCGCTGGACGTGTGGGTGTTTCCGAATCGCGAGGCGGTCATCGCGGCGGCTGAGCGTGCCGACGACGATATTCTGGCGCTGCACGAGCAATGGATCGGTGCGGACATCCAGAGCTGTCTGGCGCAATCCGCCGCTGATCCGCTCGTCATCGACGAGTCCGATCCGCGCTTTCTGCGTCGTCTGGAGCAGCGCAGCGGCCGGATTGGTCTCACCTTGAACGGCACGCTCGGCGATTGCAGCTGGGACAATCCGCATTTTTTCCTGTTCCAGCGCGGAACGACCTTTCAGCGTCTGACACACTCCGAGCAGACGTACGAGGCGGCGCGCGGCAGTCGCGAGATGGTGCAGGCCGTCACGCAGGTCACGCTGGCCGAGTACGCCGATCCGATGTTTGCCATGTGCATGGGCCTGGATAATCGCGAGCTGCTGCCGCCGTTCACGCCGCTGGGTCGCGCCGAAGACGTCGGGTTTGGCGCGCTGCTGTCGCGCTGTTTCGATCGCAGGTATGCGCTGCACTTGCCGTGGACGCTGCTGCACGCTCCCACGGATGCGCGCGGCTTCTCTGCGCAGGCGATGTTCAGTCTGGGCCTCGGCAATCTGATTCCGTCGCTGGTCAATCAGTTTGATCCTGGATTTGCGCAGAGCGCGGTCGATCGGCTGGACAAGCTCGGGCGGCATATCGAGGAGCTGGGCCGCCTGCCACAGCGCAACTTTGCCGAGTATATGCGGCTGCATGTCATGGAAAACATGAGCGCGCTGATCGCATCGCTGGAGGAGCGGCTGCACGACCGGGAAGCGCCGCCGGCGTTTTGGGTGGAGCACGCCCGCTCGGTGATCGCGCAGGCCCGCGAGCACGCCGTGGCGCCGGTGGAGCAGCTGTACGCGCTGCCGGGCGGCCACGAAGGGATGCAGCGCCTGCTGCTGGGCTATGGTCAGGGCTTGCGGTGGTGGCCCGCGATCGTTGAGGCGGCGCGCTCACTCCGGGCGCAGGAGCAGCGGCTGGCGCAGCCGGTTTGAGTAGACGGATCGAGCCGTGAGACGACAAAGAGAGTTGAGCGCAGCATGATCGGTCGTATAGGGCTACAGCAGCAGCTGGCCTGGGCGCGCGCTACCGCGCAGGCGCTCGACGCCTACCAGGCCACGCATAGCGTGCGCAAGCTTCAGCTGGGCACGGGCACCAATCCGCTGGACGGCTGGCTGAACACGGATATTGTTCCGGCCGGATCGGGCGTGGTATTTCTGGACTCCACGAAGCGCTTTCCGATCGAGGATGCGACGTTCGACTACGTCTTCTCCGAGCATCACATCGAGCATCTGAGCTACACCGAGGGCCTGGTCACGCTGCGCGAGGCGTTTCGTGTGCTGCGACCCGGCGGACGAATTCGTATCGCGACGCCGAGTCTTGAGACGCTGATCGGCCTGTACACCGCGCCGGTTGACGAGCTTCAGCAGCGCTATATTCGCTTCATCACCGATACGTTCCTGCCGGATGTCCAGACCTATAGCCCGGTGTTTGTGCTCAACAACGCTTTTCGCAACTGGGGCCATCAATTCTTGTATGATCGCGCCACGCTTCAGCAGACCATGGAGCAGGTCGGGTTTGTCGAGATCGCCAGCCCGGCCCCAGGCACGAGCGACGATCCTAACCTGCGCGGCATCGACTCGCATGGCGACTTTATAGGCAATGAGGAGATGAGCCGCTTTGAAACGATGGTGCTCGAAGGTCGCCGGCCGTAGTGTGAGTGTATAGATTGCTCCGTAGGGGCGTGATTTATCACGCCCGGAACCCTTTAGCCAGATTTACCGATAGCGGCTGGATACGCGCGGAGTCACGCGTGGAGTGACCGGCCCGCCCCAGGATTGCTGTAGCTGTGGCCAATCTTCCATGCCCAGCGGACCACGCGACTGAACGCGTCCCTGCGCGTCGAGCAGGCAGTAGTAGGGCGACAGGCCGCGCGGGTTGTAGGTCAGCACAAACTGATACATCGTGCGCGGCGCGACCAGCACCGGCAGCGGAACGTCGAGCTGATCTTCTTCACGGATCGTCGCCAGCCAGCTCTCCGTCTGGGCGGCGCTGGAGTCGCTCACCAGCACCAGCATGACACCTGCATGCTCAAGCGCCAGCGGCGCAAGCCTGACCAGCAGCGGCAGCTCCTGGCGGCAGTGACCACAGTGCGGCGAGATGAAGATAAAGGCGACGCTCTGGTTGGCGTAGCTGTGCAGTCCGACCGACTCGCCGGCCAGCGTTTTGGCCACAAAATCCGGCGCGACATCGCCGAGCTTAAGCTCAGGCCGCTGCTCAGCCGCCGCCATCTGTTTGCGCAGCGCTTCCTGGCCGCGCAGCCAGCGCAGCATTCGCAGCGTCAGCAGCAGATTGACGAGCACCACGATCCACAGAATCAGCAGGCTCACCGACCACAATGTTTCCATCTCGCTCCTGATTTAAGTAGCTGGCGTCGATCCGTTATTGCAGCTCGAACGGCTGGCGCAGCGTCTCCGCCACATCCTCGACGTGGGTGACGAGCAGCACAAAGCACAGCGCCATCACGCCAAGCAGCAGCGTCTCGCCGATGGTGAGCCCGCGCCGAGGCAGCGTGAGCAGCCAGCCGCCGAGCAGACTACAAACGATCAGCAGCACATTGCGCACGACATCATACCAGGAGATCTGCTGCTCGCTGCTGCCGAAACAGTTGCAGCTCACCGCCAGCGCGCGGCGCATCGCCGAGATCAGCGCGACCGCGAAGAGTGCCAGCAGGCCGGCCGCGAGCACGAAGCCCGTTCCCAGCAATGCCGGCACGCCGCTGAGCATCAGCAGCACGACCGCCGCCTCGCCGCCCACAAAGGCCCAGGCCAGCGGCGCGCTCCAATCACGCGGCAGCAGCCGAAACGCCGTGATCGCATCGCGAAATCCGCGTAGATCGCGTAGCTTGCCCAGCGCCGACCAGCCAAAGATCACGGCGATGGCGATGCGACAAAACATCAATCCGTAGCTCGCCGTCATGTGCTTTCCTTGAGTCCGTCGATCTCCCACTGCACATCCACGCTGCCCGGCTGCCTGGGATCGGCTCCGGGGACAGGGCGAAACACCTGGCGCGCCCAAAAATCGGTGGCGGCGATCAGCCCCGCGATCCCCTGCTCGCTCTGGCCGGGATGCTCGGCGAGCTGCGCGCGGCATGCCCCGTAGATCGCCCACAGCAGCGTCTCCTCCTGCGGCGCGGCAAAGGTGACCTTCAGCCCCATCCCCAGCGCATCCGCCCGCGAGATAATATAGTCGTGGGCCAGATAGCCGTCGGCCAGCTTGTCCACGATCTGCCGGCGGGCGACCTCGTCCACATGCGGCAGCTGGTAGGCCAGCAGCTCATAGCCGATCTGGCGAGTCAGCTGATCGAAGCGGTAGAAGGCGCTCAGCGACGTGGGAAAGATGCGCTGAGCGACCAGCGCCAGCACTTGCAGCCGATCATCCGGCCGCTTCACGTTGAACCACTGCTCCGCCATCTCGCGAAACGCGCGAACGTCCTGCGCCGAGATCAAGCCGGGCGCATCCGTCGGCTGTGGTCCCGCCGAGCCGATGTGCGCGTCGATCGGGCCTAGCTCGGCCAGCGGCCCCAGGATCAGTTCGTCGGCGCTGAGGCAGAGCAGCGTACCCGAGGACCACGCACGATACGGCACCAGGATCGTCAGGTACTCGGTGTACTCGCGCAGGAGCAGGGCCAGCTGGCGCGCCCGAGTCACCACGCCGCCACTTGTCGAAAGCACAAGATCCAGCCGCTCGACGCGACCGCGCCTGCGCAGCCACTCGTAGACGACGCGCACGGTGTCGTCGGTGATCATGCTGGCAAACACCAGCACCGGATTGCCCCGCAGCGCTTCCAGCGCCGAAAGATGCGGCAAAAGCTGTTCCACTCGTCTGCTCCTACGGTTGGGATGTATCGATCTCGACGGTGTTGCGCGGCTCAGATGCCGGATTCGTGTACGGCGCCGCCTGAAGGTTGAACATCTCGGCGTAGTATCCGCTCAGCGCCATCAGCTCCTCGTGCGATCCTTGCTCGGCGATGCGGCCCTGCGTGAGCACGAAGATTCGCTGTGCGCGGCGCACCGTCGTGAAGCGATGCGAGATAAAAATGATCGTGCGCTCCGGCTGCTCCGCGCGCTCATCCAGCAGCTGTTTGAAAAAGCGCTGCTCGGCGTGAATATCCAGCGCCGCCGACGGCTCGTCGAGGATCAGCACCGGCGCGTCACGGACCAGCGCGCGCGTCAGCGCAACCAGCTGCCGCTGCCCGCCCGACAGCTCGTGCCCGTGATCCCAGTAGCGGCCAAGCACCGTCGCGTAGCCGTGCGGCAGTGTCGGGATGAGCTGCTCCAGGCCGCTGCGCCGCGCCGCCGCCTCGATCCGTTCGATCCGCTCGATCTCCTCGATCTGCCCGACGCCGATGTTTTCGCGCAGGGAAAGATGGTAGATCGTGAAATCTTGAAAGATCACGCTGAGATACGCCCGCAGCTCGGCGCGGTCCAGCGCGCGTAGGTCGACGCCATCCAGGCAGATCGAGCCGGCTGTGGGCTCGTACAGTCCCGCCAGCAGTTTGATCAGCGTGGTCTTGCCCGCGCCGTTCGTGCCCACCAGCGCGATCGCCTCGCCGGGCTCGATCGTGAAGCTGATGTCGTCGAGGACGCGCTGCTCGGTACCGGGATAGGCGAACGAGACGTGGCGAAACTCGATGCGCGGCGGGCTCAGCCGAGCGCAAGGCGCGGCAGCGCGACCGTCACGCTGCGCCTCGACCTGCGACTCAAGCGCGAGAAACTGAAACAGCTGCATCGCGAAGAGCGTGTTCTCGTGCAGCCCGCTTTGAATAAACATCAGCTGCGTCCAGCCAGCTTCGAGCTGAATAATCGACTGCGTGTACAGGCTGAACTGGCCGATCGTGATCAGGCCCGCGAACGTTTGCCAGGCGGTAAACGCGATCAGCGCCGGCTGTACCGCTCCCAGCAGCAGCGCCGCCGCGCCCGCATAGCTCAGCTCCCGCAGCGCCAGCCGCCGGTCCTGGCGATACGTTCGATCCAGTACCTGGCGCAGACTGTCCAGCAGCCAGCCGCCGATCCCGAACAGCCGGATCTCCTTGGCCGCCTGATCCGACGCCAGCAGCGTGGACAGATAGTGTTTTTTGCGCTCGGTCTCGGCGCGCTCGGCCAGGACGCGCACTCGCACCGAGGCAAAATGCGTCGCGATCCAGAGCGTGCCCAGCGAGCTGCCCAGCAGCACCGGCACGATCCAGGGCTGCCAGAGCAAGATGATCGCCGTCAGCGAGCCGAAGGTCGTCAGCGTGGAGCCCGCCACCAGCAGTCGATCGATAAACATCGGCACGCGAAACGCGGCTTCGTTGACGGCGGTCTGCATCTGGTTGTGAAACGCGGGATCTTCGAAATAAGCCAGATCGATCGCAGCGGCTTTGGCGCTGATGCGCAGCTGCACGTCGTTGGTGACGCGGGTGCGGTACAGCTCGTGGACAACCGTATTCGTCTGCTGCGCGACCTGCGTCAGCACGTGCGTCGCGGCGAGCAGACCGAGCAGCAGCAGAAAGCGCGGCGGGAATGCGGCGGCCGGCGTTTGCACGGCCTCGACCAGCGTTTGCAGCAGCGCCGAGGTCAGCAGAATATTGGCGGCCGGCAGCAGTCCCAGCAGCAGCGTGAGACCCACAGCCAGCAGAAAGAACGCCGGGCTGGTCTGCCATGCGAGGCGCACAAGCCCAGCGATCGCTGCTCCATACGTTCGAAGCGTGTGTAGTTTGCCGCGCATGGTTAAAGGAACAAAGGAACAAAGAAACAAAGGAACAAATCGAAATGTTAGATCTTTGTTCTTTTGTTCACTTGTTTATTTGTTCTTTCTCTTAGCCGTTACTGCCGCGGATCAAGCATGCCGCCAGTGCCTCGGTCATCCGCAGCTCGGGCACCAGCTCTTCCACAAACATAAACTGGCCGTTGGGATTGTTTTCTACAAATACGTAGCGGCCATCAGGCGTCAGAATCAGATCTATGGCGCTAAAGTTGAGATTGTAGCTTTTCACCAGCGCCATACAGCGCGCGGCCACCTCGGCGGGCAGCTGCGCCCTGCGGTACGGAATATCGACATCGTAGTTGCGCCAGTCGATGCGGGTCTGCTCGTTGGTCTGCGAGTGGATCTCGGCCGCGAACAGCTCATCGCCGATCACAGTAACGCGCAGATCGAGCTGTTTGGGAATATATTCCTGGAACAAACACGGCACCAGTCGCACCGAGTCGAGCAGCGCCAGCTCGGCCTCGCTGACCAGCGTGGTCGATGTGCCGTAGGCTTCGGGCGGCGCCTGATCCGGGTGTTTCTCGGCCATCTTTTGCGCGCCCAGAAACGGATCGGTCATCACCTTGAAGATCATGCCGCTGGGACAGTCGTAGTAAAACGTGCGCGCCGCATCGGGATCGGTGGTGATGATCGTGCGCGGCACCTCGAAGCCAAGCTGCGCGGCGCGCTGAAGCTGAGCGCCTTTCCAGCTGGCCTGGCGGATATTTTCGGGATAGCTGATCCAGTAGCAATCGAGCGACGCCCACAGGCTGCGCAGCGCGTGATCGATCTCATCGGTCGCGAACTCGCGCTCTTGCAGGGAAAGATCCAGCGGCAGACCGAACGCGGCGGGTCTTCGCCACCACACGGAGCGAATCGACTCGGCGTCGATGATCCGGCCATTGGTCTGAATCGCGATCGAGCCGGACCAGTGAGGACGGGAGCTGTCGAAGCCCAGCGAGAGCAGCGTATTGACCGGGATGTCGTCGGTATTCAGGCGAATCGCGTCGTGGCCCAGCTCGTGGAGCAAGAGGATAATATCGTCGGCGTGGGCATCGTCCATCTGGGTGACAATAACGATCTGATCCTTGGCCACAGATCCTCCCTGATCGCATGAGCAAGCTGTCCGCATCGGCAGATTAAGTGACCCGGACGCGTGTCCGGGTCATGGTAGTGCGCCGTTGGATCGGAGGTCGGCCGCTAGTCGCAGTAGTAACCGCCGCGACCCGACAGATTACAGTAGGTGCTATATGCGTTGCAGCTCGATCCGCCGTAGGAGCCGCCAGCAAAGGTGCAGCGCGCCGCGAACGGACGATCGCCGCCCTGCCAGACAGCAGTCTGAGTCTGGGGATCGTAGACCGCGTTGACCGGCTCTTCGGCGGGAGCCTCGATCGGTTTGGCGACACGGAAGGCGAATAGTTGACTGGTCATGCAAAACCTCCTTGCTGGGTAACAGGGGTTGGACCATCGCGCCAGGCTAAGCGGACCGGGTGTGGGACGTTGGGATTGAAGGCGGTAAGATCATGCATCTCTTGATCGAGCGCAACGAAGCGAACCTCTGCAATTCCTTCGATTACTAACACTGTACCATAGTTAGCAAGAGTTATCAAAAAGCGGTTTAATTTTGTTCCGCCGCTACTCATGCCGCTCATCGTCCAGGCAACGCTTCAGCCGCTCCGCGACGATCTGAACCTGTGGCGCGTGCAGCAATGTGTAGTGGTTGCCCGGCACCGAGTAAGACTCAACGCTTGAAGCAAGCGGCTGCCACGCCTGGGCAAGATCCGGGCGCGGTCCTGCGCCAAGCAAATCGCCGGCCTCCAGCAGGATCACGTGCTGCGCGATCGGCTGCGGTGTGTAGTTCTGGGCCGCGCGCTGATTAGCCTGAAACAGCGTTGCCAGCCGTCGCATCTGCTCCAGATCGACATCCGGCGGTACCAGGCCGTGCTGACGCGCCTGCTCCAGCACATAGTCCAGTCGGACATGCGGCTCCTGTGAGCGCAGCTCATCGGCGGTGATGGGCAGCAGCTTGCCGAACAGTCCGCCCAGATCGCGCGCAAACCCGACGAGCAGATCCACCTCGTCGATCGGCTCGCTCTGTGGCAGCGGCGGGCTGCTGTCGATCAAGATCAGGCGCTCGACGCGCTGACCCTGCCGCTCAAGCTGCCGCGCCATCTCAAACGCCACCAGGCCGCCCAGCGACCAGCCGCCGAGCAGATACGGTCCCTCGGGCTGGACAGCGCGAATCGCGGCCACGTACTCCGCCGCCATCTCGCCGATCGTTGGGTGCGGCGTCTGGCCGGGCTCGGCGCCGCGCGCTTGCAGGCCGTAGAATGGCCGATCCGCGACGAAGAGCCGCGCCAGCTCGGCATAGCAGAGCACCGTCCCGCCGACAGGATGGACGCAGAAAAATGGCCGCTGCGCGCCGTGTGGCTGGAGCGCGACCAGCGGCGACCACGGCTGCTCGGCGGCTTCCTGCCGCAGCTGCGCGGCCAGCTGGGCGATCGTTTGCGCCTGGAAGAGCGTTGTGAGCGGGAGCGCGCGGCCAAACTGCTGCTGAATCTGCGCGATCAGCCGGATCGCCAGCAGTGAGTGTCCGCCTATCTCGAAGAAGCTCTCGGTCACGCCGACCTGTGGCCGGCCCAGCAGGTCTTGCCAGATCTGCGCCAGCTGCCACTCCCAGTGATCACGCGGCGCGACGAACGAGTCTCGATCGGCAAGCGTTGCCTCGGGAGCCGGAAGCGCCTTGCGATCGAGCTTGCCGTGGGGTGTGAGCGGCAGTGCGTCGAGCAGCACGAACGCGCTGGGCACCATGTAGGCGGGCAGCCGCTGCGCAAGGAACTCGCGCAGCGAAGAACCTAGAACTGAGAACCGAGAACCGGGTTCGGCTGGATCTTCTAGGTTCTCCGTTCTAGGTTCTAGGTTCTCTCCCGTCACGTACGCCACAATCCGCCGGTCACCGGGACGATCTTCACGAACCATGACGACCGCGCTCTGGACGGCCTCGTGCTCTTGTAATGTCGCCTCGATCTCGCCCAGCTCGATGCGAAAACCGCGCAGCTTGACCTGATCATCGATGCGCCCCAGAAATTCCAGCGCGCCGTCGGCCCGGTAGCGCACGAGGTCACCGGTTTTGTACAGGCGGCCATGCGATCGGGTGGAGGACTCTGAGGAGATTTTATGACGAAACGGATCGGGCACGAAACGCTCGGCGGTGAGATCCGGCCGGCGGTGGTAGCCGCGCGCCACGCCTACGCCACCGATATACAGCTCGCCGGGTACGCCCAGCGGCACCGGCTGCATGGCGCGATCTAGCACATACACCTGGACATTCGGCAGTGGACGTCCGATCACGCTGCCCTGCGGTACGTCCACGCGCGGGCAGTGCCAGAGGGTCGTGTCGATCGTGGCCTCGGTCGGCCCGTACGCATTGCACAGCACCGCGGGCAGCCTGTCGAAAAAGCGCGCTTGCAGCTCACGCGACATGTTCTCGCCACCACAGACGACGTAGCGCAGCGCGGTACAGGTTGTGATCTGGGGCTCCTCAAGCAGCACGGCCAGGTGGCCGGGCGACACGCCAAGAATAGTGATGTGCTGCTCGGCGATTGTGCGGACCAGCGCCGCGCTGTCATAGCGCATCTCGGAAGGGGCAAGCACCAGCTGCGCGCCCGTCATCAGCGGCCAGAAGATGCTCCACACTGAGGGATCGAAGCTGATCGCGTAGTTGAGCAGCATTCGATCGTCGGTCGATAGGTGTGAGACGGCCTGATGTGCCATCAGGTTATTGATCACGCCGCGATGTGGGACCATCACGCCTTTGGGTGTGCCCGTCGAGCCCGAGGTGTAAATCATATACGCCAGCTGATCGTGGCTGGCCGCAACCGCTGGATCGCATGTCGGCCGTGTAGCGATCTGCGCCCACTCCTGGTCGAGCGCGAGCGCTGGTACGTCCGCTGCGGGCAGACGCTCCAGAAATCGCTCCTGCGTCAACATCAGCGCGACCTGGCTATCGGCGAGCAGCCAGTGCAGCCGCTCGGCGGGATAGGTCGGATCGATCGGGACGAACGCGCCGCCGGTTTTGAAGACGCCCAGCATCGCGACGACAAGCTCCAGCGCGGGCTCCATAGCAATGCCTACACACACCTCAAGGCCGACGCCCCGCTCCCGCAAGGCGTGGGCCAGCTGATTGGCGCGGGCGTTCAGCTCAGCATAGGTCAGCTCCTGCTCCCCGAAGCGCACCGCGATCGCGTTGGGTGTACGCGCGACCTGCGCCGCGACGAGCTCGTGAATGCCGCCCACCGCCGGTAGGTCCAGCGTATCGGCATTCCACGCGACGAGGAGTTGGTGACGCTCGGCCTCTCCCAGCAGGGGCAGATCGTCGATCCGGCGGTGGGGATCGGCGACCAGCGCGGCTAGCAGCGTCTGGTAGTGGCCGACGAGCCGCGCGATCGTCGCCGCCGCGAACAGATCGCTGCGATATTCGACCACCCCCTGCAACCCGCTCGGCTGCTCGCTCAAGGTCAGGCTGAGATCGAACTTGGCCGTGGAGGCCTCCACCGCGACCGGCTCCAGCGTCAGCTCAGGCAGGTCGAGCGTGGTGCGTGGCATGTTTTGCAGCGCGAACATCACCTGAAACAGCGGCGTGCGGCTCAGATCGCGCGTCGGCTGAAGCAGCTCGACCAGCAGCTCGAAGGGCACATCCTGATGCGTGTAGGCGTCGAGGCAGACTGTGCGCACGCGCGCTACGAGCTCGGCGAAGGTCGGCTGGCCCGCGAGGTCGGCGCGCAGCACCAGCGTGTTAACGAAAAAGCCGATCAGATCTTCCAGCTCCGGCCGCGTCCGACCGGCGATCGGCGTGCCGACGACGATGTCGTGCTGGCCACTGTAGCGGCTCAGCAGCACCTGAAACGCCGTCAGGGTGGTCATAAACAGCGTGGCATTCTCGCGCTGGCTGAGCGTCTGGAGCGCTTCGCTGAGCGGCTGGGAAAGTTCAAAGCTGTAGGTCGCACCCTGGGAGGTTTGGACGGGCGAACGTGGCCAGTCTATGGGCAGGTCCAGCACGTCGGGCACGCCGGCGAGCTGCCGCCGCCAGTACGCGATCTGCTGCGCTAATACCGGGCCGGAGAGCCACTCGCGCTGCCACAGGGCATAGTCGACGTATTGGAGCGGCAATTGTGGCAGGGGCGTAGGTTGGTCCTGGCTGAACGCGGTGTAGAGCGCGATCAGCTCGCGCGTCAAGATTGCGTATGACCAGCCATCGAAGACGATATGATGAGCCGTCAACAGCAACACATGATCGTCGGCGGCGAAGCGCACAACGCGGCCGCGCAGCAGCGGACCCTGATGGAGATCCAGCGGCTGCTGCGTTTCAGCCAGAACAGAGCGCTGAATCTCAGCCTCACGTTCCTGCTCCGCCAATGCCCTTCGATCGACGACCTGCAAGGTTAATGGCTGCGGCTCGGCGATCACCTGGAATGGTTCGCCGTTCTCGGCGGCAAAGGTGGTGCGTAATACCTCGTGGCGCTCAAGAATCGTAGAAAGGCTGCGCTCCAGCACCGCGAGATCCAGAGCGCCGCGCAAACGGACTGCCAGCGGGATCAGATACATCGGGCTGTGCGGCTGAAGATGCTCAAGAAACCACAGGCGCTGCTGGGCAAACGAGAGCGGGAGGTGCTGGCTGCGCGGATACGGACGCAGGGACACGTTGGGTAGGCCCTGCTCGGCCTGCGATGTGCTGGTGAGGCGTGCGGCCAGATCGGCGACGACCGGCGCTTCAAAGATGAAGCGCAGCGGGATCGGCAGATCGAAGGCTTTGCGCAGCCGCGCCACGGCCTGTGTTGCCAGCAGTGAGTGACCGCCCAGCGCGAAAAAGTGGTCGAACGCGCCAATCTCCCGCACACCCAGCACGGCGCTCCACACGCTGGCGACCAACTCCTCGGCGGGCGTGCGCGGCGCAACGAGTGCCGCATCGCGGATGTGCTGTGTTCGATCCGGCGCGGGCAGGGCGCGACGATCGATTTTGCCGCTCGTAGTGCGCGGCAGCTCCGGCAGAAAGACAAAGGCCGACGGCAGCATGTACTCAGGCAGCGCCTGCTTGAGGAAGGTACGCAGATCTGAAGGACCTAGAGCTGAGAATCTAGAACCGTCCTTCTCAGCTCCTTGGTTCTCCGTTCTAGGTTCTTGGTTCTCCGTTCGTACGACGTAGGCCACGATGCTGGCCTGGCCGCTCGGGTCGAGCTGGCCGACCACGATGCTTTCGTGAACGGCGGGATGCTGCTCCAGCACGGCGTTAATCTCGTCGGGCTCGATGCGAAAGCCGCGCACTTTGACCTGCCCATCGACGCGGCCCACAAACGTGAGCGTGCCGTCAGACCGGTAACGCGCCAGGTCGCCCGTCTTGTACAGCCGCGCGCCGGCCTCACCGCTGAACGCATCGGGTACGAAACGTGTCGCCGTGAGCTCCGGTTGATGGAGGTAGCCGCGTGCCAGCCCGACTCCGCCGAGGTGCAGCTCCCCACGGCCACCGATGGGCACCGGCTGCCCATACGCATCCAGCACATAGGCGCGGAGATTCGCCAGCGAGCGCCCGATCGGAATATCGCCCAGCGCTGGATCGACCGACGCGGGCACGTGGTAGGCGGTAGCGACGACGGTGGTCTCGGTGGGGCCGTAGGTATTGATCAGCTGGCAGCGGTCGCCGAGCCGGGCCTGCCACTGTGCCACGCGTGCCGGGAGCGCGCGCTCGCCGCCGATGATCACCAGCCGCAACGACTCCGGCACCGGCAGCGTCCCATCGGCCACTGCCTCGGCCAGCAGGTGCCAGAAGGCTGTCGGCAGGCTCAGCACGCTTAGCCGCCACTGCCGGCACAGGTTGAAAAAGATCTCAGGCGGCGCGAGCATATCGTCGTTGCGCAGCACGAGCGTGGCGCCGCTGGTGAGGCTGGTGACGATCTCCTCGACGCTGGCGTCAAAGGTGAGCGTGGCAAACTGGAGCACCCGATCGGCGGCCGTGATCGCGTAATGCTCTTGGGCCGCGCGCACGTAGCTCAGGAGCGCCTGCTGCGGGATCGGCACGCCCTTGGGCTGGCCGGTGGAGCCGGAGGTGTAGATCACATACGCCAGCGCCTCGGGCGGCACGGCGACGACCGGATTCGTCAGCGGCTGCTGGGCCTCCACGTCGCGATCCCGATCCAGGCAGATCACCGCGCCGT
>DASWTW010000174.1:0-17465 GCA_036401895.1 Herpetosiphonaceae bacterium | reverse complement strand
TCGCCGGAGACACGCCACAGCAACACGTTAAACGCCGCCAGCAGCGTCATAAACAGCGTGGTGCCTTCACGGCGGCTCAGCGCGTGGAGCTGATCGCTCAGCTCGGCAGGAAGTCGTAAGTTCAGATGCGCACCTGCGAATGTCTTGGTCTCCCCGCGTAGATAGTCAGTGGGCAGCGCCAGGACCGGCGACATCGGATCGCCCTCTGGGGCCAGTTGCCGGCGCCAGTAGCTCAGCAAGCGTTCAATGGTCTCGCCGTGCAACCACGCGCGCTCCCAGAGCGCGTAGTCGGTGTACTGGATCGGCAAGGGCGGCAGCGTGACCGCCCGCTGCTCGACGGCGGCGGCGTACACCGTCGTCAGCTCGCGCATCAGCACGCCCATCGACCAGCCGTCAGCGATGATATGGTGGACCGTCAGCAGCAGCACATGGTCGTGGTCTGTCAGGCGCACCACGCGACAGCGCAGCAGCGGCCCGGTTTGGAGATCGAAGCGGATCTCGGCATCCTCACTGACCAGCCGCTGCAGCTCGTGCTCACGCTCGGGCTGCGCGAGCGCCCCGAGATCGATGACCGGCAGGGGCACCGGGGTAGCCGGCAGGACGAGCTGCACGGGCGGATCGCCGACGAAGATCGTGCGCAGCGCGCCCTGGCGTGACACAATCGTGTTGAGGCCATGCTCAAGCGCTGCGAGATCCAGCGCGCCCCTCAGCCGGACAGCCATCGGCATGTTGAACGCCGGATTGCCACGATCCTTCTGATCCGCCATCCAGAACCGGTGCTGGAAAAACGAGAGCGGCGCGCGATCGGCGCCGGTCGGGTGGATCGGCGGGATCGTCAGCGCCTGGCGCGCGTGGAGCGCGGCCTCGATCTGACGGGCCATATCCGCCACTGTGGGCGACTCGAAGAGGCTCGTCAGCGGCAGCTCAACCTGGAAGGCCGAGCGTACCTGGGCGATCACGCGCGTCGCCAGCAGCGAGTGCCCACCCAGCTCGAAGAAGTTTGCGCGCGTACTAATCCGCGTGACGCCCAGCACCTCCGCCCAGATGCTGGCCAGCAGCTCTTCGGTCGACGTGCGCGGCGCTACAAAGGCGTGCTCCTGCTCCAGGATGGCGCTATCGGGCGCAGGCAGCGCCTTGCGGTCGATCTTGCCGTTGGGCGTCAGCGGCAGCGCGTCGAGCAGCACAAACGCCGATGGCACCATGTAGTCGGGCAGTCGTTGCGCCAGGAAGGAGCGCAGGCCCTCACCCCCGGCCCTCACCCCCGGCCCCACTCCTTGGCGGGCTTCCGCACTTTCTTGTTCTCTTGTTTCCTTGTTCGTTTGTTCCCCAACGACGTACGCCACCAGCCGCTTATCGCCCTTCGCGTCCTCGCGCGCCACCACGACGCACTCGCTGACGCTGGGATGCTGGGCCAGCGCGTGCTCGATCTCGGCGGTCTCGATGCGGAAGCCACGAATCTTGACCTGGTGATCGATGCGGCCGAGGATCTCGACGGTGCCGTCTGAACGCCAGCGACCGAGATCGCCCGTGCGCACCATGATCTGGCCATCTTCAAACGGGCACACCACAAAGCGATCCGCCGTCAGCTCGGGGCGGAACAGGTAGCCCCGCGACACGCTCTCACCCGTCACGCACACCTCGCCCGCGATGCCCACCGGCTGCGGCTGATCGAACGCATCCAGGATATAGATCCGATTGTTCTGCAATGGCCGGCCCACCGTGATCGGCTTACCAATATCCTGCACCCGGATCGGCCCCACAATATTGAGATCCGTGATCTCGGTCAGGCCATAGATGTTGATAATCTCGACGGCGGTGCCGAGTTGCTCATAGACGGCCTGCGCCAACCGCGGCTCCAACTTCTCGCCGCCAATCAGCAGGTAGCGCAGCGCGTTGGCGGGCTGCTCGGGCGCGACCTCGTTCAGTACCGCCTGCATATACGACGGCACCGCGTCCAGCAAATGGATCTGCTGGTCGGCGAGGTAGCACAGCAGCGCGCGGCTGTTGAACTTGACCGGGTCCGAGATGATGTGGAGCGTGCGGCCGAAGATCAGCGTCGGGAAGATTTGATTCACGGAAATGTCGAAGCTGATCGACGTAATCAGGCCGGTGATCGCCACCGCCGGATCGTCGAAGTAGGCGTGCAGGCCATAGACCAGGTTGATCAAGCCCTGCTGTTTGACCATCACGCCCTTGGGCCGGCCGGTCGATCCCGAGGTGTAGATCACGTAGGCCAGGTGATCGGGCAAGACCACACGTGGCGGATTCGTGATCGGTTGATCCGCCAGCCGCTCCCAGTCCGCATCGAGGCGGAAGACCTGTGCCTGGTGCTCGGGTAGACGGGTGCCCTCTGGGCGCAGCAGCCGCTCCTGGGTCAGGATCAGCGGCGCGCGGCTGTGGGCGAGCATATACTGAAGCCGGTCGGTGGGATAGGCCGGATCAAGCGGCAGATACGCGCCGCCCGCCTTGAGGATCGCCAGCATGCCGACGATCATGTCCAATGAGCGCTCGACCATCAGCGCCACCAGCACATCCGGCCCCACGCCCTGCGCCCGCAGATAGTGTGCCAGCTGGTTGGCCCGCGCGTTCAGCTCGGCATAGCTCAGGCTCGCGCCCTCGTAGACGATCGCCGCTCTGTCGGGTGTGCGCGCGGCCTGCGCTTCGATCAGCTGGTGAACGGCGGCGTCGCGTGGGTAGCCGGCCGCAGACTGATTCCAGTCGATCAACATCTGCCGGCGCTCGGGCTCGGTCAGCAGCGGTACACGGTTGATCGGCAGCTCCGGGCTAGCCACGATGCTTTCCAGCAGCGTGCGATAGTGCGTCATCATGCGCTCGATCGTGTCGCGGTCGAACAAATCGGTGTTGTAGCCGATAACGGCCGTGAGCGTTTCGCCGATGGGCACGATCTCCAGGAGCAAGTCGGTCTTGGCGGTCGTCGTTTCGAGATCGACCGGGCTGAGTCGCAGATCCGGCAGATCGAGCGTCTGCACCGGTGTGTTTTGTAGGGCGAACATCACCTGGAAGAGTGGATTATGGCTCAGCTGGCGCGTCGGCTGGAGCGTCTCGACCAGCATCTCGAACGGAATATCCTGATGCTCATAGGCGCCCAGCGTGACCTGCCGCACCCGCTGGAGCAGCTCCCGGAAAGCGGGAGCGCCCGATAGATCCGTGCGCAGCACCAGCGTGTTGATGAAAAACCCGATCAGCGGCTCGATCTCGCGGCGGGTGCGGCCGGCGATCGGCGTGCCGACTGCAATATCATTCTGGCCGCTGTAGCGATACAGCAGCACCTGGAACGCCGCCAGCAGCGTCATAAAAGGCGTGACCTGCTCACGCTGACTCAACGCCGTCAGTGCATCGACGAGCGGCTGCGGCAGCATGAAGGTGAGGCTCGTACCGGCAAACGTCTGCGCCGCCGGTCGTGGGCGATCGGTGGGCAGATCCAGCAGCGGCACCGCTCCACGCGGGCTTTCACTGCCCAGCTGCGCTATCCAGTAGCGCAGCTGCCGCTCCTGTACGTCGCCCTGGAGCCATTGGCGCTGCCAGACCGCATAGTCGGCGTACTGGATCGGCAGCGCGGGCAGCGACGGCTCGGCGCCGCGCATATAGGCGCTGTAGAGCTGACCGAGCTCGTCCACCATCACGCCGACGGACCAGCCATCCGAGATAATGTGATGCATGTTCAGCAGCAGCATGTACTCAGCCGCGTCGAGCTGAAGCAGCTGTACGCGCAGCAGCGGGCCGGCCTGGAGGTCGAAGGGCTGCAGCATTTCCTGCTGCGCCAGCGCCCTGGCGGTCGTCTCGCGCTCCTCGGCCGGCAGATGGCGTAGATCCACCACCGGCACCTCCAGCGGCGTCGGCGGCGCGATCACCTGCACCGGCTCTCCGTCGGCGATAGATGCTCCGTCCTGAGACCACCCGGCAAAGGTAGTGCGCAGGATCTCGTGGCGGTCGATGATTGTGTTGATGCTGCGCTCGAAGGCGGGCAGGTCGAGGCGGCCGGTGATGCGCAACACCGAGGGGATGCTGTAAAGGCTGCTGTTGGGCTCGAATTGATCCAGGAACCACAGGCGCTGCTGGGCAAACGACAGCGGCAGCGGCCTGGTGCGATCGACCGGCACAAGCGGCCGTACGTCCTCCGGCTTGTGCTCGTCGTCGCGCTGGGCCTCGATGTACACGGCCAGTTGGGCGATCGTCGGCTCGGCGAAGACTTCGCGCAGCGGCAGCTCGATCTCAAATGCCTCGCGCATCCTGGAGACCAGCTGCGTGGCCAGCAGCGAGTGCCCGCCCAGCGCGAAAAAGTTGTCATGTACGCTAATGTTCGTGGTGCCCAGCACATCGCTCCACAGCTCGACGAGCGTCGCTTCGGTCGCTGTGCGCGGCGCGACAAAGGTCTGTTCCCGCTCCTGGGTGTCGCCGTCTGGCGCGGGCAGCGCCTTGCGATCGACTTTATCGTTGGGCGTCAGCGGCAGTGCGTCGAGCAGCACAAACGCCGACGGCACCATGTACTCGGGCACGTGTTGCGCAAGGAAGGTGCGCAGCGCAGGGATCAGGCCCTCACTCGTGGCCCTCACCCCCGCCTCACTCTGTTCGGCCTCCCCCTTCCCCGAACCTCGGCGGGCTTCCGCCTCCGTTGCGGCAGGCGAGGGGGAAAGAACGTTCTCACTCGCTTCTTGGTTCTTGGTTCTTGGTTTTTGGTTCCCTTGTTCCTTTGTACGCCCAGAGGGCACCCGGTTCTGTTGTTCCCCGACGACGTACGCCACCAGCCGTTTGTCGCCTGGGTTATCCTCGCGCACCACGACGATCGCGTCTCGGACGTCTGGATGGCGCAGCAGCACGGATTCGATCTCACCCAGCTCGATGCGAAAGCCGCGCACTTTCACCTGCCCATCGATGCGGCCTACAAACCCGATCTGACCATCCGCCAGGAAGCGCACCAGGTCGCCGGTGCGATACAGGCGCGCGCCGGGATCGCGGCTGAACGGATCGGGGACGAATTTCTCAGCCGTGAGCGCGGGCTGGCTCAGATAGCCACGTGCGAGCTGCACGCCGCCGATGTACAGCTCACCGGCGACACCGATCGGCTGCGGCTGCATCTGCGGATCGAGAATGTAGGCGCTGACATTCGACAGCGGCCTGCCAATCGGGGTGTCGATCAGCTCGGCGGGAAGCGGCGACGGTACCACGTAGCCGGTAACGCCAATGGTGGCTTCGGTAGGGCCGTACATATTGACCAGCCGCGCCTGGCTGCCGTAGCGCGACTGCCACTGCCGGACGCGCTCCAGCCCGGCGTGCTCGCCGCCTGTGATGATCAGCTTTACGGATGGCGGCAGCCGGAACTGGCCACGGGCGCTGGCCTCGACAAGGATATTCCAGAAGGCAGTCGGTACGCAGATCGCTGAGAGCTGCCACCGCTCACAGGTTGCGGCAAACGTCTGCGGGCTGTCCAGCATCGCATCGGTGCGCAGCACAGTCGCCGCGCCGTTGGCGAGCGGCACAAACAGCTCTTCGGCGCTGGCATCGAAGCTGATCGAGGCGAATTGCAGCACACGGTCGCCCGGCGCCATCACATAGCGCTCGCGCACAGCTATAATGTAGTTCAGCAGCGAGCGATGCGTGGTCTGTACGCCTTTGGGCGTGCCAGTCGAGCCCGAGGTATAGATCACATACACCAGATTGTCGGGCTGGATCTGAACCTCCGGCGCGGTTATCGGCTGCCGCATCCAGTGCGTACCTGTCTCGGACTCCTCACGATCAAGCGGCAGGATCGTGCCGCCAAATGCGGGCAACGTCGCGACCAGCGTTTCCTGCGTGACCAGCACTTCGATCTGCGCGTCGTCGAGCATGAACTGGATGCGCTCGGAAGGATAGGCCGGATCGAGCGGAACATAGGCCCCGCCGGCTTTGACAATGCCCAGCAGCGCGACGACGAGATCCACCGAGCGCTCCATGTACACGCCGACAAATGACTCAGTCGTGACGCCAAGACCTTGCAGATGATGCGCCAGCTGATTGGCACGATGGTTCAGCTCACGGAAGCTCAGGCAATCTTCATCAAAGACCACCGCGATCGCGTCGGGCGTGCGCGCAGCCTGCGCCTCGATCAGCTGGTGCAGCCCGATCTCCTCAGGAGCAGCCATGGTCTGGGTGTTCCACTCCACGACGACCTGCTGCCGCTCGGCCTGAGGCATGATCGGTAGCTCGTGCAGGCGGCGATTGGGATCGGCGGCGATTGCCGTCAGCAGCGTCAGCCAGTGATCGAGCATCCGGCGAATCGTCGCGTCGTCGAAGTGGCTGGCGGCATAGTCGAGCTCGATCATCAGCTCGGGGCCTGGCTGCACCGCGATCGTCAGCGGAAAGTTGGTCTTCTCGGCGAACTCCACCGCCTCCAGCTTCAGATCGCCGCCGAGACTCCGCACCGAGGCATCGATCGGATAGTTTTCAAAAACTACGATGCTCTCGAAGAGCGGCATGCCACGGGGAATATCGCTCCAGCCCTGGACATCGACCAGCGAGCTGTACTCGTAGCGGCGCTGCTCAACCTGGCGTGCCTGAAGCTGCTGCAACCACGGGATCAACAGCGTCTGGGGATCGACCTGAGCCCGCACCGGCAGCGTGTTGATGAAGAGCCCAACCATCGATTCGACGCCGTCTAGCTCCGGCGGACGACCGGCAACCGTGGCGCCGAAGACCAGATCCGTCTCGCGGCTGTAGCGGCTGAGCAGCAGCGCCCACACACCCTGCACGATCGTGTTGAGCGTCAGCCCGTGCTGCCGGGCGAGCGCTTGCAGGGCGGCGGTTGTCGCGGTCGAGAGCGCCAGCTTCTGCACACGACTGGTCGGATCGTTAATATCACCCCGCCGATCCAGGCCAAGCGGCGTTGGAGCGCCGAAGCCGTGGAGTGTTTGTCGCCAGAACTGCTCGGAGCGCGCGGGATCTTGCTGTTGCAGCCACTCGATGTAGTCCTGATACGGACGCGGCGGATCGAGCTGAGGCGTGCGATCGCGGCGAAATGATTCGTAGCAGACCAGAATCTCTTGCAGCAGCAGCGGCAGCGACCAGCCATCGAGCAAGATATGGTGATGGCTCCAGACCAGACGGTGCTCGTCGGCGGCGACACGGGCCAGCAGCAGCCGCATCAGCGGCGCGGACCCGAGATCGAAGCCGCGCTGGCGGTCGGCGGCAAGGTAGGCATCCAGGCGCGCCGACTGCTCCTCGGACGGCAGATCGCGCCAATCATCGTGCTCGATCGGCAGCTCCGCCGAGCGATACACCACTTGCAACGGCTTTTCCAGATTTTCCCAGAAAAAGCTTGTGCGCAAAATCGCGTGCCGGTCGACGACGTGCTGCCAGGCGCGAATGAACGCGTCGGCGTCAAGATCGCCGCGCAGGGTGCAGCTGAGCTGCTGAACATAGACTCCCGATTCCGGCGCGAATGCCGAGTGAAAAAGCATGCCGTGCTGGAGCGGGGAAAGCTCGTAAATCGTTTCTATCTCCTGATCGATCATCGTCGCGATGGTCCTCCCTTTTTCCCAATCATTCCAAACAGTTTATCAAGCTCTTTCTGGTTGACTCGCGCCGCCGGAAAATCGGAGGGCGTGAAGCCGCCGGCCTCGGGCGCGAGACAATGGTTAATGATCGCGCGCAGCGCAGCCATGCAGTGCTCCGCAAAAGCCTCGATCGTCGCCCGGCGATGAATCTGCTCGCCGTACAGCCACTGTAAGCGCAGCTGGCCACCGCTGACGATCGCGCTGATCTCCAGCAGATAGGGCCGCTGCGCCTGCGGATCGACGTTTGGGCCGCTCGTCTCGGACACGATGCCGAAGGGCGCCGGCGGCGGCAGGGGCTCGGTCTGGCCCTGGTAGCTAAAGCTGATCTGAGCGCCAGGCCCGGATCGCAGCTGCTCCGTGATCTGGGCATCCTGGCTGAGATAGCGCAGCACGCCGTAGCCGACGCCGCGCCGGGGAATCAGGCGCAGCTGCTCCTTGACGGCTCTCAGCGCAGCGCCGGGATCGGCGGAGGGCGGCAGCTCAAGGGCGACCGGAAAGACGCTGCTCAACCAGCCAATCGTGCGCGACAGATCCACGCCCGGCAGGGACTCTTCGCGGCCGTGGCCTGCCAGATCAAGCAGCAGCGCGGTTTGTCCGGTCCAGGCGGCAAAGCCTTGCGCCAGCGCCGCCAGCAGCACCTCGTCGATCTGCGTGTGATAAACCGGCGGCACATCCTGCAACAGCGCTCGTGTCTCGTCGGCGGTGAGTGCGCGTGTGATCTCGCGGGTCGCGGCGACAAGATTCGCGCCGCCCGGCTCGTCGAGCGGCAGCGCCGGCCGTGGTCGATCGACCACCTGTCGCCAGTAGCTCAGCTCGGCGAGGGCGGCCTCCGATTGGGCAGAAGCGCTCAGCTGCTCGGCCCAGCGCTGGAAGGCGGTAGTTTTAGGCGGCAGCGCGACCACTTCGCCGCGCACAAGCTGGCTGTAGGCTGACTGAAGATCGTCGAGCAGAATCCGCCACGAGACGCCGTCCACGACCAGGTGATGAATCACGAGCAACAGGCGCTGCGGCTGATCATCTCCCAGATTGAAGAGCACGGCGCGCACGAGCGGCCCGGCTGCGAGATCGAGGCTGGCCTGCGCCTCGGTCGCCACCTGCTCAAACGCCGCCCGCTGCTCGGAGCGTGTCAGCTCGGCGAGATCGACCTGCCGGCAGGAGACCGGCGCAAGCTCGCCAGGATTGAGCTGCTGCCAGCCGTGCTCACTCCGAGTGAAGCGCAGCCCAAACGCCTCGTGATGCTGTACAACCTGCTGGATCGCCTGAGTCAGCGGAGCAATATCCAGCGGCTGGCGCGCCTCAAGCAGCAGCGATTGGTTGAAGTGCGCGGGCCGCGCGGGCTGCCGCTCGAAAAACCAGTGCTGGATCGGCGTCAGCGGCACAGGACCCGTCGCCGGCCCTTGCTCGGCGTCGACACGCTCCCGGCTACTTATCACGGTCGCCAGCTGCGCGATGGTGCGATGCTGGAAAAGATCATCGGGCGCGAAGCGCAGTCCGGCATGCCGGGCTCGTGCCACGATCTGAATGCTGAGGATCGAGTCGCCGCCGAGTGCGAAGAAATTATCGTGGATGCCGACCTGCTCCAGGCCCAATACCTGCTTCCAGATGTCGGCCAGCGCCTGCTCGGCCTCGGTCTGCGGCGCGACGAAAGCGGCCTCAAGCTCGGGACGGCTGGTGTCGGGCACCGGCAGCGTGCCACGATCCACCTTGCCGTTGGGCGTCAGCGGCAGCGCGTCGAGGAAGACAAAGGCAGCCGGGATCATGTACTCGGGGAGCTTGTCGTGCAGGAAGCGGCGGAGCGAGTCAGTGGTTAGGCCCTCATTCCCCCGGCCCCCTTCTCCCATTACGATAGGAGAAGGGGGAGCCGCGTTCTCCCTGTCTTTGTTCTCTTGTTCTTTTGTTTCTTTGTTCCCGACCACGTACGCCACCAGCCGGGTCTCGCCGATCGTGTCTTGCCGCGCCATAACCACAGCTTCGCGGACGGCCGGATGCTGGCTGAGCGCGCTTTCGATCTCGCCGATCTCGATGCGATACCCGCGCACTTTGACCTGGTGATCGACCCGGCCCAGGAACTCCAGCGTGCCGTCTGCTCGATAGCGCATCAGATCGCCGACGCGGTACAGCCGTGCTCCAGACTCCGTGGTGAATGGATCGGGCACGAAGCGCTCCGCCGTCAGCTCGGGACGGCCAAGATAGCCGCGCGCCAGCCCTTCCCCGCCGATATACAGCTCGCCGGCTACGCCTACCGGCGCCCGCTGCATCTGTCGATCGAGCACATACAGCTGCGTGTTGGCAATCGGCCCGCCGATCGGCACGTCGCCAGCCGCTACGGCTACCTGCGTTACTGCCGACCAGATCGTGGTTTCGGTGGGACCGTACATATTCCACAGGCTCGCGCCGCTGCTCAGCAGCTGATCTGCCAGGAGACGCGGCAGCGACTCGCCGCCGCACAAGATCTTGAGCCCCGGCTGTCCTTGCCAGCCCGCGTGCAGCAGCATACGCCAGGTCGCGGGCGTGGCTTGCATCACCGTGATCGCTTCGCGATCGAGCAGGTTCGCCAGCTGCACGCCATCCGCCGCCACCTCGCGCGAGGCGAGCACCACCTGAGCGCCCGACACCAGCGGCAGGAAGATCTCAAGCGCCGCAATATCGAACGAGAGCGTCGTCACGGCCAGCAGCCGATCCTGGACGCTCAGGCCGGGCTGCCGCTGCATGGCGGTCAGGAAGTTGACGACGGCCTGATGTGTGATTTGCACGCCTTTGGGCCGTCCGGTTGATCCCGAGGTGTAGATCACATAGGCCAGGTTCTCCGGCGTCAGCTGGATCTGCGGATTGGGAAGCTGTGCCGAGCCTGGGAGCTCGGAGTCGTGATCGAGGCAGATCACGGCCGGCGCGATCTGTGCTTCTCCGGCGCTGCCCGGCGCGAGCTGCTCCACCAGATGTGACTGCGTCACTACCACCGGCACCTGCGCATCGGACAGCATCCATTCCAGGCGACTGGCCGGATAGGTCGGATCGAGCGGAACATACGCGCCGCCGGCCTTCAAAATGCCGAGCACGCCGACGATCAGATCGGGGGAGCGCTCGACACACAGCCCGACCATGACATCGGCGCTCACGCCAAGCGCTTGCAGCCGGTGCGCCAGGCGATTGGCCCGCGCGTTCAAGGCGGCATAGCTGAGCGGCTGATCGCCAAACACCACCGCGATGCTGTCCGGCGCTCGCGCAGCCTGGGCCTCAACCAACTGGTGAATACACTGAGCGCGGGGATACTCGGCGTGGCTGGTATTCCAGATGCTCAGCTGCTGAAGATCGGTCTCCGTCAGCAGCGCGAGATCGAAGAGCCGGCGATCCGGCTGAGCCGTAATATCGAGCAGCAGGGATTGGAAGTGCTCCGCCAGCCGCGCGATCGTAGCCGTGTCGAAGAGGTCGGTGTTGTACTCATAGGCGCAGTGCAGGCCCTCGGGAGTCTCCGCGACATCGAGTGATAGATCGAAGCGGGCCGCGCCGCCATGCGATTCGAGATAGCTGAGCGTCAGCCCAGGCAGATGGATCGTTTCGTTGGCGGCATTTTGGAGCACCAGCAATACCTGGAAGATCGGCGCGTAGCTGAGATCACGGTCGTCGGCTAGCTCTTTGACCAGCCGCTCAAACGGCACATCCTGATGCGCATACGCCTCCAGACAGGTCTGTCGCACCCGCCGCAGCGCCTGGCGAAAGGTGGGATTGCCGGTCAGGTCGGTGCGCAGCGGCAGCGTGTTGGCGAAATAGCCGATCACTTCATTCAGCTCGGCCAGCTCCCGGCCCGCCATGGCGGTGCCGATCACCATATCGTCCTGTCCGGTGTAGCGCACAAGCAGCGTCTGAAAGGAAGCCAGCAGCACCATGAAGAGCGTTGCCTCTTCCTGATGGCCCAGCTCATTGAGCGCGGCCGATAGCTGCTGTGGCAGGAGCTGAAGGTAGCGCGCGCCCTTAAAGCTGTGCACCGGCGGACGTGGCCGGTCCGTCGGCAGGGCAAGCTTGGCAGGAGCACCGGCGAGCTGGTTTTTCCAGTAGGCGAGCTGCCGATCGAGGGCCTCGCCGGCGAGCCACTGCCGCTGCCAGGCGGCAAAATCGGCATACTGGACCGGCAGCTCCAGCAGCGGCGAGGGTTTTTCCGTGCTAAAGGCTTCGTAGAGCGTCATCAGCTCGCGCGCAAAGACGCCTAAGGACCAGCCGTCGGAGATGATGTGATGGATTGTCAGGCTGACCACATGCTCTTGCGCGCCGAGCCGCAGCAGGCTGACCCGGAGCAGCGGCCCCTGGCTCAGGTCAAATGGACGCTGGGCTTCCTCCGCGATGATCGCGCGCACGGTGACCGCTTGCTCGGCGGCCGGCTGCGAATCAAGGTTGATCAGGGTTAAGGCTACGGGCTGCGGTGGAGCGATGACCTGAGTAATCGTGTCATCAGTCGCGGCGAACGTCGTACGCAGCGACTCATGCCGCCGCACGATCTCGTCGAGGCAGCGCCGCAGCAGCGCTTGATCGAGCTCACCTTGGATGTGCAGCGCAAACGGCAGATGATAGGATGCGTCCTGCGGGTTGAACTGGTGCAGCACCCACAGTCGCTGCTGCGCGAACGAAAGCGGCAGCAGTCCCGCGCGCGGGATCGGCTTGATCGTCGTGGCGCCGGCGCTAGTGGCTTCTCTGGCCTCGCTCAGGAACGAGATAATCTCCGCCTTGCGGCTGGCGATCGACTGGCGCAGCTCCGGGGTCAGCATGCCTTTCGGGGCATTCACCCGCAGCTGGCCGTCCTCAACCCTCAGCCGCACATTGTGCGTGCGCAGGTAAAACAAAAACTCGGCGACGGTCATATCTCGATCTCCTCACGCTCCTCGTCGGTGTCTTCTGGATCGTCTGCGTGATCTTGCCCTGCCCAGCGAATGGTCTCGATGCTCTGCGCCAGCTCGGCCACGGTTGACACTTCAAACAGATAGCGGAGCGGCAGCTTGACCTGGAACATATCACGGATTCGCGATGCGACCTGAACTGCCAGCAGCGAGTGTCCACCGAGCTCAAAGAAATTATCGTGAATGCCTACCTGCTTCACGCCGATCAGCTCCTGCCAGAGATCCGCGAGCGCTTGCTCGACGGCATTGGTCGGCGCGACATAGGTGTTGCGCAGCGTCGGACGGCTGTGCTGCGTGGGTGGCGCCGGTGTCGATGCCGCCAGCTGCTCCAGCGCTTGCTCCTGCTCCAGAAGCTCGTCGCCCGTCCAGGTTTGATCGCCGCTGCCCGGTGGATCAATCCAGTAGCGCTGCCGCTCAAAGGGATACGTCGGCAAAGGCAGCCGCTGTCGCCGCTCGTGGGTGTAGAAGCCCGGCCAATCGATCGCTGCCCCGGCCAGCCACAGCTTGCCCAGGCTTTGCAGCAAGAACGCGCTATCCGCGTATGGCTCCTGAGGATGGCGGAGCGACGTCAGAACCAGCGACTCCATGCCGGGCGTATGCTGCTGGGCGAAGGTGCTCAAGGTTCGTCCGGGGCCAACTTCCAGCAGTACACTAGCGGCGTCTTTCAAGATCTCGGCGATGCCCTGCGAAAATTTAACTGTCTGGCGGAGATGGTTAGCCCAGTAGCTGGGGTCGGTCGCCTCAGCCGCGGTAATCCATGTGCCGGTCACATTCGATATGTATGGGATGGCGGGACGGTTGAGCTTGACGCGGCTGACCCGTTCGGCGAAGCTCTTCACCAGCGAGTCCATCATCGATGAGTGAAACGCATGCGAGGTGTGCAGCCGCCGTGATGCGACGCCGGTCGCGTTGAGCTGTGCTTCGAACGCGTCGATCGCCGGCGTGGAACCCGAAACCACGCACGCCGTTGGGCTATTGCTGGCGGCCAGAGATAAGCTCCGGTCGAGCATCGGCACGACTTCGCCGGCAGGAAGCGAAACCGAGAGCATGGCGCCGCCCGGTAGAGCTTGCATCAGCTGTCCTCGCAGCACCACCAGGCTCAAGGCATCTTCCAGCGAGAAGACGCCTGCCAGACACGCCGCGACATATTCGCCAATGCTGTGGCCAATCATCGCCCGTGGCTTAACGCCCCACTCAAGCCACAGCTGCGCCAGCGCATACTCGATCACAAACAGGGCCGGCTGTGAGAGCGCCGTCTGGTTGAGCTGCTGGGACGCGCTCTCAGCGTGAGCTGCGTCGGGATACAAAACCTCGCGTAGATCAAGGCCGAGCTGGGGCCGCAATATCGTGGCGCAGCGATCGATCGCTTGCCGAAAGGTCGGCTCGGTCTGGTAGAGCTCGCGGCCCATGCCGATGTACTGTGAGCCCTGGCCTGGAAACATAAACACGACCGATCGGGCCGCGGCGGGCTGGAAGAAGCTGAAAACCCGCTTTGGATCGAGAGTTTCTAATGCTACGGCAGCATCCGCCGTATTGCAGCAGACAACCATCCGCCGGTGCGCAAATGACTTACGTCCAACCTGGAGCGTGTACGCAATATCGGCGAGATCTTGCTCGGGGTGCGCCTGGAGATGCGCGCACAGATCGCGCGTTGCTTGCTCCAGCGCTGTCGGCGTTCGCGCCGAGAGCATCACGATCTGCCATGGCCGCGACGCGCTGGTTGGCTCGCCGATCGGCGCTTCCTCAAGCACAATATGCGCGTTGGTCCCGCCGACGGCAAACGAGCTGACTCCGGCACGACGCGGAGTAGCGCCGGCCGGCCATTCCTGCATCTGTGTATTCACATAAAAAGGGCTGTTGGCGAAGTCGATCTCGGGATTCGGCGTTTCAAAGTTGAGGCTGGGCGGGATGATCTTATTCCGCAGCATCAGCGCCGTCTTGATCAGGCCGGCAACTCCCGCCGCCGCGTCTAAGTGGCCAAGATTAGTCTTGACTGAGCCAAGCGCGCAAAAGTTGTTTTTCGGCGTGCCTTCACGAAACACCTGCGTCAATGCCGCGACCTCAACCGGATCGCCCATGGGTGTGCCGGTACCGTGCGCCTCGATGTAGCCGATCGTCTCCGGCGAGAAGCCCGTGATCGTCTGGGCCATGACGATCACCTCTGCCTGGCCCTCGACGCTGGGAGCGGTATAGCCGACTTTGAGCGCCCCGTCATTGTTGATCGCCGAGCCGCGAATAACGGCGTAGATGGTATCGCCGTCTTCAAGGGCATCCTCAAGCCGCTTCAACGCGACGACGCCAATACCGTTGCCGTATACTGTTCCTTGCGCGTTGGCATCAAAGGCGCGGCAATGGCCATCGGGAGAAACAATCCCGCCTTCCTGGTAGAAATACCCCAGCTTTTGCGGCACATTGATCGCCACGCCGCCGACCAGCGTGATGTCACTCTGGAAATCGAGCAAGCTCTGGCACGCCAGATGTGTCGCGATCAGCGAGCTGGAGCAGGCGGTTTGCACACAGAGGCTCGGCCCCTTAAGATTCAGCTTGTACGAGGCGCGCGTCGGTAAGAAATCGCGATCGTTGGCCAGTCTTATGGCTAGATGGCCCGCCGATGCGAGGAGATTGCGGTGCGGATACAGATTGGCCATGAGATATGAGCTCATGAGCGAGCTGGCAAACACTCCAATCGCGCCATCGTAGGTTTCTGGATTGTAGCCGGCGTCCTCTAGCGCTTCCCAGGCACACTCCAGAAAGATCCGATGCTGGGGGTCCATCAGCTCGGCTTCGCGCGGATTAATGCCGAAGAAGTCCGCATCGAACAGCTCGACGTCATCCATGATCGAGCCGGCTTTAACATATCTTGGATGATCCAGCAGCTGGCGGCTCACGCCTTCGGCTATCAGCTCTGCCTCAGATATAGGGGAGATGGACTCCACACCAGCGCACAGATTGTTCCAAAACTCGTGCAGGTTTTTGGCTTTCGGGAAGCGCCCAGCCATACCAATAATGGCGATGGCGTTTGACATGCCAGTTGGTTTCAGCTCACTCATCGTATGCTTATCCCTCCGAGGATCTTTTGGTACCGATTCAGTTTGGTCGCTGGCCCACCAGCGTATGTGCTCCTGTGTTACCGAATTCACTATGCGCATACGCTGGGAGATGCGCGGGTTGCACCAGGCGAGTAAGGTGTGGTCATACATGATCACGCGGCGTTCAAGAACGGCCTCACGCCCACCCGCACGCCTAGGCCATACTCAGATCGGGATCACCACGGCGCGGACAGCGTGTCACGTCTGCGGCTGGTGCTATCAGACCCGGTCTGACGGAAAGCGCCCAAAAACTCCAGCAGCATGTGCTGGAGTAGGGGACAGAAACATTGTGTCATGCAGCCTGCTGGCTCAAGGCTTAGCTTAAAACACCGCTCTGAATCGGCTCCTGCCCGTCATTAGGTCTGGCCGTTGGAGACGATCAGGGCGTGCAGGCCGTGTTGCAGGTAATCACCATACGAAATGGGCGCATTGGCGCTGACGCCCTGCGGATTGTGCGGCGTGAACGGGGGGAGCACGTCCTCGTAGCCGAAATGCGCGAAGAAGGGCAGCGACAGGCGCTCGGCGTTGATGAACTTCACCCGGTGCCGCGGCGTCGGGTAGTAGCCGTTGGTGAGATAGTCCATGAACGAGCCGCCATTGACCAGGTAGCACGTGTCGGACGGCTCAATGTCGCGGTAGCCCTCGGGCGTCTCGACCTGCAAATTGGGCACGGCGGTCTGGTAGAGCACGGTGATCAGCGACACGTCGTCGTGGTGCTCGAAGCTCAGCAGCGTGCCGTCCTCCGCCGTTTTCACCGGCGGATACGGGTCCAGATACGGATAGCGGATCAACGACACCGCCGAGAGCGTGGTGTCCTTGCGGAAATACGGCTCGAAGAAGTGCTCGTCCTGGCCGAGACCGAGCGCGAAGCCGCGCAGCAGCACCGCCGACAGGTCGAACACGTCCCAGTAGTATTGCTCGTAGAAGGCGCGCAGGCCGGGATGGCGTGTCTCGTCCGGCCAATCGTTGACCTCATGCCCGGGGTTGCCGGCCACAATCATCGGGTGATCGGGCGTGAAGGTGGGGTTGAGGTAGCAGAAGGACTCGGGCGCCTTCTTGCCGGGACTGGCCATGTAGTAGCCGTTGCGGGCGTGGGGATTGGCGGGGTTATAGGCGTGAATGGCGAGCTCCCACTTCTCCTCGGGGGTCATGGTGCGATGAAACTCATCGGTGAAATCTTGGAGCGCGCGCAGGTCGATGCCGTGATTGGCGGCGTAGAAAAAGCCCGAGCCGCGGCAGGCGGCGTCGATCTGCTGCGCGACGCGCAGTTTGGCGGCGTGGTCGTCGCCGAAGAGCGGCGCGACATCGATGAAGGGGACGTCGGCTTGTCGAGTCATGTTAACTCTCCTCCAGGTTGGTCAGCTAGCCTGCCAGGGCCGATGCGCTGGCATTCATCGGTGACGTGTTGGGTTCCCCGCAGCGCCGGAAGCAGATCTCGCGGCCCTGCGGAGCGTGTGCCAGGCTCAGGTGTTCCGCGCAGCTCCTCCCACCAGATCGCGAATGCGCGCGCTCATGGCGGCGACCAGCGCCGGGTTGGTGACCCACGAAAAATGGGTCTCCGCCCCCAGTGATTCGACCGCGAGCGATTCAGCCGGAATCAAGGTGTCCAGGTTGTTGTACGGCGATTGCGCGTAGTAGGCGAAGAACTCCCGCTGGTGCTCGCCCGTGAAGGTGGCATCCAGCTCCGTCGCCTTGAACAGCAGGATCGTGCCCGTCTGCGCGCGCACACGCGCCAGATCGGCCGCGGTCGGCGTGTAGCGGACGTTGATGGGGTCGATCACGCGCTCAAGCTCGCGCAACCCAAGCGCGGCGGCGGCCTGCGTGACGTTGAAGAGCGAATCGATCAGGATCAGATTGGCGATCTCGTCTCCTGCCCGTGTCAGCTGCACGGCCAGCTCCAGCGCGAGCACGCCGCCGAAGCTCCAGCCCAGGACATGGTA
>DASWTW010000173.1:0-19507 GCA_036401895.1 Herpetosiphonaceae bacterium | reverse complement strand
GCACGTTCCAGTTGGGCTGCACCAGATACACATGCGACACATCCTCGGCCATGATCTTCTGGATCTCCTTGACCGCTTCCTCACGCGCCGGCTGATCCGTGCTGAGCGTGTACTGCTTGATCAGCTCGTCAACACGATCGTTCTTGAAACGTCCGTAGTTGGTCGGGCTATCCGAGCGCGCCAGCCAGGAAAGATGATAGAACGGATCGTTGACCCAGGAGATCCAGTTGTCGACAAAGAACTGAAGCTTGCCGGCCTGCTGCTGCTCGTTGAACGCCGCAAACGCGATCTTTTCGATCGTCACGTTCATGCCGATCTGCTTGAGATTATTGGCGACCAGCACCGCCGTGCGCTCGTCTTCTTCGCTGCCGATGCGCACCGAAAGCTTGATCGGCGGCAGGCCAGCGCCAGCGGGAAAGCCGGCCTGGGCCAGCAACTCTTTGGCCTTTTCGAGATCGGTGTTGTAGGTCCAGAACGATGGATCGTGACCGGGCATGCCTTTGGTCACCAGCGACATCGAGCGGATCGCGTAGTTCTTGTACACATCCTTGACGATCGAATCGTAGGGCGTGGCATAGGCGACCGCCTGGCGGACTTGCTGGTTGTCGAAGGGCGCGATCTCGTGGTTGAGCTGAAGATGAACCGAGCGCGTCGTCGGGATCGACAGCACGCGAATATTCGGATCTTGCTTGAGCGCGTCAAGCTCTTTGACCGGCGGCTCATGAACCATGTCGACGTCGCCGCTCTTGAGCAGCAGCAGCCGCTGTGTGGCGTCGGGCACGATCTTCAGGATCACGCGATCGAGCTTAGGCTTGCCCGCGTAGTAGCCGGCATACGCGTTCAGCACTACCCGATCGCCGGGCTTGTACTCGCCGAAGACAAACGGGCCATCGCCGGGAGCCATGCTTTTCTTCAGCTGCTGCTTGCCAAGCGGATCGTCGGCCGGCGCGAGCTTCTTGAGATGCTCGGGGCTGATCGACGAGGTGTTGTGCATAACGTTGTTCATGAAGATCAGATCGTTGGGCGATTCGACCTGCATCGTGATTGTCTTGTCGTCGACAGCCTTGAACGCATCCGGGCTGGTGACACCGCCCATCGCCAGCAGAAACGCCGCGCTGCCGCCGACCTCGTAGAGCCGTCGGTAGCCGCCGACAATATCGCCGGCCGTCACAGGCTTGCCGTCTTGATAGGTTGCGTTGTCGCGCAGCTTCCAGGTCACCGTCTTGCCGTCGGGAGAGACCGTGCGGCTGGCGGCCAGCATCGGCTCGATTGTAGCGGTATCGGCGACCCAATACTTGTAGCCATCGGGCGCGGTCTGCTCGACCAGCTTGTACTGCTCCAGCTGATCATAGGTATTTTGAATGGTCGTTTGCGACGTGATGCTGCCCGCAGTAAACGCCGGATCGAACGTGTCGATGTCGCCGGGAACAGCCACAACCAGGGTTTTCTGCTGATCGCCGCCGGTATTACCTTCGCTGGGAACGGCGGGCGTACCGCAGGCGGTAAGCACAATCAGCAGCGCCATGAAGAGGAGCAGCGCTGCGCGAGATCTGTGGAGACGCGAGAAAGCGATCATTGCCAAGCCCTTTCACAGATAGAAACACCCGGCGGCCGGTTCACCCACACGCTCACGCTTTGACGAGCGAGCGGTTGGAAAATAGGCTTCCTGGCGTGCATATCTACATGATCTACCGGATGAGCCGCACCGTAGCCTAAGGCTACCTGAAGCAGCGCTGAAGCGGAATCGTACAAAAGCAGTGAATTGGGCGGGGTAGATCGTCGCTACTTGACCTGACCATTGCGGACACGTGTAGAGGTCGTCCGATGGTGTGCCTGGCTCAAGATCAGGCAGTATAGGCTACCCATCACCGATCGTCAATCCGTGTGCGCCGAATGAGCTAGCGAAGCTGTTGCACAGAAGCAGTCAATAGGACTATGCTCAACCGCTCGCGCCATCAGCCCCTGCGCCAGCGCGTCCAGGTAGCGACGGATAGAAATATCATAGTAGTGGATCAGACAAACACCTTTATAGTCAGCCCGCTTGGTAGCTTTGCCTTCGGTGCGGGCATCGACATGACTCTTGATGAATTGAGTAATGCCGGTTAAGTCCATCCAATACTGCCGCAGATTGGCCTCGTCTTGATCGGCCCGGCACATCACCTGAATCCGAAACTTTGACTCGTCGAGCGTAAAGCTGCTGCGTAGCAAAAACAGCCAGTAGCGAATAATTTGAGGATTGCTGTTGCCGAAGGCAAAGGCAGTCTCAGCTTTGGCTCCCTCGGCCAGATAGAGCATCGCCGCAGCGATCTGATTTGTCTGCGTCAGATCCTCAAGTGTTGCAAGCAAGGCTTCGGCCCGGCTGTGCGCTTCGTCTATCCGTGCCAGCCGCGCCTGCCGGTGCGCCATCATTGCCAGAGCTCGATTCCGGCCAGTCGCCTCAACTTCGCGCTCGTGCAGCCGCTGTTGCTGCTCCGGTGTTAGCTCGATGCCACGCACCCACAGCGTCAATGTGTTTTTTGGCGGGCCGAGCTTCGCCGCAATCTCGTTCAACGAGTAGCCTTCGCGTCGTAGTCGCCGCGCTTCTTCGCGTAGCTCTTCGGGGTAGTACTGGCCGCGTGGCATAGCCCTGTCTCCTGATCTATCAAGTCTTTGTCAATGACAGTATATATTGCCAGCGGAGCGTTAATTCGCGTTGTTTCCGCTTCTTGGTGGTAGATAAAGAGGAAATTGGCGGAAAAAGACAACATAAGACTCAGGAGTGATCTTTAAATACAGCCAGTAAAGCAAAAGCGCATCTGTGGCATAGACGCGCCGGTTAAAACAAAACGATCAGGAGTTTCGAACCCCTGATCGCCTGAAGGTGGTGGAGCTTGGGGGATTCGAACCCCCGACCTAAACACTGCCAGTGTTTCGCTCTCCCAACTGAGCTAAAGCCCCAAAATGTATGTGTCTCTGGTGGACCTGGGGGGATTCGAACCCCCGACCTCCGCATTGCGAACGCGGCGCTCTCCCAACTAAGCTACAGGCCCTCAACCCGTGACAGCGGCGAAAGTATATCATGCTCGATCGGACTTGTCAAATCGAAATTTGATGCGCTTGACGGTCATTCGGCCTTGCTCTACCATGCCCTTAAATGGCTTATGGAGATCGGCGGCCAGGGCGGCTGGACCTAGAAGGATCGAGATGAAATCGAGCGACTCGCGTGGACGCACAACGTTGCGCAATCAAGATCAACTTCTGAGCTGGAGCGCGATCTGATGCCCAACGAATCGGCTATTCGCGTGCTGATGTTGGCGCGCGCGGTCTATCCGCTGCACGGCTTTGGCGGCATCGAACGACACGTTTTTCATCTCGTCACGCACCTGATCCGGCAAGGCGTCGAAGTCAGCCTGGTTGTCGGGCAGCCGCCGGATGGGAACGAGGCCACGGGCTTAGAGCGGATTCTGTCGGCGGCCAGGCTCGACACGGGCGCGCTCTCGCTGACATTTCTGCGCTACGATCGCACGTCGCCGGTGCTGCGGCCCAACGCCATCCTTGGGCGGCAGATCAACTATCCGCTTTTCTCGCTCTCTGAGGGTCGCCTGGCGCGTGAGCAGATCAGCGCGGATCGTGTGGATGTGGTTCACACACAGGGATTGTGCGCGTTCGGCTTTGGCGTCGAGCGCTGGCTGCATCGCGATCTGCGCGCAGTGCCGTTTATCGCCAATCCGCACGGCCTGGAAGAATACCGCACGCCCGACTGGCGCAAGCGCCTGGCCTACACACCGTTTCGCGGGCAGTACTCGTGGGGCCATCGCCAGGCCGATCGCGTGATCGCGACCGATGCCTGTACCAAGGACGATCTGCCGCGCTACCTGAGCGTCGATCCGGCCAAAGTCGTAGTAATTCCCTCGGCGATCGACGTCGACGAAAGCCTGGGCTTTGTCGATCCGCAGCAGCGCTCGGCGTTGCGTCAGCGCTTTGCTCTCGACGAGGCCGATCCGGTGCTGCTGAGCGTCAGCCGTCTTGAGCGTAACAAAGGCTACCATGTGTTGCTGGATGCCCTGGCGATGGTGCGAGATGTGCTGGGAGATCGCTGGAGATGGCTGCTGGTAGGCACGGGCAAAGAGGCCGAAGCGCTGCGCCAGCAGGCCGAGCGGCTGGAGCTTGCGGCGCACGTCACCTTTGTTGGCGGGCTGAGCGACGCCGAGCTGCACTCGCTCTACGAAGAGGCCGATCTATTTGTGCATCCGACGCTCTACGAAGGCTCGTCGCTGGTGACACTAGAAGCAATGATCCACCGGCTGCCAGTCATCGCCAGCGCGGCCGGCGGCATTCCCGATAAAGTCTTTCCCGGACGTAACGGCATGCTTGTGCCGCCCGGCGATGTCGGTGCGCTGGCGCAGGCGCTGCGTACCGCGCTGGATCTCCGCAACCAATGGCAGCGCTGGGGCAACGAAGGCGTGGGCATCGTCGAGAAAACCTTTGCCTGGCCAATCGTCGCGCGGCGCACAAAACAGGAGTACGAAACGATGCTGGCAAAGAGGCCACGTTCATGAGTCGCTCAGCCGATGCGCGTACCAATCGCGCCGTTCTGGCACAGCCACGTGCGGCACAGCGCCACTGGATCGCGACACCGCTGGCCTGGCCGCTGATCATCGGCGCGGTGATGATGGTAATCGGCGTGCTGATGCGCATGCCGACCGCCTCCTACCAGGGCGCGCCGGATCAAGGGAGCTTCAACAACTACATCTTCCAGTTCGTCGGCGCGTACTCCGATATTACCTCGCTCTATTTTCGCGATCAGCTGTGGCAGCATCCGGTGCCCTACTTCGGCTACTTCGTCGAGTATCCGGTCGGCATGGGCTGGCTGATCTGGCTGATTGGCTTTGTCAACAGCAGCGTAACAGCGTACTTCCTGGTCACCGCGGCCGTGATGATCGTCTGCGGCCTGCTGGTCTTCTGGCTGGGCAGCAAATTTGAGCGCGCGAATCTGTGGCTGCTGGCGCTCTCGCCAACACTGCCGCTTTACACTGTGCTGAACTGGGACATGTTCGGCGTCGTGCTGACGATCGCAGCGCTGCTCTTGTTTCGGCGTAACCGCGACGGCTGGGGCACGCTCCTGCTGACGGCGGCGGTCTGGACGAAGTTCTTCCCGATCGTGCTGGTACCGCTGATCGTGATCGACCGTGCGCTCAAGCAGCGCTGGCGCGATGTGCTGGTGATCGGCGGCGGCTTCGGCATCGCCAGTCTGGTGATGAACGCGCCGTTTGCGCTGGCCTTCACCGACGAGGGCGTGCTGCTGCGGAGCAGCTGGCTGCATTTCTTCCGCTTCAACCAGCAGCGGCCGCGCGAAGTCAACTTTTGGAACTTCTTCGACTCGCTTCAGCTCTCGATCCAGCAGATCAACTCTTTTAGCGCGCTGCTGCTGGCGCTGGGCGTCGGCGCGATTGTGCTGCTGATGAGCTATAGCTGGCTGCGCGGCCACGGACGCGGCCAGGATCTGCTGCTTCCCGCAGCGCTGGCGGCGATCGGCTGGTTCTTTTTCATCAACAAAGTGTATAGCCCCCAGTACAGCCTGTGGCTGGCCGTGCTGCTGGCGCTGCTGTCAGGGCCGTCGTCGCTGGTGGTGGCCTTTGCGGCGGTGGACATCGCCTACTTTGCCACCAGCTTCGTGCTGCTGCATCTGGCGTCGTCGCAGAACCCGCTGACCGGCTGGTTTTACACGCAGGTTATGCTGCCCTCAATGGCGCTGCGCGAGGCCGTGATTCTCGCGATCATCATCTGGGCGATCTGGCGAATTGCGCGGCCTGTGTGGCCAAACGAGAATCATACGACGGCCAGTGCAGCGGCCTGATCCATCTGGAGCACAACCATGTCCGAAACGACAATCTTGTTTCGTCCCGTCGGTCAAAAAGAGCTGGATCTGATCCAGGAAAGCGGCTACACCGCGTTTCCACCGCGTCTGTTCCACCAGCCGATCTTTTATCCCGTGCTGAACGAGGAGTATGCGACACAGATCGCGCGAGACTGGAATACCAAGGACGCGGCTTCGGGCTACGTCGGCTACGTCACGCGCTTTCGGGTCGATTCCAGCTTCCTGGAGCGCTACCCGGTGCAAGTCGCCGGCAACTCGCGACATCAAGAGTACTGGATTCCGGCCGAGAACCTGGCGGAGTTCAACCAGCATATTGTCGGCACGATCGAGGTGATTGCCGAATTTAGGTAATACATAGGATATGAACGATTTTAGCTTAGGCACAACCTACTGGCCGCGACGTAAAGGCTCGCTGCTGTGGACAAAATTTGATCGCGGCGAGATTCGCGAAGAGTTTCAGCAGCTGGCCGCGATCGGCCTTAACACAGTGCGGCTACCGCTGCGCTGGGAAGACTTTCAGCCGCGACCCGAGCGAGTGGCGGTGAGAGCGCTACGGATGCTGGAGCAGACGCTTGAGCAGGCCGGTGATGCCCGGCTGCGCGTGGTGCCGGCGCTGTTTCCCCTGGCAGTCTCAGGCGCGATCCATCTGCCGGCCTGGGCCACTGCTGCCAGCTACGCCGCCGATCTAACACTCTCGACCAAGTTCGGGCCGCTGCTGATCGTGCGCAACGATCAGCGACCGCCGCTGGTCTGGGAGCATACCAAACACGCGACCGAGATCCGCGATCTGTGGACCAATCCCGCAATGCGCGCAGCCCAGCGGCTACTGATCGCCGAGGTCATCGGCAACTTCGCGGATCATCCGGCGCTGCATGGCTGGGAGCTGGGCAGCGGCATCGAGCTGGGCCGCGCGCCGTCCTCGGCCGAGGTGGTGACTGAGTGGCTCGGCGAGACGATCGACATCGCGCGCGAGTACCGGGCGCAGGGGCCGATCTTCTACAGCGCGACGATGCGCTCGCTGGTTCGCCGCGAAGGGCCGCGTCCCGAGTCGATCGTGCAGGCGGGCGGCGTGCCGGTGCTGAGCCTGGTACCGCCGGAGCCCGCACTCAAGAGCCAGCCGCTCAGCGACGCGCTGCTGCGCTTTGTGACCGCGCTGGTGTACTCGCTGGGCAAGGCCGCGCCGGTGCTGCTGGTGGGAGCGCCCGCCGTGACCAACGCCAGTGGCCGGATCTTTGCGGATCAGGCGTATGGCCGGAGCATCGAACAGCCACTGCTCGACCTCGACCAGTATGCGGGAGTGATCGAAACGGCGCTGCCCGAGCTGCACACATCCGGCGTGCCCGGCTTGTGGTTTGCGCACGCCTTTTGCTATGCCGAGCCGTTCTTGCCCCAGGAGGCGCATAGCCGCCGCGAGCAGATGATGGGCCTCTTCGACACCACCGGCGACGAGCTGCCGATCACGGCGGCCGTTCAGCGCTTTGCTCAGCAGCCCGACGTCGAGCAGAAATCGGGCATTCCGCTGCTGGATGTCGAGAATTACTGGAACGATCCGGCAGCCAGCTTCCAGCGACTGTGGCAGCAGTGGCAAACGCCAGAAGAAGTTTGATCAACCAAAACCGGACTCGTCGCGTGACGAGTCCGGCCTGTTTTATGCGCTGTTCTCAGTTCGGCTTACTCAACCAGATCGAATGAGACCGCCTCGGCGCGCTGGCGAAACCAGGTTTTGACCTGCGGCCAGAAGCTGCCGAAAAACTCGCTCGTCCGGTATGCGTCCAGCGCCTCGGCACTTTCCCACACGCTCCAGGTCGCGAACGACGACGGATCGTCGGCCTGGCGCAGGAGCTGCACGCTAATACAGCCGGGCTGTCCCGCGATCTGAGGCCGCAGCTGCTCGTAGAAGGCCAGAAATTCCTCGACGCGATCCGGCTGAAAATACATCCTCACAAGTCGTGTCAGCATCAGCGCACCTACAACGAGTAGCTTTCCAGCTCACGAGCGATCGAGACGGCGCCTGTGAAGCCGCCGGCTCGCACCTCGGCGATCGCCTGGTCCTCCGGCTGCGTGTACTCCGCGCTGAAGTGGATCAACGCCAGCCGCTGCACGCCACAGCGCACGGCGATCTCGCCGGCCTGGCGTGGCGTCGTGTGCGTGTAGTTGTTGACGGGATCGGTGACTGTGGCCTCGTGGATCAGCGTATGCGCGCCCTGGGCGAACTGTTCAAGCTCGGGGCAGGGCTCGGTATCGGCCGAGTAGACCAGCGTCTGCCGCCGCTCACGATCGACGATCTTCACCGCTAGCGTCGGCCGGCTGTGGCGCACCGGCGTCGTCGCGATTGTGTAAGCGTCGGTGGCCAGCACCTGATGATCGATCGTCTCCGGCAGCTCGTGCCAGCTGGTCGCGCACATCTGGCCGTTCTGCTCAAGCTCCAGCGCCGCGACCAGCCGCCGCGCCATGCTCAGCGTCGACGTGTTAGCATACACATCAAAGGTGCCGGGATACTGCGCCAGCCACAGATGAAAGAGCAGCGCGGGCAGGCCATAGATATGATCGGTGTGGTTGTGAGTCAGCAGTACGCCGCGCAAGCTCTTTGGATCGATGTCGGCGCGCAGCAGCTGCTGGTACGCTCGCCCGCCACAATCGATCAGCAGGCCACCGCCAGGCGAGTCCCAGACCAAAGACGTATTATCGCGATCGCGGTCGGGCAGAGCCGTTCCCGCGCCCAAAATAACGACACGTTGACTCATAGTTTTTGTACTCCTGAACGCGCGATCGAGTATAGATGCGAGGTGAGAGCGTGTCAATCGAATAGGGAAGAACAAAGGAGCAAGCAACCACCTAGTCATTTGTTCCCTTGTTCCCTTGTTCCTTTGTTCGCTCGTACTGGCACGCGGCTTGGAGATCGTTCAAGCCGGCGAATCAATCATATATTAAGAGCAGAGCATGACACGTATCGCATATTTCGACTGTTTTTCGGGCATTAGCGGCGACATGACGCTGGGCGCGCTCGTCGATGCCGGACTCGAGCCAGCCGCGCTGGAGGCCGAGCTGCGCAAGCTCAACGTTGCGGGCTGGACGATCGTCGCCGAGCGCGTGACACGCTACAGCATCGCGGGGACCAGGCTGCATGTGCAAACCAGCGAGCAGCACGTCCACCGTCATCTCAGCGATATTGCGGAGATTCTAGCTGCCAGCGCGCTTGATCACGATGTCCAGCAGCGTGCGCTGGCAATCTTCACGCGACTGGCCAACGCCGAAGCTGCCGCGCATGGCACCAGCCGTGATCAGGTACACTTCCACGAGGTCGGCGCGCTCGACGCGATCGTGGACATCGTCGGAGCCGTGATCGGGCTCAAGCTGCTGGGCATCGAGCGCGTCTATGCCTCGGCGCTTCCGCTCGGCAGCGGCTGGATCAACGCGGCGCATGGTCGTATCCCGGTACCAGGACCGGCGGTGCTGCATCTGCTGGGCGCAGTCAACGCGCCGATCCAACCCGACACGACACCTTTCGAGCTGGTCACGCCCACGGGAGCGGCGATCCTGGCCGAGCTGGCAACCTTTGAGCGTCCGGCGCTCACGCTCACGGCCACCGGCTACGGCTTCGGCAAGCGCGACATTGGGCGACTCAATGCGGTGCGCGTCTGGCTTGGCGAGACACATCAGGCGGAATCGGTGACTGAAGAATCGCAGGATCAGGTGGTGCTGCTGGAGACCAACATCGACGATCAGCCGGCCGAGCAGCTAGCCTATGTCGCGGAGCGCCTGCTGAGCAGTGGCGCCCTGGATGTGTGGTGGACGCCAATCGGCATGAAAAAAGGCCGCAGCGCGCAGATGCTCTCGGCGCTGGTTCGTCCCGCCGACGAGCAGGCAGCAGTCGAGCTCATCTTCCACGAGACTACCAGCCTTGGCATTCGCCGCCAGCCGATCCAACGCTGGATCTGTGGACGAGCCACGCGGCAGGTGGAGACACCATGGGGCCTCGTGCGGATCAAAGAGCAGCACTGGAAAGGCAAGCTGCTGGGCGTCGCGCCGGAGTACGAGGACTGCGCCCGGATCGCGCGTGATCATGGCCTGGCTCTGCGTGAGGTTTATCTCGCGGTCCAGGAGGCGATCCGGCGTGGATGAGCTGCTGCGCCGGCTGCTTGTCCAGGGTCCGTGTGGCCTGCTGACTGACATCGACGGCACCATCAGCCCGATCGCGCCGACACCCGACGAGGCGCGCGTTTCGCCGCTGGCCCGTGTAGTCTTGCGGCATCTCGCGCGGCAGCTGGATCTGGTCGCTGTGATCTCGGGCCGTGCCGCAGCCGATGCCGCCGCGCTGGTCGGACTGCCCGAGCTGCTCTACGTTGGCAATCATGGACTGGAGCGCGCGCACGGCGATCAAGTGGAGCCTGTGGCTGAGGCGGCCGCCTACACAGCCGCGATCGACGCGGTGCTGCGCGCGGCCCAGAAGCGAGTCGCGCTGCCGGGCGTGCTGTTCGAAAACAAGGGCGTGACTGCGGCGATCCACTATCGGCTAGCCGAGCAAACCGAGCAGGCTGAGCGGTTGATCGGCAATATTCTACAGGAGCTAGTAGCCCAACATGGCCTGATTCTGCGGCCAGGCCGGATGGTCTGGGAGCTTCGCCCGCCGCTGATGATCGACAAAGGAACAGCGGCCCGGCGACTGGTAGCAGAGTTCGCGCTGCGCAGCGTGATCTTTCTGGGCGACGATCACACGGATGCCGACGCCTTTTGCGTGCTGCGTGAGCTACAGGATCAGGGCATCTGCGCTACGCTCAACGTCGGCGTTGCAGGCGCCGAGACTCCCGCAGCGGTGCGCGAGCGAGCCGACGTGCTGGTCGAAGGCGTGGCTGGTGTCGAGCGGCTGCTGGCGCAGATCGACGCGATTCTGGCTGAGGAAACTGGCCGAGCTGAACATACGCCAAAGGACGGTTGAATCGATCCGGCGGATCTGTTTTGATAAACCCAGACAGATCTTCATTTATACCTTCGAGGCTTTTAAACTTCATCACCGCTTTTTTGCGTCTCCCAGCCTAATTGCCAGCGCTGACAGTTATCCAACGTCGCGGCGAGACCAGAAAGAGCTGTACCTGCGGCTTTTTGACCAACCCGAATTACAGTAGCACATTAACCGGAGTCTTAATACGACCACAGTACCACAGATCCATAACGTCGATAGTGGTAGATCTTCTAGGGACAGATTGCGCTCTCGGCAGGGCGCATCCTATCTACCACAGCTAAGACCCACCCCCAGCCCGTACTTACCAGCGCACCCGTATCGAGCGGCCTCTACGGCGACGATGCAGTGCGTCCATAAACAATTTCAAAAGATGGTGTATATCAAGCGAGCATAACGTCTGCGCTGCGGCAGTCGCTGCTTTCAGACAGCCTTGCTATGCTGCCGGCACTCAAATAGCGGAAGCCGATCCGTATAGCTCGATCTCAAACATTCCAGAGCCACTGGACCTACGTACCGCTTACAACAACCCACTACAGCATCTTTATCGTATCTTGACCAGGGGTGAAAACCATGACTCATACGCCTACACTGGACGCGGCACCTAACACAATCGGCGATCTGTCGTCTCGTGGAACGCAGGTAGCGCTTGACATGCTGACAACCGTTGTAGGAACGATCGATCAGGGTGTGCTGGTCGTCACAGCGGAAAGTGAAGCGATCTTCTGCAACAAGCAATTCTTGAATATCTGGCAGATTCCCGATCGCATGGCAGCCGATAACAAGGCCATGATGGAATATGTGCTGGATCAACTCGCCGAGCCTGAGTACTTCGTCTCGAAGATTATTACGATCAACAGCGATCCCGATGCCGTGATCCGCGACGAAGTTCCGCTAAAGGACGGCCGCGTGATCGAGCGCTTCTCACAGCCCAGCCGCGGCACTCACTACAACGAGATCCATCGCGTCTGGTGCTTTCTCGACATCACCAATCGCAAGCGCGCCGAGACCGATCTACTCCGCCAGCAGCGACTGGTCAGCGAGCAGCAAGATCGGATTATTCAGATGCAGCAGGCAGCGCTGGCCGAGCTTTCCACGCCGCTGATTCCGATCAGCGACTCGCTGCTGGTCATGCCGCTGATCGGCGCGGTTGATACGGTGCGCGCCAGCAACATTCTGGAGGCGCTGCTGCAAGGCGTCAGCGATCACCGGCCCAAAGCTGTGATCATCGACATCACAGGTGTGGCCGCCGTCGACTCGCAGGTAGCCAGCAGCCTGGTGCAGGCGGCGCAGGCCGTGCGGCTGCTCGGCGCGACCGCGATCATCACCGGCATTCGCCCGGACGTCGCGCAGACGCTGGTCTCACTGGGCATCCAGCTTAACAACTTCAAGTCATTTGGCACGCTTCAAGATGGCATTGCATACGCACAGCGCTTCTAAGCGCTGCCGGCGGGAGCTACCGGGAGATCGCGAGGCGGCACGAAGGCTCAGCGCACAGCGGGCAGCACGCGGCAGACGGCTTTTTCTAACGCCTCGACCATAAACGGCTTAGAAAGAAAACGATCGATGCCGGCAGCTTTCGCGGCCTCGCGCAGCTCGGGCGTGGCATAGGCTGTGATCATAATTACCGGGCAGCGCCAGCGCTCTTTGAACTCGCGCGCCAGCTCCAGGCCATTAATGCCGCTGAGCATATAATCGGTGATGAGCAGCGCGCATGGATGCTGGGCCGCATGAGCTAAGGCGCTCCGCCCGTTGTCGACGGTGATAATGTCATACGACAGTTGGAGATCGTGGAGCACGCGTCGCAGCACAATGAGAATATCGGGGGCATCCTCGACGACGATAATAGCAGGAAAAGGACCAGGCACGAACATCTCCTACGGGCATTACAGGGTTTGATCGGGGGTATGCAAGGGCATCAGACTTTGCAGCAGCTCAGGCAACTCCCGCGACAGCTTCCCGCGCGTCACGAGCCGATCACAGCCCGCCGCAACCGCCGCGCGTGAGGCCGCGACATCTACATGCGAGCCAAACGCCAGAACCGGCACCTGCGCCGTCGCCGGATCGGCCTTGAGCGTTTGGATCGCCTCCTGCCAGCCGGATCGCTCCTGCGTATCCAGCACCACGCCGGCAGCGCCCTCTCGAACGGCAGCGATCAGTGACTCGGCGTTCGCAGTCTCGCGCGTCTGGTAGCCGAGCGCTCGTGCCGCATCGGCGACTTTCACACTAAAAAAGAGATCCGGAATCAGCATAACAATCGGTTGCATCAAGGTCCTCACCGCCATATCGTCTTGCTCGCGCCACATAAATGGGTCCTCAGCATTCTACCACGCTAGGTAGCACGCCACACGTCCATTGTGCCGGTGAACACGCCCGCAACAAGGCTGCTCATCAGCGGCACCGATGACGCCGGCCGTATATGCTCGCGGTACCAGCTGTCGTGCTCGGCCTGGCTGGGAAAGACCGGAAAATAGATGCCGGTTGGAAAATCGCTCAGAAACAAACTGCGCGCGATCGTGCGGTTGCCGGGATAGGACTCGGCCACGCCGTCGCCGTCGCGATCGGCATCGTTGGTGTGCAGACCAAACGCGCTCGGATCGGTGACATTGGGATACTGCGCATCCACGAAATAATATTCTTCGTGCGGCTGGCCGCTGGCGTCGGTATAGCGATCGCTGTAGCCGACCAGCACCACCGAATGCTGACCGTAGAGCGTCAACGGTCCCCATTTGTTAGCGCCCAGCTCCAGCACAACCGGCACCTTCCGATCGATCAGATCGCGCAGCACGACCTCGGCGTTAGTTCTCCGCAGCGAGCCAAAGTGCGTGCCAAAGCCCTGGCGCTTGATCAGCCAGCCCGTGATCGGCGAGGGCGAGCCACCGAGATTACGCTGAAAGAAGAGGCCGGCCTCACGCAGGAACTGATCCTTGTCGTAGCGCCGCTCTCCCAGCAGCAGGTTTAGAGCGTTGGCGGGAGCCGTACAGCCGCACTCGTTGACTCCCTGGCGCTGGATCGGCCAGTGCTCGGCGTCGGCGTTGGGAACAATGCTGTGAATATGTTGCGGAAACTGCTGACGAGTCATGGTCCACCTCACTCAACGATCAACGAACCAGGCCAATCAAGAAGAACTAAGAACGGAGAACCGAGAACCTAGAACTAAGAACTAAGAACTAAGAGCAGGATATTGTGCTGCTTGTTCGTTTGTTCCTTTGTTCTCTACCAGTTAACGAGTGACAGATGCGCTCTCGTTCTCGGGAGCCAGCATATCGGGCGCTTGCTCACCTGTTAGATGCGCTATATCGTTCTGACGTACCAGCTGCCAGCCTTGACCATCGAAACAAAGCTCGGTGATCGAGGTATTGCCGAGATGCACCGACGGCGGCTCGTCAAGACCTTGCAGCGCGTATAGATAGCGGAGAATGCCACGAATCGTGCCGCCATGGCTCACGAGCGCCAGCCGCTCGCCCGGATGCCGCCGCGCCAACTCCAGCACGCCCTCGCCCACCCGCCGATCGAACACGTCCAGCGTCTCGCCATCCTGCGAGTGAAAGAAATCCTTGAAGGCTCCCGGAAAGCGCTCGACGATCTCGGCGCGCGTCAGGCCACTCCACGACCCGACGTTGATCTCACGCAGCGACGGAAACGGATGCACCGACATGTTCAGCGCCTGCCCAATGATCTGCGCCGTCTCGAAGGCGCGGCAAAGATCACTGGCATACAGATGATCAAAAAAAGCGCCTTCATTCGAAAGACGCCGGGCCAACGCCTGGGCTTGCTCGCGACCGGCCTGCGACAATGGAATATCGGCGTGGCCTTGCCAGCGTCCATTACGGTTCCACTCGGTCTCGCCGTGACGAATCAAAAATATTGTTGTCATGACAATAAGCATACCGTAATCTTGGGCAACGTGCCCACGCCTTCGGACCTATCTCAGCGCGGCAAAACCACCTGCACATGGTGTGAGACGGGCTAGGGCAAGCGCGCCCCCTGAGCCGCCTCATCCAGCTCGATCAAGCCGTCGACGGCCAGGCCACGCAGCAGCGTCAGCAGCCACTCGTGATCGGCGTCGGTCCAATCGGATTTGACACGCGGCCCCAGCTCTGCCAGCGCAAGCCAGCTTCCCGGCTCAAGCTGTCGCAGCGTGTCCACGGCGCGACCGCGAAAATAGCGCGAGGTGCTGGTGAACGGCGTTTTGCTCTCGGCGACGGCGCGCGCCGCTTTGGGCCTGGGCGCAGGCGTGTAGCTGAACACGTCCTCGTCGGCGGCGCACCACACCGCGTAGGCGCGGCACTCACCACGCAGCGGGCAGATCTGGCAGCGTGGCCGGGCGGCAGTGCAGATCAGCGCGCCCAGCTCCATGATCGCCTGGTTCCAGATCCAGCCCCGGCCCTGTGGAACCGCAGCCTCGGCCATCGGAATCAGCTCACGATCGCTGCTTTCGACATCGTCGGGACCGACAAAGAGCCGCCGAATCACGCGCCGGATATTCGTATCCATGAACGCCACATCGCGCTCAAACGCAAAGCAGGCGACCGCGCCCGCTGTGTACGGGCCAATGCCCGGCAGATTGCGCAGCGCATCCGGCGTTTCGGGAAAGCGGCCCTCGTGATCGTTGATTACGGCCTGCGCGGTCCGCTGCAAGTTGAGCGCGCGACGATTGTAGCCGAGACCGGCCCAGGCGCGGATCACATCGCCGGGCGAGGCCGCAGCCAGCGCCTCAAGCGACGGAAACTGCTCAAGAAACGCGGCATACTTGGGCTTGACGCGATCGACCTGCGTTTGTTGCAGCATAATCTCGGAGACCAGCACATGGTACGGATTACGGGTACGACGCCAGGGCAGATCGCGGCCATTGGCCTCGAACCAGGCGATCAAATGCTGCTGAATCCGTGCAATCTGATCCGCATGGGCTGGAGAGCTGGCAGAAAAAGTGGTAGGCTGTGTACTATTCACGCCTGTATTGTACCAATAATCCGCTCGTTTGTGCGATTCTAAACTGCGTTATGTCTTTCAAAACTCGCCGATGTCGCCGATGCGCAGCCGCTCGATCGCGACGAAGCCCAGCGCCGTGACCAGCATTAGCAGCGTCGACATCGCCAGCGCCTGGCCGTAGTTTGCCATGCCGGGCTGCCCGATGAAGCGATAGATCACCAGCGGCATTGTGGGGTAGTCCGGCAGATACAGGAGCAGCGTTGCACCGAACTCGCCCATCGAAACTGTGAACGCAAAGACCGCGCCGACCACGATCGCCCGCGCCACGATCGGAACGTCCACCTCCCAGAACACGCGCAGCGGCCCGGCGCCCTGAACCGCTACCGCCTCGCGCAGCCGGGGATTGATCCCGCGCAGCACCGGCAGCACCGCCCGCACCACAAAAGGAAACGCGATCAGCGTGTGGGCCAGCGGCACCAGCACCGGCGATGTGCGCAGATTCAGCGGCGGCTCGTCCAGCGCGATAATATAGCCAAAGCCAAGCGTTACCGCCGATGTGCCCAGCGGCAGAATAAAGAGCGGATCGAGGATCGCGCGCAGCCAGCGCTCACGGCGGGTGAGCGCATACGCGGCCGGAACACCCAGCAGCAGCGCCAGAATCGTCGTCGCGCCGGCAAACATCAGCGAGTTGCGCACAGCGGTCAGCGGCGGCACGAAAAAGTAGGAGCTGCGCTGATTCTGCTGCAACAGCCAGTAGAACTGTAAGCTCCACTCGCCGCCCAACGCGACCGAGCGATAGGCCAGCGCCAGCAGCGGCGCGAGCAGGAGCAGCAGCAGCACTCCGATCACCGCCCCGACTAGTAGCCGTCGCCGCCAGCCGATCACCGGCAGCTGCACCGTTGTCTGTGGGCGCAGATCCAGGGGCAGCGCGGCCCGCTCCTGAAGCCGCGTGTAGACCACAGTCAGCGCCAGCGTCGCGATGATCTGAAGCACCGAGAGCGCACCCGCGACCGGCAGATTGAAGAAATCAACCGCCTGCCGATAGATCTCGACCTCGATCGTGGCAAAGCGCGGTCCGCCCAGGATCAGGATCGTGCCAAAGGCGGTGAAGGTGAAAAGAAAGATCAGCAGCGCCGCCGCGCCCAGCGCCGGCATCAGCAGCGGCAGCGTCACCTCGATCCAGGCTCGCCAGCGGCTGGCGCCCAGCACACGCGCCGCCTCGACCATCCGTGGATCGAGGTTGGCCCAGAAGCCGCCGACGATCCGCAGCACGACCGTGAGATTATAGAAAACATGCGCGATCAGAATCAGCGTCAGCGTGTTTTCGAGCTTGAGCGGCGCTGGAACGCCCAGCAGATCGCCTAAGATGGTATTGACCACGCCGTTCTGGCCCAGCAGCGCCGCGAATGCCGCCGCGACCACAACCGTCGGCAGCACAAACGGCACCGTCGCCAGCGCCCGCAGCAGCGTCTTGCCCCGGAAGCGATAGCGCGCAAACACATAGGCGATCGGCAGCCCCAGCGCCAGCGTCAGCGCCGTCGAGAGCGCCGCCTGCCATACGCTGAACCAGAGCACCGACAGGTAGTAGCTGTCGCGCCACAGCGAAACAATGCCCGCGATCGATTCTTCGGCTGAGGCAAAGCTGACTTGCAGGATCGCGATCAGCGGATAAAAGTAGAAGAGCGCGAAGAAGAGCAGCGGCAGCGCGAACAGACCGGCGCGCAATACCACCAGGCTCAGCCCTGAAATCCTGCGGCCTCCATGCTGCTCAAACTGTCGGTCGGCTGCCTCCACGCGCGCTCCATTGTGCAATTTCGAATTTGTGGGACGTATGTGATACGCCCCACGTTTACCATCCTATCAGCGCAGCACCGCCTGCGTCCACTCGCGAATCCAGGCATCGCGATTCGCCGCGATCGTCTCGGGATCGAGCACCGAGGGCGATTCGGGCACCGGCGCGAACTTCTGATAAACCTCGGGAATTGTTGCGGTGGGCAGCGCGGGATAGACAACCATCTGCGGCATGATGTCGTTCTGGACGCGCTCCGAGAGCATGTAGTCCATCCACTTCTCGGCCAGCGCGCGATTCTTGGTGCCTTTCAGGATGCCCGCAAACTCGATCTGCCGAAACGCGGCCTTGGGCGGCAGAATGTTGCCGGTCGGCGGCTCGCTGAGCGCCTGATCCGAGAAGGCAACCTCGGCGGCGGGCGTTGTCGCGTAGCTCACGACGATCGGCTGCGGGCCTTTGCCGGACGAGCCGCTGAAGTTGGTGTAATAGGCCGTCTCCCAGCCGTCGACCACCACCAGATCGTTGGCCTTCATCTGCTGCCACCAGTCGAGCCAGTTTTCCTGCCCGAAGTAGTCGATCGTCGCCAGCATAAACGCCAGCCCCGGCGATGAGGTGGCCGGATTCTCCACCACGACTTTGCCCTTGAACTCGGGCTTGGTCAGATCTTCCAGCCGCAGCTGCTCCGGCTCGGGAATATCCTTGAACAGCTCGCTCGACCGATCGTAGTTGAGGTTGACGAAGCCGTAGTCGATCGGGATCAGCCGGTTCTGCGCGTCGAGCTTGAGATCGGTGGGGATCTGATCCAGGCCCTGGGGCGCGTACGGCTCGAACGCGTCGGCGTTGAGCGCGCGGCTCAGAAACGTGTTGTCGACGCCGAAAAACACGTCGGCCAGCGGATTGGATTTGGTGAGCAGCGCCCGGTTGAGCGCCGAGCCGGTATCGCCGGCTTTGAGAAACTGAAGCTTGACGTTGTTGGCCTTCTCGAACTCTGCGATCACCTCGGTGCTGAGGTTAAAGCTATCGTGCGACATGATCGTCAGCGTGTTGGGATAGCTCTCGCCGGTGACGGTCTGAACTTCCGCCGCCTGGCCACCAGCTGTATCGGTCGCGCTTGTGGCGGCGCTGGTCGCCTCAGCCGTCGCTCCGGTTTGAGCTGAATCCGTGCCGGTTCCGGTGTTGCCGCAGGCTGCCAGAATCAGCAGCGCCAGCAGCAATCCAATCATATTTCGTAGCATTGGGCTACTCCTTGTCTACAAAGCACAAAAAACCGCCGCGTAAGAAAACGCAGCGGCAAGTAATGCCTCTTGCTTCCCTACGCTGGTATAACCCAGGTCAGGTTCAAAGGGTCATTGGCATTACGGGCCAACCTCTCAGCCGGACTCTTCCGGCCCCCCCAGCACATAGTGTTTGTCGCTTCTGATCGTAGCATCGAAGTTGCGTGCTGTCAACGGGAGTTGCTCTCGTCGCCAGAAACAAATATACTGACGGTAGCGCGGTTATAAGCAGAGGAGAGTTCTATGGCTACGATCAAACTTCGCCTACGTGAGCTGTTGACCCAACGCGAAAACCAGCTAGACCGCCGGATTCGACTGGCCGAGGTGGCGCAGGAAACCGGAATCTCGGTCAATACCCTGACCTCCATGATCAACAACCAGGCGGATCGCGTCTCGCTTCAGGCGCTGGCATCGCTGTGCACCTACTTTCACTGCACGCCCGGCGAGCTGTTCCGCTACAGCGCCGCCACCGACGAGGTCGAGGATCTGGTCGATGCACGCGATATTGTCGATCGCTGGGACCGCGAGTACGGCGCGGATGAGAATCCGCCGCAGTAGGGGAGTGTCTAATGAGCTGGTGGTACAAAGTCGATCACGTGCTTTGGGTATCTGGGATAGCGGCGGTTCCACAGCTGGCGCTGGTTGTAGCACCACACGAAGAGCTTGATGGCTCGCTGCAAGGCGTCGAGACAGCGGGA
>DASWTW010000172.1:0-2308 GCA_036401895.1 Herpetosiphonaceae bacterium | reverse complement strand
CACCACGCCGAACCAACTCAAGATCATCGCGAACGAGCTGCACGGACTCAGTGGACAGGAGGCGCTGCGTCCCGAAAAGGCGCTGCTGCTCGGGCCGTGCAAGGTGATCCAGCAGGAATATCCCGGCCTGCGCTGCCAGAGCATCGACGTGCAGCTACCCGAGCGCGGAACGATCGAGGAGGCCGAGTGGATCGATCAGCTGCTGGCCGAGTGCGTCACGCCCACAAGCGACACAGTGATCGCGTATCGCGGCTACGAGCGCTGGGTGCAGACCTTCGAGGCGGTGCGGCTGGCCGAGGCGATCCCCGGCAAGAACCGGCTGCGTCAGGGCGGCGTGTATCTGATCACGGGCGGTTTGGGCGGCATCGGTCTGGCGCTGGCCGAGTACCTGGCGCAGACCGCGCAGGCAAAGCTGGTGCTGACCGGACGCTCGGCCTTTCCCGATCGCGAGGCATGGAGCCACTACCTGGCGACGCACGACGAGAGCGACGGCACCAGCCGCAAAATTCGCAAGCTTCAGGAGATCGAAGCGCTGGGCGGCGACGTGCTGGTGCTGAGCGCCGACGTGGCCAGCCTTGACGATATGCGATCGGTGGTGCGGCAAACGCTGGCGGAGTTCGGCGCGCTGCATGGCGTGATCCACTCGGCGGGCATCGCCGGCGGCGGCATGATCCAGCTGAAAACGCCCGAGCAGGCTGCTCGCGTACTGGCGCCCAAGACGACAGCGCTACGCGTGCTTGAGCAGGCGCTGGACGGCATCAGGCTGGATCTGCTGGTGCTCTGCTCCTCGACGACCGGCGTCGTGGGCGGCATCGGGCAGGTCGATTACTGCGCGGCCAACGCGTTCATGGATGCGTTCGCGCCCTACTACACGGCTAAAACCGGCACCTACACTGTCTCGATCAACTGGGACGCCTGGCAAGAGGTCGGTATGGCCGTGGATGTGGCGGCAGCGTACGGTCTGGAATCGGCCAGGCGGACCTATCCCAAAGAGCTAAAGCACCCGCTGCTCGACCGGCGGGTTACCAAGCCGAGCCAGGAGATCTACCTGACCGAGTTCAACGGGCCGAGCCACTGGGCGCTGGCCGAGCACAAGATCATGGGCGCTCCCGCCCTGCCGGGCACCTCGTATCTTGAGCTGGCGCGCGCCGCTTTTGAGGAGCGGGCAGCAGGACGGCCGATCGCGCTGCACGACGTGTTCTTTATGACGCCGCTGATGGTCGGCCTGGACGAGCGCAAAGAGGTGCATACGATCATCGAGGGCGACGGCGACAGCGCCGAGTTCCGCGTGATCAGCCGGGCCGCGGCTAAAGACGGTACGGATTCGATCTGGCAGGAGCACGCGCGCGGCAAAGTCGGCGTCGCGTCGGAGTCGCCGCCCGCGCTGGACATCGACGAGCTGATCGCCGGGTGGGACGGCGAAGAGTTCCTGGTCTCGGAGGAAGAGGTGCGCAAGGCCGAGCGCTTCGTCTACTGGGGCCCGCGCTGGATGAGCCTGCGCAAAGCCTACAGCGGCCAGGATCAGGGATTGGCAGTGATCGAGCTGCCCGCCGCGTTCGCCGCCGACATCGCCGAGTACGGCCTGCATCCCGCGCTGCTCGACGTGGCGACGGCGTTCGGCAACGGCATAGCCGGCCAGGGCCAACCCTACCTGCCGCTCTCGTACGGCAGCCTCGCCGTGTACGCGCCGCTGGCCGAAAAGTTTTATAGCTACGTGCGCTACAAGCCCGCCGCCGATCCCAGCCGCGAAACAATCTCGTTCGACATCACGATCCTGGACGAGCAGAGCCACGTGCTGGTCGAGATCCACGACTTCACCATGCGCCGGGTTTCCGATTCCGCTACCCGGCTGCGCGAGTCGGCGGAGCAGAGCCGAGGAGCAGACGCAGCCAGCGGCGATCAGCTGATCAAGCCCAGCCTGGAAGTGACCGGCATTCTGACCGGCGAGGGCATCGAGGCTTTCAAGCGCATTCTGTCGCGCAATCGGCTGCCGCAGATCGTGGTCGCCACCCGCGACCTGCACACCGCGATCGAGCGCGCTAACACGCTCAGCCAATCGCGCATCGTCGAGGCGATCGATCAGGTCAGCCAGGCTAAAGCGGCGCATCCACGACCGGCCATGGCTACAAGCTACGCCGAGCCGCGCAGCGAGACCGAAACATGGCTGGCGACAGTCTGGCAGGCCGTGCTGGGCATCGATCAGGTAGGTATTCACGATAATTTCTTTGAGCTGGGCGGCGACTCGGTGCTGGCGCTTCAGGTGATCGCCCGCTCGAATGAGATCGGCGTGCAGATCAGCCCGGCGCTG
>DASWTW010000171.1:0-14470 GCA_036401895.1 Herpetosiphonaceae bacterium | reverse complement strand
TCGAGCGCGCCTGGCAGTATGTCGTCGATCAGCATCCAATCTTGCGCACGGCATTCTTCTGGGAAGACCTAGACGAGCCGATCCAGGTGGTTCAACACCAGGCTCGGCTCCCCTTCATCGAGCTAGATTGGAGCGATCTGTCGCCTGCGGAGCAGGAGGCGCGGCTCGAAACCTATCTCCAAGCCGATCGCGAGCGGGGCTTCAACCTGAGCGAAGCCCCGCTGATGCGAGTAACCGCTATTCGCGGCGGTCCGACCGCCTTCCACACTGTGTGGAGCTATCACCATCTGCTGCTCGATGGCTGGTCGGTGCCGCTGATCGTCCAGGATGTTTTTGCAGCCTACTGGGCCTTCGTCCAGCGGCAGCAGCCGCGTCTGCCGCGTCGCCGGCCCTACCGCGATTACCTGGCCTGGCTGCGCAAAAAAGATCTCGGCGCGGCCGAGCGCTACTGGCGTCCGATCCTGAAGGGCTTTACCGAGCCTACGTCGCTGCCGCTCGATCCTGGTGCAAGCCGCGCAGCCGCCGAGAGCTACGATCAGATCCAGATCGAGGTTCCATCCGAGCAGGCCGAGGCGCTACAGGCGCTGGCGCGGCGTGAGCGCATGACGCTCAGCACGCTGGTCCACGGCGCGTGGGCGCTGCTGCTCAGTCGCTACAGCGGCACCGACGATCTGGTGTTCGGCACGACGGTTTCCGGCCGCCCCGCCGATCTGGCCGGCAGCGAGACCATGGTCGGCTGCTTCATCAACACGCTGCCGATGCGCGCCGAGATGCGGCCCGGCCAGACGCTGCGCGACTGGCTGCAAGCGCTTCAGCAGCAGCAGGTCGAGACGCGCCAGTACGCCTACAGCCCGCTGGTCGAAGTGCAGCGCTGGAGCGAGATCCCGCGCGGCCGGCGGCTCTTCGAAAGCATCGTCGTCTTTGAGAACTATCCGACCAACACGCTGTCGGAGTCCGAGATCCGCGTCTTCCAAAAGACCAACTATCCGCTAACGCTGGTCGCCTTGCCGCGCCAAACGTTGATCCTGCGCATCGGCTATGAGACCCAGCACTTCGCCGCCGCGACGATCGAGCGGCTGCTGGCAGGGCTGCAAACGCTGCTTGAGCGCATGATCGAGCGCATCGATCAGCCACTGAGCGAGATGACGCTGCTCAGCGCGGCCGAGCGTAACCGGCTGCTAGTCGAGTGGAACGCGACCGCCGCGCCGTATGCCCACGAGGACTGCCTGCACACGCTGATCGAGCGGCAGGCTGAGCGCACACCCGACGCGATCGCGGTGGTGTTCGAAGAGCGGCAACTCACCTATGCCGAGCTAAACGCTCGCGCCAATCAGCTGGCGCATCACCTGCGCGCACTAGGTGTCGGCCCCGAGCAGCGCGTGGCGATCTGCATGAAGCGCTCGGCGGATCTGCTCGTCGGGCTGCTGGCGATTCTCAAGGCGGGCGGGGCGTATGTGCCGCTCGATCCGGCCTATCCCGCAGCGCGGCTGGCGTTTATGCTCCAGGACTCGGCGCCCACCGTGCTGCTGACCGAGTCGCGGGTTGCCGGGCAGTTGCCGAGCACGAGTGCCCAGGTTGTGCTGCTGGATCGTGCGGCTGCGGCGCTGGCCAAGCAGCCCACGAGCAACCCCAGGGCCGCGATCGCGCCCGAGCAGATCGCCTACATGATCTACACATCGGGCTCGACCGGCCAGCCCAAGGGTGTGATGGTGCCGCACGGCCCGGTCGTCAACTTCCTGACGGCTATGCAGCGCCAGATCGGCTGTGGCGTGGAGGATGCGCTGCTGGCGACGACCAGCATCTCGTTCGATATTTCGGTGCTTGAGCTGTTCTGGCCGCTGACCCAGGGCGCCAAAGTGGTGATCCTGGCCGAGCACGCCGCCAGCGGTATGCCGGCCCAGGCCGAGCAGGCCCGCAGCGATCGTGCGATCGACTTCAGCCTGTTCTACTTCGCCAGCGACGATTCGGGCGCGAGCGGCGACAAATACCGCCTGCTGATCGAGGGCGCGAAGTTCGCCGATCAGCACGGCTTCGCAGCCGTCTGGACGCCGGAGCGCCACTTCCACGAGTTCGGCGGGCTGTACCCCAACCCGGCGATCACCAGCGCGGCCCTCGCGACGATCACGCAGCATGTGCAGCTGCGCGCGGGCAGCGTGGTCATGCCGCTCCACGATCCGATCCGCGTGGCCGAAGAATGGTCGGTCGTCGACAACATCTCCAGAGGTCGCGTCGGCATCGCTTTTGCCTCGGGCTGGCACGCCAACGACTTCGTGTTTTTCCCCGAGCGCTACCGTGATCGCAAGCAGGCCACCGCCGATGGTCTGGCCGCTGTGCAGAAGCTGTGGCGCGGCGAGTCGCTGACGGTGCAGAGCGGCGCGGGCAATCCGATCGACGTTAAGATCTTTCCCAAGCCGGTGCAGCCCGAGCTGCCGATCTGGATCACGGCGGCGGGCAATCCCGAGACCTTTATCGAGGCCGGCAGAACCGGCGCCAACATTCTGACGCATCTGCTCGGCCAGTCGCTGGAAGATGTCGCTGAAAAAGTGCGCCTGTATCGCGCCGCGCGTGCCGAGAGCGGCCTCGATCCCGACACCGGCAAGGTCACGCTGATGCTGCACACGTTCATCGGCGCTGACCGCGAGACGGTGCGCGAGACGGTGCGCGAGCCGTTCACCAACTATCTGCGCTCGTCGGCCGGGCTGATCGCCAACCTGGCCCGGAGCGTCGACATGCCCGGCGACATCAACAGCCTGAGCCAAGCCGACATGGACACGCTGCTGGCGTTTGCCTTCGATCGCTACTTCGAGACGAGCGCGCTTTTCGGCACCGTCGAGTCGTGCGCCGAGATGGTCGAGCGGCTCAAGCTGATCGGCGTCGACGAGATCGGCTGCCTGGTCGATTTCGGCGTGGAGGCCGAGCAGGCGCTGGCGGCGCTTGAGCCGCTCAACACGCTGCGTGAGCTGACCAGCAGGCCGGCTGCCAAAGCTAGTGCGAGTCTGGCGGCTCAGGCGCAGAAGCATCAGGCGACGCTGCTGCAAGGCACGCCCTCGCTGGCTAAGCTGCTGCTGCTTCAGCCCGAGGCAAGCTCCAGCCTGCGATCGCTGCGGGCGCTGCTGCTCGGCGGAGAGGCGCTGCCGGCCGCGCTGGCTCAGCAGCTGCTGCCGCTCCTTTCGGGCCGACTGATCAACATGTACGGCCCGACCGAGACCACGATCTGGTCGGCCACGCATCCGGTCACAGACGCGATCGAGAGCAATGTTCCGATCGGCACGCCGATCGCCAACACCGAGATCTACATCCTCGACACGTGCCTTCAGCCCACACCGCTCGGCGTGGCCGGCGAGCTGTTCATCGGCGGCGTGGGCGTGACCCGTGGCTACTACCGGCACCCGGCGCTGACCGCCGAGCGCTACCTGCCCGATCCGTTCGGCCAGCGTCCAGGAGGTCGCATCTACAAGACCGGCGACCTGGCGCGCTACCGCGAGGACGGCACGATCGAGTTCCTGGGCCGCGTGGATTTCCAGGTCAAGCTGCGCGGCTTCCGCATTGAACTGGGCGAGATCGAGGCCGTGCTCACGCAGCATCCCGCGATCCGCGAGGCGGTCGTCGTCGCGCGGCAGGATACCGCCGACACGCGACTGGTGGCGTACGTCGTCGAGGAACAAGAGAACAAGAGAACAAAAGAACAAAGTACCACTGATTCCCCCTCGCCTACAAAGCGGGAGCGGGGGTTAGGGGGTGAGGGCCTTTCCTCGCTGCGCAATTTCATCAAAGAGCGCCTGCCTGAGTACATGGTTCCCTCGGCGTTTATCACGCTCGACGCGCTGCCGCTGACGCCCAACGGCAAGATCGATCGCAAGGCATTGCCCGCGCCCGACGCCGGCCTGGCATCTATCGAGCCGTCAGCCGTGCTGCCGCGCACGCCCACCGAGGAAGTTGTCGCCTCGCTGTGGGAGCGTGTGCTCGGCGTGCAGCAGGTGGGCGTTCACGATAACTTCTTTGAGCTGGGCGGCCACTCGCTGCTGGCGACCCAAATTCTGTCGCGTGTGCGCGAGACTTTCCAGGTTGAGCTAGCGCTGAGCACGCTCTTCAACACGCCGACGGTTGCAGGCATGGCCGAGCAGGTCGAGCTGGCACAGCAGAAGGCGAGCGGCCTGCAAGTCCCGCCGATCGAGCATGTTTCACGCGATCAGCCGCTGCCGCTCTCGTTCGCCCAGCAGCGCATCTGGTTTCTCCAGCAGATCGAGCCCGACAGCGCGACCTACAACAATCCGACGGCGGTGGGCCTCAAGGGCACGCTGGATCTGCCGGCGATGACACAAACGCTCAACACAATCGTGCAGCGGCATGAGATTTTGCGAACCACGTTCCCGATGATCGACGCGCGGCCTGTGCAGCAGATCCGGCCTCACCTGGCGCTTGAGCTGCCGCTGGTCGATCTGAGCGCTCGCTCCGCTGAGGAGCAGCAGACAGAGCTGCGGCGCATCGGTACGCAGGCGGCACAGCAGCCCTTCGATCTGGTCAACGGCCCGCTGATCCGCGCGCTGATCTTCAAGCACTCCGCGGAGGAGCACACGCTGCTGGTGACGATGCATCATATCGTCTCGGATGGCTGGTCGCTGGGCGTGCTGATCCGCGAGATGGCCGTGCTCTACACGGCGTTGAGCAGCCAGTCGCCTTTGGAGACGCGCACACTACCTGCGCTGCCGATCCAGTACGCCGATTACGCAGCCTGGCAGCGGAGCTGGCTTCAGGGCGAGGTGCTGGCGGCGCAGCAAGCCTACTGGAAGCAGCAGCTCAGCGGCCATATTCCGGCCCTGAATCTGCCCACCGATCATCCGCGTCCGCCGGTCCGCACCTATCGCGGCGCCAAGCAAAGCCTGCACTTTCCCAGGCCGCTGCTGGATCGGCTGAATCTGCTCAGCCGCAGCGCGGGCACGACGCTCTTTATGACACTGATGAGCGGCCTCAACGCGCTGCTCTACCGCTACAGCGGACAGACTGACCTGGTGATCGGCTCGCCGATCGCCAACCGGCACCACGGCCAGGTCGAGGATCTGATCGGCTGCTTCATCAACACGCTGGTGCTGCGCGCCGATCTGTCGGGCAACCCGACGTTTACCGAACTGCTGGGCCGATCGCGTGAGGTCGCGCTGGGCGCGTACGCGCATCAGGACTTGCCGTTCGAGCAGGTTGTCGAGATCGCGGAGTACGAGGCCGACATCAGCCGCCACCCGCTCTTCCAGGTCTTCTTCATCCTCCAGAACACGCCGATGTCCTCGGTCAGCCTGGGCGATCTCACGCTCACGACGGTTGACATCACCACCGAGACTGCCAAGTTCGATCTGGCCTTTGAGCTAATCGAGACTGATATAGGCATCATCGGCTCGGTCGAGTACAACACCGATCTGTTCGAGGCCGCGACGATCGCGCGCATGATCGGCCACTTCGAGCGGCTGCTTGAGCACTGCGTGGCCCATCCCGAGCAGCGCCTCGGCGAACTGGTGTTCCTGGGCGAGACCGAGCAACATCAACTCCTGGTGGACTGGAACGCGACGACGGTCGACTATCCACGCGATGTCTGCCTGCACACGCTGATCGAGCAGCAGGCGGCACGCACGCCCGAGGCCATCGCTTTGGTCTTCGAGGGTGCGAGCTTGAGCTACGCCGAGCTGAACGCACGGGCCAACCAGCTGGCGCATCATCTGCGCAGCCTGGGCGTCGGCGCCGAGACGCGGGTGGCGGTGAGCATGGAGCGCTCGCTCCAGCTGGTGATCGCCCTCGTGGGCGTGCTCAAGGCCGGCGGCGCCTACGTCCCCATCGATCCCGACTATCCCGCCGATCGCATCGCCTTCATGCTCGAAGATGCCCAAGCGCCCGTCCTGCTCACCCAGCAGCGCCTGGAATCGTCGCTGCACTCAGCGGGGAGACGGCACACCGCGCATGTGCTGCGCCTCGACGCCGATTGGCCGCAAATCGCCCAGCAGCCGGCGAGCAACCTGGCGCTGCGCACCGACGCCACCAACCTAGCCTACATGATCTACACGTCGGGCTCGACCGGCCAGCCCAAGGGCGCCATGAACACCCACGTCGCGATCGTCAACCGCCTGCTGTGGATGCAAGACGCCTTCCAGCTGGATGCAACTGACCGCGTGCTGCAAAAAACGCCCTTCAGCTTCGACGTCTCGGTCTGGGAGTTCTTCTGGCCGCTGCTCACCGGCGCCACCCTCGTCGTCGCCAGGCCGGGCGGGCACCAGGACAGCGCCTATCTCGTCGAGTTGATCGCCCGTGAGCAGATTACGACGCTTCACTTTGTGCCCTCGATGTTGCAAGTCTTTCTGGAAGAGCGGGATCTCGACCGCTGCCACTCCCTGCGCCGCGTGATCTGTAGCGGTGAGGCGCTGCCGCTGGCGCTTCAGGAGCGCTTCTTCACCCGGCTGTCGGCGGAGCTGCACAACCTGTACGGCCCCACCGAGGCTGCCGTCGACGTCACCTGGTGGCCCTGTCGGCCCCACGCTGCACTGCACACGGTCCCGATCGGCCGGGCGATCGCCAACACGCAGATCTACATCCTGGACCCACAGCTGCGGCCAGTCCCGGTAGGCGTACCCGGCGAGCTGCACATCGGCGGGGTCCAGCTGGCGCGCGGCTATCAGGGGCGGCCCGCGCTGACCGCCGAGCGCTTCCTCCCCGATCCCTTCAGCCACGCACCCAACGCCCGGCTCTACAAAACCGGCGACCTGGCGCGCTTCCTGCCCGACGGCGCGATCGAGTATCTCGGCCGGCTCGACTTCCAGGTCAAAGTGCGCGGCTTCCGCATCGAGCTCGGCGAGATCGAGACCGCTCTCGGCCAGCATCCCCAGATCCGCGAGGTCGTCGTCGTGGCGCGGCAGGAGACGGCCGACACACGGCTGGTGGCGTATATTGTCGGGGAACAAGGGAACAAAGAAACAAACGAACAAGAGGACACAAGGAACCAAGAACCAAGAACCAAGAACCTAGAACCGGGAGCTTCCCCTTCGCCTGCCGCAACCGAGGCTGAAGCCAGCCGAGGTTCGGGGCAGGGGTGGCAGGTGCCCGCTGGGCGTGGCCGGGGTGAGGGCCTCACCGTGGGTGAGCTGCGGCGCTTCCTGGAGCCCAAGCTCCCCGAGTACATGATTCCCGCCGCCTTTGTGATCCTCGACGCGCTGCCGCTCTCGCCCAACGGCAAAGTCGATCGCAAGGCGCTGCCCGCGCCTGACGCCGCCCGCCCTGAGCTAGACGCGGTCTATGTCGCGCCACAGACCGAAACCGAGCAGGCGCTGGTCGAGATCTGGAAGCAGGTGCTTGGCGTCGAGCAGGTCGGCATCCACGATAACTTCTTTGAGCTCGGCGGCGACTCGATCCTGAGCTTCCAGATCATCGCGCGTGCCGCCGAGGCTGGCATGTACCTGACGCCCAATCAGCTCTTCCAGCACCGCACGATCGCTGCGCTCTCACGCTTTGTCGGCACCGGGCAGCGCGTCGAGGCCGAGCAAGGGCCGGTGACGGGTGATGTGGTGCTGACGCCGATCCAGCGGTGGTTCTTTGACCAGCAGTTCGCGCAGCCGCAGCACTGGAATCAGGCCGTCCTGCTGGATCTGGCTCAGCCGCTCGATTTCGCGCTCCTGGAACAGACCGTGCAGCACCTGGTTGCGCACCACGACGCGCTGCGCCTGCGTTTCAGCCTTGATGCCAACGAATGGCGCCAGACCAGCGCTGCCGGCGAAGAGCATCCGCTGGTCTCCCACGTCGATCTTTCCGATCTGCCCGCCGCCGATCAGGCTGATGCTCTCAACGCCCGCGCCGCCGAGCTACAGGCCGCTCTCGATCTCACGGACGGCCCGCTGCTGCGCGTGGCGACTTTCGATCTCGGGCCGCAGGGCACGCGGCTGCTGGTCGTCGTGCATCACCTGGCCGTCGACGGCGTCTCGTGGCGCATCCTGCTCGAAGACCTGCACACGGTCTATCAGCAGCTGGAGGCGGGCACACGGCCCGCGCTACCGGCCAAAACTACTAGCTTCCAGCGCTGGGCCGCGCGCCTGCAAGAGCACGCGCAGGGGGCTGAGCTGCGGGATGAGGCCGGAGTCTGGCTCGATCAGCCCTGGCAGCAGATTCCGCCGCTCCCGCGCGATCTCAGCGGCGGCCAGAATGTCGAGTCTGCCACGCGCACGGTGAGCGTGAAGCTGAGCAGCACGCTGACGCACTCGCTGCTGCACGACGCGCACCAGGCCTACAACACGCAGATCAACGATCTGCTGCTGGCGGCGCTGGCCGAGACGCTGGCCGACTGGACCGAATCGCGCACGGTCCTGCTCAACCTGGAAGGCCACGGTCGCGAAGATTTCTTCCCCGACGTCGACGTGTCGCGCACGGTCGGCTGGTTCACCTCGCTCTTCCCGGTCGTGCTCGATCTGCGTCAGGCCCACGAGCCAGGCGCGCTGATCACCGCCGTCAAGGAGCAGCTGCGCGACCTGCCGAATCACGGTGCCGGCTTTGGCATCCTGCGCTACCTGAGCCAGGACGCGGCGCTGCGCGAGCAGCTTCAGCGCCTGCCGCAGGGCGAGATCCTGTTCAACTATGTCGGACAGCTGGATCAGGCGCTGCCCGCGACAACGCCGTTCCGCCTCGCAGCCGAAAACAGCGGCCCGACGCACAGCCCACAGGCAAGGCGCGCGTATCTGCTGGAAGTTAACGCCGCGATCGTCGGTGGGCGGCTTCAGCTTGAGTGGAGCTACAGCGAGCAGATCTACGATCGCATGACGATCGAGACGCTGGCCGAGACGTATCTGGATGTGCTGGCCGAGCTGATCGACCACGCGCTTTCACCCGAGGCAGGCGCGTACACGCCCTCCGATTTCGCAGAGTTCGCGTGGAGCCAGGATAGCCTCGACAATATCACCGACATTATTCGGAAATCCATAGGAGAGCTGTAACGTGCGCTTAAAGACCATCGAAGATTTCTACCCCCTCGCGCCAATGCAGCAGGGCATGCTGTTCCACAGCCTGTACGCGCCGTCATCGGGAGTGTACGTGGAGCAGCTGTCGTGTACGTTGCGCGGAAATCTGAATGTTGCGGCTTTCGAGCGCGCCTGGCAGCAGCTGGTCGATCGCTATCCGATCTTGCGGACCGCATTTGTCTGGGAGGGCCTGGACGAGCCGGTGCAGATGGTGCATCGCCGGGTGACGCTCCCGCTGGAGCAGCAGGACTGGCGCGGCATCGCGTCGACGGCGCAGGCGGTGAAGCTGGAAACCTTTCTTCAGGCCGATAAAGAGCAGGGCTTCGATGTGACCAGGGCTCCGCTGATGCGCTGCGCGCTGCTTCGGATCGCTGACGACGCCTACTATTTTGTGTGGAGCTTCCATCACATCCTGCTCGACGGCTGGTCGGTCTCGGCGCTGCTCGAAAAAGCCTTCGCCGCCTACCACGCCAATACGCGAGGCCAGGAGCTGCGCCTTGAGCCCAGCCGCTCCTACCGCGATTACATCGTCTGGCTGCGGCAGCAAGATCAAAGCAGGGCCGAGGCCTTCTGGCAGCAGATGCTCGACGGCATCAGCGCGCCGACCCAGCTTGGCGTTGATCTCGCTGAGCCCGGCAAGACAGGCTACGCCGAGGAGCAGCTTCAGCTCGACGCCGCCACCAGCGCCGCGCTTCAGGCGCTGGCGCGACAGCAGCAGATCACGCTCAGCACCTTGTTCCAGGGCGCGTGGGCGCTCCTGCTCCACCGCTACAGCGGCGACCAGCAGGTTGTGTTCGGCGTGACGGTCTCGGGGCGTCCGCCGACGCTGGCCGGCAGCGAGACGATGATCGGCCTGTTCATCAACACGCTGCCGCTGCGAGTCGACGTCGATCCGCGAGTCTCGGTGCGCGACTGGCTGCAAGCGCTTCAGCAGCAGCAGGTCGAGATGCGCCAGTACGAGTACAGCTCGCTGGTGCAGGTGCAGGGCTGGAGCGAGATCCCGCGCGGCACGCCGCTCTTCAACAATATCCTGGTCTTTGAAAACTACCCGATGAGCGCCGCCGCCAAGGAAAAAGGCGCGCTGCTGCCGATCTCCGACATTCATTTCAGCGAGCAGTCAAACTATCCGCTAACGGTCGTGGTCGAGCCGGGCGCCGCGATCACAGTCAAGATGAGCTACGATCAGCGGCGTTTCAGCGCGACGACGATCACGCGGCTGCTGCGGCACTTCCAGAACGCGCTCGCCGGTATCGTCGCGGCGCCGGAGCAGCAAGTTGGCGCGGTACAGATCCTGGATGCTCACGAGCGCCGGCAGCTGCTCGTCGACTGGAACCAGACGCAGGCTTCGTACGCGCTCGACATGTGCGTGCATGAGCTAGTCGAGGCTCAGGTTGCGCTCACTCCCGAGGCGATCGCGCTGGTCTTTGAGGGCCAGAAGCTCAGCTACGATCAGCTCAATCGCCGCGCTAATCAGGTAGCGCATCATCTGCGAGCGCTTGACATCGGGCCGGACTCGCGCGTCGGGCTGTGTTTGGAGCGCTCGCCCGAGCTGCTGATCGGCGTGCTGGGCGTGCTCAAAGCCGGCGCCGCGTACGTGCCGCTCGATCCAGCCTATCCGCCCGATCGCCTCGCCTATATGCTGGACGACGCCGGAATCGCCGCGCTGCTCACGACTGAGCACCTGATCTCACATCTACCTCAGATCAGCGTCCCAACGCTGCGCCTCGACGCCGACTGGATGACGATCGCGCAGCAGCCGACCAGCAATCCATGCAGCGGCGTCCAGCCCGACAATCTAGCTTACATTATGTACACCTCGGGCTCGACCGGCCGGCCCAAAGGTGTGATGAACAGCCACCGCGCGATCGGCAACCGGCTGCTGTGGAACCAGGAGATCTACCCGCTCAGCGCCGCCGATCGCGTCTTGCAGATCGCCTCGTTCAGCTTCGACATCTCCTTGTGGGAGCTGGTCGGGCCGCTGCTGGCTGGCGCGCAGGTGATCATGGGACGGCCCGGCGGCCAGCAGGACAGCGCCTATCTCGTGCGGCTGATGGCCGAGCAGCAGGTCACGATCGCGCATTTCGTGCCGTCGCTGCTCTCGGTGGCGCTGGACGAGCCCGGCATCGCGGCCTGCGATCGGCTGCGCGGCGTCTTCTGCGGCGGCGAGGCGCTGCCCCGCGATCTGCCGGACCGCTTCTTTGCGCGTCTGAACGCCGATCTGCTGCAATTCTACGGCCCGACCGAGGCCTCGATCAACGCGACCTGCTGGATCTTCGAGCGCGGCGCTGAGCAGCAGGGCGTGCCCATCGGCCGGCCGATCGCCAACACGCAGATCTATCTGCTCGACAAAAACCTTCAGCCGGTGCCGGTCGGCGTGGCGGGCGAGCTGCACATCGGCGGCATCGGTCTGGCGCGCGGCTACAGCAACCGGCCCGATCAAACCGCCGAAAAGTTCATCCCCGATCCCTTCAGCCACGCACCGAACGCCCGGCTCTACAAAACCGGCGACCGCGCCCGCTATCGCGCCGACGGCGTGCTTGAGTTCATGGGCCGCATCGATCATCAGCTCAAGATTCGCGGCTTCCGCGTCGAGCTGGGCGAGATCGAGGCTGTGCTGGCGCGCCATCCCGTGATCCGCGAGGCCGTCGTGGTTGCCGAGCAAAGCGGCAGCGATACGCGGCTGATTGCGTACGTGGTCGAGAACCTAGAACCTAGAACGGAGAACCAAGGGGTTGATGCAGACGGTTCTAAGTCGCCCGGAGGGCACCCGGTTCTTGGTTCTACCTTGCGCGCTTACCTCGCCGAGTACCTGCCCGACTACATGATCCCGGCTGTGTTTGTGCAGCTCGACGCGCTGCCGCTCAACCCGAACGGCAAGCTCGATCGCAAGGCGCTGCCCGCGCCCGAAAGCGTGCCTGTGGAGCGCGACGAGAGCTTTGTTGCGCCACGCACGCCGATCGAAGAGGCGATCGCCGGGATCTGGGCAGCGCTGCTCAAGCAGGAGCGCGTCGGCATCAACGATACGTTCTTCGCGCTGGGCGGGCACTCGCTGCTGGCGACGCAGATTATGTCGCGGGTACGCAGCACGCTACAGGTCGATCTGCCGCTGAGCGCGCTCTTTGATGTGCCGACAGTTGCCGGATTGGCCGCGCGGGTCGAGGCGGCGCAGCGGGCGGCGCAGCGCCTGATGATCCCACCGATCGAGCGTATTTCACGCGACCAGCCGCTGCCGCTGTCGTTTGCCCAGCAGCGCCTGTGGTTCCTGGATCAGCTTCAGCCCAACAGCGCGGCCTACAACATTCCCGCCGCCGTGCAGATGAGCGGCACGCTCCAGATTTCCGCGCTGCACAGCAGCCTCAACGCGATCGTCGGGCGACACGAGGCGCTGCGCACCACATTCGCCGAATCCAGCGGCGAGCCGATCCAGGTGATCGCACCCAGGCTTGAGCTGGCACTGCCGGTTGTCGATCTCAGCCAGCGCTCGGCAATCGAGCAGGAGCTGGCAGTGCTGCGCCACACCACCGACGAGGCCCAGACGCCCTTCGATCTCACACACGGGCCGCTGATCCGCGCCAGGTTGCTGCGACTAAGCGATCAAGAGCATGTGCTGCTCGTAACCGTCCATCATATTATCTCCGACGGCTGGTCGGTAGGCGTTTTCTTACGCGAGCTGGCAACCTTCTACGATGCCTTTGTCGCCAACGCGACCACCGATCCGGCCACGCTGCTGCCGCCACTGCCGATCCAGTACGCCGACTACGCGTTCTGGCAGCGCGGCTGGCTAGCTCCTGGCGGCGAGATCCTGAATCAGCAGCTGAGCTTCTGGAAGCAGCAACTCGGCGGTGGCTTGCCGCTGCTTGAGCTGCCGACCGATCATCCACGTCCGGCCGTGCAGAGCTTCAAGGGTGGACGCCACACGATCGCGCTGCCCAAAGATCTCGCTCAGGCGCTGCATAGCCTCAGCCGGCGCGAAGGCGTCACGCTCTACATGACGCTGCTGGCCGCGTTCCAGACACTGCTGCACCACTACACGCGCCAGCACGATCTGGTGATCGGCACGCCCACGGCTGGACGATCGCAGCCTGAGACCGAAAACCTGATCGGCTTTTTCATCAACACGCTGGTGCTGCGGACGGATCTCAGCGGCAATCCGACCTTCAAGGAGCTGCTCAAGCGCGTGCGCAAAGTGGCGCTGGATGCCTATGCCCACCAGGACATTCCGTTCGAGCAGCTGGTCGATGAGATCCAGCCTCAGCGCGATCTTAGCCGCTCGGCGCTGTTCCAGGTGTTGTTCGTGCTGCAAAACACGCCGACGTCGAGCCAGAGCCTGCGCGATCTGACGCTGACCTCGCTTGAGATCGACAGCGGCACTGCCAAGTTCGACCTGGCGCTGGATCTGACCGAGACCGCCGACGGCCTGGGCGGCTTCATCGAGTACAGCACGGATCTGTTCGAGATCGCGACGATCGAGCGCCTGGCCGAGCACTTCCAGACCGTGCTGGAAAGCATCGTCGGCAACCCCGAGCAGCGCCTGTCCGACGTGGCGATCTTGCCCGCATCCGAGCGACAGCAGCTGCTGGTGGACTGGAACGCGACGACGGTCGATTACCCGCAGAATGTGTGTTTGCACACGCTGATCGAGCAGCAGGCGGCGCGCACGCCCGACACGACGGCGCTGGTCTTCGAGGGAGTGAGCTTGAGCTACGCCGAGCTGAACGCACGGGCCAACCAGCTGGCGCATCATCTGCGCAGCCTGGGCGTCGGCGCCGAGACGCGGGTAGCGGTGAGCATGGAGCGCTCGCTCCAGCTGGTGATCGCCCTCGTGGGCGTGCTCAAAGCCGGCGGCGCCTACGTCCCCATCGATCCCGACTATCCCGCCGATCGCATCGCCTTCATGCTCGAAGATGCCCAAGCGCCCGTCCTGCTCACCCAGCAGCACCTCCAAGCCGTGCTGCCGCCGCACACCGCGCACGTGCTGCGCCTCGACGCCGATTGGCCGCAAATCGCCCAGCAGCCCACGACCAATCCCACGCTGCGCACCGACGCCACGAATCTGGCCTACCTGATCTACACCTCGGGCTCCACCGGCCAGCCCAAAGGCGCGATGAACACCCACCACGCGATCGTCAACCGCCTGCTCTGGATGCAGGATGCCTTCCAGCTGGATGCGACTGACCGCGTGCTGCAAAAAACACCCTTCAGCTTCGACGTCTCGGTCTGGGAGTTTTTCTGGCCGCTGCTCACCGGCGCCACCCTCGTCGTCGCCAGGCCCGGCGGCCACCAGGACAGCGCCTATCTCGTCGACCTGATCGCCCGTGAGCGCATCACCACGCTGCACTTTGTGCCCTCCATGCTCCAGGTCTTCCTCGACGAGCGGGATCTCGACCGCTGCCACACGCTGCGCCGCGTGATCTGTAGCGGTGAGGCGCTGCCGCTGGCGCTTCAGGAGCGCTTCTTCACCCGGCTGTCGGCGGAGCTGCACAACCTGTACG
>DASWTW010000170.1:0-13389 GCA_036401895.1 Herpetosiphonaceae bacterium | reverse complement strand
GCCCATCGCTAGTGAACTGAGTCCAAGCACCATACAGGCGAAGCTGCGCTAGTAGTCCACCACCAGAGGTATGGGAAGGAGGAAAGGTTCTCTTTTCAGCCATATCCTTAACTCACCAAAACCACAGTGGCCGACTACTAGAGCTGGCTAGGACTGGCGGGGTAATGCTTCATCTGAACCGGTGAGGAGGCAGCCAAAGGCGGGCGTGTCCAGCGCCCCCGCCAAGGTCATCACGGGACCGATGCCCTGGAGACTCACAACGGCAACCACTGTGATATTCGGTGGGGTATTGCGCGGCACCCGCGCATACGCACGTTCCCCACGCAGAGCACGGTGTCAAATTGAGGTTGGTCCCACTTTCATCAAGGATCACGAAGTCGGCGGCGGGGCGGCCTGCGATCCGCTGCCGGAAGGCAGCCCGCTGCTCCTTGTCGCGCTCACTGGCACCCAGCGTCTTTTTTTACGTGTCCACTCGTGCTGTCGAATGACGCGACTCATGGTCGCGGTACTGACCACGACGCCCGAGATCGCTACCCACTGCTGACAGAGAGCATCAAGGGTGGCATCCGGCTCAGCCTCCAGGAGGTGGTCGAGCTGCGCGGCGAGAGCGGCACCTTTGCTCGCCGGACGGCCAGGATAAGGTTTGGGCATCACCTGACCGGTCTCACGTCGTTGTTTGAGGTAGCGTTTGCGGGTCGCGAGCGACACCTGAAAGGTGCGCACCACGTCCGCCCGCAACATACCACGGGCAACCGCTTCCACGACTCGTTGACACAAATCTTCGGAAGAGGCTCGCATACAACGCAGTATGGCGTAAGCTCAAGATGTATGCAAGCCGCTCTAATCGCTAGCCCTCTTCACGCCAAGAGTCCTTCAACACGCAGTGGTAGTATCGAAATCGTTACTCAGGCTGAAGATTGGTGAGATTAGCGTTCTCAGTATTGATCCAAGAGCGCTGCCAGACTCGCGCGGACATCCTGAGGACCAGGATGCTCCGAACCGACCGCCTGCTCATAGATCACCAGCGCCTGCTCCAGGGCGCGCCGCGCCGCAGCGTACTGCCCCAGCGTGTGCAGCACGCGACCGAGCTGGTGGAGGCTTTCCGCGGTGTCGGGATGCTCGGCGCCAAGCCGCTGGGTCACGATCGCCAGCGCTTGCTCCAGGTAGACACGCGCCTGCGCCGTCTCCCCCTGCGCGTGGAGGAGTTCCCCCACCGCGCGCAGACTCCGCGCGGTGTCGGGATGGTCGGGTTCCAAGACCCGTTGCTGAATCGCTACTGCCTGCTCCAAATAGCCCTGCGCCTCCGCATGCTGCCCCTGGGCTTGGAGGACTGCGCCCAAGGCGCGCAGGCTGAGCGCGGTGTGCGGATGCTCGGTGCCCAAGATCCGCTGGCGAATCGCCAACGCCCGTTCATAATGGCGCTGGGCTGCGGCGTAGTGGCCTTGGGACGCGTACACATCACCCAGATTGTTGAGGCTGAGGGCGGTGTCGGGATGGTCCTCGCCCATCACGCGCTGCCAAATCGCCAACGCCTGTTCATAATGGCGCTGGGCTGCGGCGTAGTGGCCTTGGGACTCGTACACATCGCCCAGATTGTTGAGGCTCGTGGCCGTGCGGGGATGGTCCTCGCCCAGCACGCGCGCCTTGATCGCCAACGCCTGCGCATGGGCGCGCTGGGCCTCCGCGTACCGTCCTTGCTCCGCCAGCACGACCCCCAGGCTCGTGAGGCTGAGGGCGGTGTCCGGATGGTCCTCGCCCAGCACGCGCTGGCGAATCGCCAACGCCTGCTCTAAATAGCCCTGCGCCTCGGCGTAATGTCCTTGCGCCCAGAGTACCCCACCAAGCCGGTTGAAGCTCCTGACCGTATCGGGATGCTCCAGCCCCAACACGCGCTGCCGAATCGCCACCGCCTGCTCCAGGTACCCCTGCGCTTCGTCATAGCCCCCCAGGAGCCAGAGATGCACGCCCAGCGCATCGCATAACGCTGCGGTGCGGGCATCCGCACGCCCCAGCGCCGCCTCGATGAGCACGCGGAGGTGCGGCTGGAGCGCCAGGAACAGGCGAGGATTCCGCTGGTCGTTCAGCGCCTCGGCCACGCGCAGGAGGGTCGCTTCCACCGCGGTCTGGGCCGCAGTATGGTCCGACACCGTCCGCACAAAGGCGACGAGCAGCCGGTGCAGGCGGAGGTTCCCCACCACGTCGGTGTCCAGGAGCCCCAGGTCGGTCAGGCGCAGCAGGGCGTCCTCAGCCAGCAGCCCGGGCTCTGCGTCATCCTCCGGAAGCTGGAGCGTTTGGAGCAGGAACCGTCGCGGGATCGGCTCACCGGGCGCGCAGCAGGCAGCCTGCGCGAGGAGCGTCAGCGCCAGCGCATCCGTCGGATCGGCCGCATCCAGGCGCTCGTAGCTCTGCTCAAAGGTGCGCGCCACATGCTGCACATGCGCCGTCGGCGACAGCCCGGCTGCCTTCAGCGAGCGGTCGTCGAGGATCGTCGGGGTCTGAAGGCGCTCAAGATACTGTGTGGGCGTGAGCGCATGGTGGTAGCGTGCCAGAAAGTTGCCTGCGAGATGGAGAGCCAGGGGCAGGTCGCCGAGGACCTCGGCAATCGTCTGGAGGTCGGCAGCGTGCTCCGATAGATCGGGGCGAAAGGCGCGCAGCAGGGCAAGACTATCGATGCGGGGCAGCACATCCAGTGGCACGGCATGCACGCCCAGTGCCGGGCCCCAATAACGACGGCGGCTGGTGAGGAGCACGCGGCTGCCGCCGTGCTTCGGTCGCCACTGGTGGAGCAGCGACTCATCCTCACAGTTATCGAAGACCAGCAGGCGCGGGAGGGGACTATACCACTCGACCAGCACCCGTTGGACTTGCTTATCCAGTGGCAGCTGGTCAAATTCAGAACCGAGGCGCATCCCGTCAACGCCACCACAGGCCGCAATTTCGGAACGCACTACGGAGGAATCGGCGAAGCTCAACCAGAAGACCCCGCCCGCGAAGAACTGTCCGTAGCGATGGACGAACTCGCAGGCGAGCTGGGTCTTGCCGATCCCGCCCAAGCCGGTCGCCGCCGCCGTCTCCACCTGCCCAATCGCCGCAGTCCCATGGAGGCTAAGGGCATGTGCCAACTGGCGGAGATCCCGCTCCCGCCCGACGAAGAGGGGATTACGGCTCAACGGCATGCGTGAGCCGGGGGGCAACAGCGCAGGGTTGGGAAGCGTGTCCAGGGGCAGGGCCACCACGTGCGGCGGTCTCGAAACAGAATCGGGCGGGGGGAGATCACGATCAACCCCCATGAGCGGAGTGAGGAAGCGAGCGCGACCTCGTTCGCCACGCGCGACCTCCAGAAACGCCGTTCGCTCGTCTGGGGCAAGATCGAAGCACTGGGCGAGGCGCTGCGCCATTGCGGGAGATGGTCGCATCGCGTCAGCTTCCATTTTGCGAATGCTGACCACCGCACACCCCACACAATCAGCCAAGGCGGCTTGGGTTAGATCGAGGGCTTTGCGGCGGCGGCGCATCCAGAGACCCAGTGAGAAATAGCCTGCACTCTGATCGCTCATCGTGTATTTCTCCCCAAGATAGAGCGAAACCCCCAGGAAAAGCACCTGGATTCTGAGGACATTTCCGATCATGACGCGGGGCATCTTAGCACGAAATGCCGACTACGCCAGCATGGTGGCAACGTCGCGCCAAGTGAGCCGGTACGCATACTAAGGCCTGATTCCGCGTCAGCGCAATGGGGAGCTGGAACAATGTCATACGTCTCGCTGCCAGCGTATCGCTGCTATCACCTAACAGTATCACTCGAGTATCGCAAACCGATCCCCTGAATCAGCCCGAATATGGTCTACTACCTGATGTTGTGGTGCTACCGACTGAGGCCTGCGGAACCTGAAGACATTCGTGATGGAGCCTCATGTTATCTGAGAAAAGAACAACCTGGCTCAGCGTCGCACCCTTTCTCGCTACTTCATGGACGAGCGATGAGGCGCATGAGGCTTCGCACTGTGGAGCAGGATGCGGTGGTTGTGGGAGGAGGGGACTGGAGCAGCCGGGCATGGAGGTACGTGCCGTGTGACGAGAGGCGGGTGATGAACCTGGCTGATGGTTGTCGCCAGCCTTCTGGCACGAGCTTTGGGGAAGAGAGTATTGATACACCCGCATGCGACGATCACGGATTCAACAGCTATGAACCAGCCTTCTCGCCCGGTCTTTCGCGCAGAGGCCGTGCGGCGTTACATGGATCGCCAGGAGCAGGCAGTTTTACCCCGGCTGATCGCTCCACGCACCTGGCTCTGGCTCTGGCTGCTGGCGGCACTCTTGGTTGGCAGCGCAGGATCGGCCTGGATGGCCAAGGTGCCGGTCTATATGCCTGGTCGGGCGGTGGTGCTTGAACCGGCCAGCAGTGACCATATGGTCACGGCGCTGCTGGTGCTGCCACCCGACGCGCTGGCCCAACTCCAGCGAGGACAACCGATCATGGTCTTCTCCGATCGTTCCAGGCAGCCGATCACCGGCGCACTCATCGCCGTCGAGCCGAGGATCATGAGTCCTGTCGAGATCCAGCACCGCTTTGTCCTGCACATGCGCGGCGCTCAGGTCGCCGATCAGCCGTCTGCCGTGGCGCTGGCGCGGCTTGATCTGCCGCCGGATCTTCCCGCTGTCGCCTATATCGGTAGCCACTATCAGGCCAATGCCGCTGTCGGATCGCGGCGCGTGCTGACGTTTCTACCGATCTTCGACCAATTCCTGGGAGGGTAGCGCGTGAGCGGCGATTCAACACAGATCATTCCCCTGCTCCGCTGGCTGCGCGGCAGTGCGACACGCCGAAGACGACGACCAGTGCCGGTTCTGTTACAGTTGAGCGCGGTCGAGTGCGGGGCGGCGTGTCTCGCGATGATCCTGAGCTACTATGGGCGACAAACGCGGGTGGCCGAGTGCCGCGATCTCTGCGCGATAGGCCGCGACGGCACGACTGCTTTGACGCTGGCGAAGGTTGCCCGACAGCATGGTCTCCGCGTCAAGGCGTACTCGCTCGAACCGGCGGCGTTTACACATGTACCGCTCCCCGCGATCGTCCATTGGGACTTCAACCATTTCGTCGTCGTCGAGCACTGGACGCCGCACCGAGTGGAGATCGTCGATCCGGCAGTTGGTCGCTGCCGCCTCTCGGCTGCCGAGTTCGATGCACACTTTACCGGCGTGACGCTGACCTTCGAGCCAGGCGTGCAGTTCGCGTCGCGCCGGAGCGCGCAGCCCACCTCATGGCGCAGCTACCTCACGCATCTCATTCAGATCCCGGGTATCGCGGGTGTCATGATCCAGATTCTGGTGGTCTCCGTACTGCTGCAAGCGCTCGGGCTGGCAGTCCCCGCGCTGACCAAAGCCCTCGTCGATACGATCCTGCCGTTCCGCATCACTGGTGTCATGTCAATGCTGGGTATTGGCATCATCTTTTTAGTACTGGCCCAATTGGTGATCGGCTATTTGCGCGCCGCGTTGCTGCTGTACGTGCAGATACGGCTCGACTCGCGGCTGATGCTGGGGTTTTTCGAGCATCTGCTGACACTGCCGTTTCAGTTCTTTCAGCAGCGGACCAGCGGCGATCTTCTGATGCGACTCGGGAGTAACGCGCTGATCCGCGAGACGCTGACGAGCCAGACGCTCTCGATCGTGCTCGATAGCAGCCTAGCGCTGGTCTATCTGGCGATCCTGCTGGCGCAGGCTCCCTCGTTTGGGCTGCTGGTGCTGGCGATCGGCCTCCTTCAGATCGCGACGCTCCTTGGCACGACGCCCTGGATGCATCGACTGATGCAGCGCGACCTGTACGCGGCAGCCGAGTCGCAGAGCTATCTAGTGGAGGCGCTCACGGGCATAGCCGCACTGAAGGCGGCAGGTGTGGAAGAGCGTGCGCTCGATCACTGGTCTAACCTCTTCTGGAACCATCTGAATATTGCGGTGCGGCGCAACCATCTGGCGGCGATCATCGATACCGTGATGAGCACGCTCAGGACGCTCGCGCCGCTGCTCCTGCTGTGGTTCGGCGCGCTGCGCGTGCTAGATGGCACGCTGACGCTCGGTACGATGCTGGCGCTCAACACCTTGGCGATCGCCGTGCTCACGCCGCTGGCCTCGCTGGTCTCGACCGGACGGCAACTACAACTGGTCGGGGCACATCTGGAGCGGATCGCCGATGTGATCCAGGCCGAACCCGAGCAAAATCTTGAGGCAGTGCAGCTTGCGCCGCGCCTCACAGGCCGGATCGATGTGCGCAACGTGCAGTTTCAGTACAATCCCAGCAGCCCGCCGGTCTTGCGCGATATATCGGTGACGATCGAGCCAGGTCAGAAGGTGGCGCTGGTCGGACGCACTGGCTCCGGCAAGACCACGCTGGCGATGCTGCTGATCGGCCTGTACCCGCCGACCGCTGGCGAGATCCTGTACGATGGCCTTCCGTTGCAGCGCCTGAACTACCGCTCACTGCGCAACCAGTTTGGTGTCGTCCTCCAAGATTCGTTCATCTTCAGCGGCTCGATCCGGCAGAACATTGCCTTCAACGATCCGGGCCTTGACCTGGAAGGGGTGATCGTAGCGGCGCGGTGTGCGGCGATTCACGATGAGATCATGGCCATGCCGATGCGCTATGAGACGCTGGTCACCGAGAGCGGCACCGGTCTGTCGGGGGGTCAGCGCCAGCGCCTCGCGATCGCCCGCGCGCTGGCGCACCATCCCGCCGTCCTGGTACTGGACGAGGCGACCAGCCATCTGGACGTACTGACCGAGACGCAGGTCGATCGCTATCTCAGCGCGTTGCGCTGCACACGCATCGTGGTCGCCCATCGGCTGAGCACGATCTGCAACGCGGATCTGATCCTGGTCCTGGATCAGGGCACGATTGTCGAGCACGGCACGCATGCCGAACTGCTGGCGCGCGGCGGCTTCTACGCGACGCTTGTCCACGGCCAGCAGACAGGGGCGGCTACGACCCATGCCGACGCTCCCTAACTTTTGGGTCTTCCGGCTTGACCGCAGCAGGCCGAGACTATAGATCAGACACAGCTATACGGAGGTAACTTATGTCAAACGTAGACATCATTCGCGCCTGGAAGGACGACGAGTATCGCAGCAGCCTGAGCGAGGAAGCGCGCGCCCTGCTGCCCGAGCATCCCGCCGGATTGCTTGAGCTGCGGGATGAGGATCTCGGCCTCGTCGCCGGTGCTGTATCGGTCGACCAGAAGGTGAGCTTTTGTACGTGCCCGGATACACGCTAGGGAACCAGCGCTTCTATCCGATCCGCGCTTTAGCCTGACTGCGGCAGGCCGAAGGCGACGATCAATTGTGGTATCGAAACCAATGGAGGCAACTTATGTCAAATGTGGACATCATTCGCGCCTGGAAGGACGACGAGTATCGCAACAGTCTGAGCGAAGAAGCCCGCGCCTTGCTGCCCGAGCATCCCGCCGGATTGCTTGAGCTGCGGGATGAGGATCTCGGCCTCGTCGCCGGGGCCTACACGTTGGACCTTCTCTGCCCGACTAATTATAGGTGTCCTCCACACTGGTAATCTCGGGTAGTTGCCCGGTTCCACGATCGGGTATCAGTTGCCTTGTCCGATCCGCGCTTTAGCCTGACTGTCGGCGTGCATGGTAGCGATCTACCATGCACGTCGATGGTCCTGTATTGGTAGTGCCGAGGAGTCACTGTGAGTCACCCCTGGTTTGAAGATCCCGACTGGTATCACGCGCTGACGCTTGCCGAGCGTGTCGCCACGCCGCGCACGACCCAGCAGCGTGAACTCATCGCCGAAGTCGACGCCGAGCGTGCGGTGCGTCGCTTGCAGCGCTGGCGCTCCCAGTCGCCGTTTGCCGACGAGACGCTCTTTGCGCAGCGACTGGCGCTGGATGGCCTCACCGAGGACGAGCTGCGCTCCCTGCTGGGCGAACCGATCGCCGCTGTGCATGACCGCTGCGGTGCTCCGCCGTGGCTGCTTCAGCTTGCACAGGCCTACGTGCCCGGTGCCGTCTCCGATCCGGTCGAGCTTCCCACAACACAGCAAGGCCAGGAATCGGCCCAATTTCTGATCGTGATCGAGCCCCTGATCCGTCAGGGTCGCGACCGGCTGCGCGCGGGGATTGCAGCACTCGCAGCAGCTCATGCCGCCGTGCCGTTCGATCCCGACACGATCGCGGCGGCGCTCTACGCCCAGCTTCCGGCGCAACTGATCCCAATGATCAGCCGCACGCTCGTGCTGGAGCTGAACGTTGCCCGGCTGCAAGGTGAGCTACGCGGCGACACGGCGCAGGAGCGCTTTCAAAGCTTTCTTGAGCGCCTCAGACAGCATGACAGGGCGTTGCTGCTGCTTCGTGAGTACGCAGTGCTGGCTCGTCAGCTGGTCCTGGGTATCAACACCTGGGTTGATGTCAGCCTGGAATATGTGGAGCGGCTCTGCGCCGATTGGTCCGCGATTCGCGACACATTCTGCTCGGATCGCGATCCAGGCATGCTGACGCAGATCGACGGCGACGCTGGCGATCGACATCGCGGCGGCCGTGCGGTCTTGATCGCAACCTTCACGTCAGGCTTTAAGCTGGTGTACAAGCCGCGTTCGCTGGCGGTCGATCTGCATTTTCAGGAGCTGCTCGCCTGGCTCAACCAGCGCGGGGCGCATCCGCCGTTTCGCACGCTGCACGTGCTCGACCGCCAGCACTATGGCTGGGTCGAGTACGTCGCGGCCGATAGCTGCGCGAGTACCGAGGAGGTCTGCCGCTTTTACGAGCGTCAGGGCGCGTATCTGGCGCTGCTGTATGGCCTGGAGGCCACTGATATTCACTTCGAGAATCTGATCGCTGCCGGCGAACATCCCGTGCTGATCGATCTTGAGTCGTTGTTTCATCCGCGCGCCGGCGGCCTGGATTTGGGGCAGTCGGATGCGCTGGCGGGCGATACGATGACTCGGTCTGTTCTGCGCGTTGGGCTGCTGCCGCACCGTATCTGGGGCAACGACGAGGCTGAAGGCGTCGATCTGAGCGGGTTGGGCGCAGCCACCGGTCAGCTCTCGCCTCACGCGATACCGTACTGGGAGGGCGGCGGCACCGACGAGATGCGGCTGGCACGCAAGCGCATGGAAATGCGCGGCGGTCAGAACCGGCCCACGCTGAACGGCGCGGAGGTGGAGCTATTGGACTATGCCGAGGCGATTGTTGCCGGCTTTACCGCGATGTACCGCCTGCTGCTTGCGCAGCGCGAGTCGCTGCTGGCCGACGACGGCCCGCTGGCCCGCTTTGCGCACGACGAGGTACGGATCATCATGCGGCCGACGCGCGCCTACGCCCTGCTGCTGCGCGAGAGCTTCCATCCCGATCTGCTGCGCAACGCACTCGATCGCGACCGTCACATTGACCGGCTGTGGGTCGGCGTGGACCAGCAACCGTATTTCGCACGGCTGATCCCCGCCGAGCGCGACGATCTGCTGCGCGGCGATATTCCGATGTTCACGTCACGCCCCGAATCGCGTGATGTGTGGAGCAGCACCAAGGAGCGCATCGCCGAGTTCTTCGACGAGCCAGGCGTGGGGCTGGTGCGCCGCCGTATCCAGCGTTTGAGCGAGGATGATCTCAGGCAGCAACGCTGGTTCGTCAACGCCTCGCTGGCGACGCTGGCGATCAACCTCGATCAGGAGCAGCGCCCGCGCTCCCCGTCGGCCGCATCGCACCAGCCAGTCGAGCGCGAGCGATTGCTGGAAGCGGCGCGGGCGGTCGGTGATCGGCTAGCGAAGCTGGCGCTGCGCGGCACGGAGGATGCCAGCTGGATCGGCCTGACGCTTGAACGCGACAGCCGCTGGACCCTGGTACCGCTGAGCGAGGATCTGTACAGCGGACTTTCGGGCGTGGCGCTCTTCCTGGGCTACCTGGGCGCGACTGTCGCCGAGCCAAGCTACACGACATTGGCCCAGGCAGCGCTCACATCGCTCCGTCGTCAGATCGAGCGTGATCAATCGGCGATCAGGCTGATCGGCGGTTTCACCGGCTGGGGCGGCATCATCTATACGCTGACGCATCTGGGCGCGCTGTGGTCGCAGCCGGATCTGCTGCACGAGGCGGAGGTGCTGGTTGGCGAGGTCGCACGGCGGCTCGACCGCGATAGCCACTTTGACATCATCTCAGGAGCGGCAGGCGCGATTCTGGCACTGCTCGGTCTGTATCACTGCACCGGCGCTCCATCGGCGCTGGCCGTGGCGGTGCAGTGCGGGGATCATGTATTGGCCGCCGCACTGCCCATGAAACACGGGAGCGGCTGGCTTGTGCCGACGGCTACGCAGCCGATGGCAGGATTCGCCCATGGCGCAGCGGGCATGGCGCTGGCACTGCACCAGCTAGCGTTGGCGAGCAGCAATGAGCGCTTTCGCAGGGCGGCACTCGACGCGCTGGCCTATGAGCGCAGCCTGTTCGTGCCTGAGCACGGCAACTGGCCCGATCTGCGCTTCACGCAAGCGTCCGATCGAATCGGCGCATCGGACACGCGGTTTACGGTGGCTTGGTGTCACGGCGCGCCCGGCATCGGACTGTCCCGCCTACACCTGCTGCCCCATCTTGACGATCCCGCACTGCGTGGCGAGATCGAGGCAGCGCTGCACACCACACGTGAGCATGGCTTCGGCCTGAACCACTCGCTCTGCCACGGCGATCTGGGCAATCTGGAGTTGCTGCTGGAGGCGGGCGAGAATCTGCCCGATCCCCGCTGGCGCATCGAAACGCAGCGGTTCGCCTCGATGATCGTCGAGAGCATCGAGACCAACGGGTGGCGCTCCGGTCTCCCACTGGGCGTCGAGTCGCCGGGATTGATGACTGGGCTCGCCGGGATCGGCTACGGGTTACTGCGACTGGCAGCGCCGAATCGTGTACCGGCGGTGCTGGTGCTCGCGCCGCCGGTCACGCGGGACACGGAGACGGGTCGTGTCAGATCAGAGATGGCTATCTCGCAAGGATAGCTGCGTATGGGCATGCCGCACATGTTTATGCTCAGGAGATCATGCATCAGGCCTGCTGGCGAGACTGTGGGGCACCGCAGAAGACCGGGTGTTCGTACGAATCGCCAGGAACCCATTGTCACCCAACGGCTACAGCCAAGTACGGGAGCGTCAGGATCATCAGATGCTTCCAAGACTCGATAAACATTGACGGGCGGTGACGGCTGGATATGCGGACGTGTAAGGGCTGTGGCGGCATCGAGGCGGCGATAGACCAGGCACGCCACGGTCTGCCAGCCGGCGGCCATCACCGCCCGGATACGACGCTCACCGGCGATCACGCGAAACGTACCAGCTTCCTCCTCGTGGACCAGGGGAAGCTGCGCCAGATACGGCTCATGCACCGCGGCGATGCTCGCCGTCAGCTCGTCGAGATCCGCTGCCGCATCCGTCCGTGGATTCTGGGCCGCCCACTGGATGGCCGTGAGCGGCAGCACCCGCAACACCGGAGCCGCTGCCGATGGTTGGTTCGTTCCGCGTGAATCAGGGGGGATCATCATACGTACGTCATTCTTCCTACTGCAAGCGCGCGTGTGTCACCGCCATGCTCGGCGCTCCGTGCCCTGTGGCTGCGATCGGTTCCGCACCTTGCCGCGGCTCCATCCTTTGGTCGAGGATAGCGGAAACGGGCGTTTCCGCTATCCTGGATGAAGCATAGCGAAGCTCCTGTGGGATAATAGTGGGCTAAGGGCCAACTATGGAGGATATGGGCTAGATGCGGCTAGAACTGGTGGAGCAGCGCGTGGCCTGTGTTCGGTGAGCCCCAGTCACGCGTTGCTCCCGGCGTACACCTCTCCCGGAGCGACCAAATCGCCAGCGCCACGCTGGACGCTTGCAAGACGTGACGAAGAAGCATCCTCGACATCCAGAACCGGCCACGCTTCGGCTTGGCTCCCGAGCGCCGTCCACAGCAACGCCGCCAGCCCTGGTGGGCGGTGCCGCGTCACGCCCGTTGCAGGAATACCGAGCGCGACCCGCAGAGTCGTGAGTTTCCGCTTGAGTGTCCGCTCGGACATCACACACGCCGCTGCCGCCTGCTGGATCGTGGCGGCACGCGGGAGTTCGGTCAGGATGCGCAGCAGATCCCCATCGCGAATCGACAGTGGTACAGGCGTACAGCCCAGGCAGGCCGGTTGCACCGACGCGAGGCGCTCTGGTCCCACCAATCCCACATAGCGAAACCACAGCCGCAGGTCAGCGAGTGGGATCGTGTCAGCAGCCACGGCATAGACCCCCGAACACAGGAGGCACACCTGCTGAGCAGCCAGATCATCTGGTGCCACCAGCGCAAGGGTCGGCAGGGGCGATCGCCGATCGTGCAGCTCGGCCAGCAGCGCGGCCAACACCGGACGTTCAAAGCCCACCGTATCGAGCAGGAGCGGACCGGCAAACGGCGGCAGCATCCGTCCGCGCTCCGTGTCTTGCAGCAGCACCACCCAGTGCGCGATCCCGGCTACGTCCAACGCCTGCCGCAGCCAGCGCTGGCGGGCGACACTAGACGTAAGCACGGCCACCCCCTCTGTTGATGCATCATCGCGACCCTCCGCTCAGCAGCGGCACATACTGCGCGTGCGTCGGCACAAATGGCAGCGTGATCAGCGGATCGCCCAGGATGCCGAAGCTGTAGGCGAGATCCAAATGCGCGCCGCTCGCCACGACGCTGCGTAGCCCGGCGAGATGCGCCACACCAAGCGTCCGATCACCCGTCCGGGGCGAAGAGCTGCGGCAGCAGCCCGTGGAGCAGCCACGCGTGACCGGTATTCACGCCCTGTCCGGTCGCCGACAGGCTCGCCACCACCCCGCCGTCATGCAGCACCAACCGCTCGTCCGTGATCATCAGCGTGGGATTGGCAAAATCGCCGCTGAGGCACCTCAAACTGAGTAGGATCGGTAGTCGCTCGCCATTTGTCCGAGCGTCGGCATCGTACAGATACCACAAGTAGGGTGTTTCAGCGCTCGGAGAAGTCTCCGCCCACTGCCACGGCGAGCCATGCCCGGCGTAGATCCACAGCGCCGCGCCGGGTTCTGTTCCCTGGGTCAGCGGCGGGCAGGCGCGGTCAGCGGGCGATCCACCATCCAGCGCGCGGAAGAGGCGGCAGCGCAGCTCGGCCACATCCTGAGAGAATCCGTTCCCATTCGGGCGATCCGGTGCGTAATACAAGCGCTCCACATGCATCCCACGCGGGAGCAGCGCCGCCGCTGTCTCCGCCGTGACCACAAAGCTGCTGCGGGATCAGGTTGCCCATCCCATTCGCGATCATTATCGGCAAGCAACAATGCCTCCGTTCGCCAGCGGCCAGCTGGTGGCGCGGTCAGTTAGCGCGCTGTTTTGCGCACGATCGTCTGCGCATCACCGAGCGTGCGTG
>DASWTW010000169.1:0-63772 GCA_036401895.1 Herpetosiphonaceae bacterium | reverse complement strand
GCTGATCCACACCGCCGCCGAGCTGGATCAGCTGCCCGACGGCGCGCAGGCGCGCGGCTACGCCTTCAGCCTTTCGTGCAACACCGCGCTGCCGACCGAGCTCGATCCCACGCTGATCCTGTACTTCGATCGCGACTCGGTAAACGACGGCGGCGATCTGGTGATCTATCGCCAGGAGGATCTGGCCGGTACAACGTGGAAGCAAATTGCAACCTACCAGCCCAAGAATTCGTTCTTTGTGGCCGCGCCGCTCAACGCGGAGACCGCCGAGCGCCTGGTAGCCAACGATCCGGACGCCCGCATCGAGCGCTACCGGCTGTACTGGAAGCCGCGCGCCGGTCAGACGAATGGGTCATCGGTGGAGATGCTCCGGTAGCTGGTTGCCGGAAGAGCGCCGGCGCAGGCGATGAGCACGCATCTCGTCGCCTGCGCCGGCATGTGGACGCAGATGTTATTCGACTAATCGTCCCGCCATCTCGATCTCGGTCTCGTCGATCGCGGCGCTGACCTCGGGCGACGGATCGGGCAGCTCGGCGGTTGCCAGCGCCAGGCCGGTGTTCGGCCCCTCGTCGGTGAGATGCGGCAGGACCAGAATCGTGCGCTGCCACTCGGGATCGGTCTGCGGGTAGTCGGCGCGCTGGTGTGCGCCCCGGCTTTCGGTTCGCAGCAGGGCCGCGCGGACGGTTGCCTCGGCCGTCAGCAGCATGGAGCGCAGATCCAGTGCCGCCGCAAGATCCGCCGATCCGCTTGGGCTTTCCTCGGCCCGGCGCTTGATCTGCGCCAGATGCTCAAGCGCGTTTTGCAAGCCGTCGGCGGTACGCACCACGCCCGCGCCTTCCCACATGATCGACTGAAGCTCTTCAATCAGAGCCCGCTGCCACGCGCCGTCAAGGCGGCCCAGCTCGGCCAGCCGGGCGCGCTTGCGCTTGATCTGCGCCTCGTCGAGCGGCGGCGCCGGATTCTGGCCGGCGAACTGCGCGGCGTGCTCGGCGGCGATGCGGCCAAAGACCAGGATCTCGGCCAGGCTGTTGCCGCCCAGGCGATTCGCGCCGTGAACACCGGCGGCTGCTTCTCCGGCGGCAAACAGGCCGGGTACCTCAGTCGCGTGGGTTTCGGGCGTCACGCGAATGCCGCCCATCGAGTAGTGAGCCGTCGGCGCGATCTCCATCGGCTCGCGGGTAATGTCCACGCCCACCAGCGCGAACTGCTCCTTCATGCGCGGCAGCCGCTGCTCGATGACCTCGGCCGGCAGATGGCTAACGTCGAGCCAGACACCGCCGTGCTCGGTGCCACGTCCAGCCATGATCTCGGTGTAGTTCGCCAGCGCCACACGGTCACGCGTGGACAGCTCCATGCGCTCGGCGTCGTAGCGCTGCATGAAGCGCTCGCCCTGCGTGTTGAGCAGCCGGCCGCCTTCGCCACGCACCGCCTCAGTCACCAGCGTGCCTTCCAGCTCAGCCGGCCAGACCATGCCCGATGGATGAAACTGTACTAGCTCCATGTCGGCCAGAGTCGCGCCGACGCCGAAGGCCAGCGCCATGCCATCGCCGGTATTTTCGCGGCGGCGTGACGAGGAGCGCCGGTAGATGTGGATGTGGCCGCCGGTCGCCAGCAGCACCGCGCCGGCCCGAATCACGATCGGCTGTTTATCCTCAAGCCGAAAGCCGAGCGCGCCGTTGACGCGGCCGTCCGCCGTGAGCAGATCGCTGATGTAGACGCGCTCCAGGATCGGAATCTCGCGCTGATCAACGGCGCGAACCAGGGCATGAATGATCTCAAGTCCTGTATAATCGCCGACAAAGCAGGTGCGTCGGTAGCGGTGCGCGCCAAAGTAGCGCTGCGACAGCCGTCCGTCGGCCTCACGGGCGAAAGGCACGCCCAGCTCAACCAGCTCGTGAATCGCCTGGGGAGCCTCGCGGCACAGCAGCTCGATCGCCCGTGGATCGCCCAGATAGCGGCCTTCTTTGAGCGTGTCGGCCGCGTGAATCGCCCAGCTATCCTGTGGGTCGAGCGAGCCCAGCGCAGCGTTGATGCCGCCTGCCGCCAGCACGGTATGCGCGTCGGCTTTGGGCCGCTTGCCCAGCACCAGCACGCGGTGGCCCTGATCGTGCAAGGCGAGGGCCGCACGTAGCCCGGCACCACCTGTGCCGATCACAAGCACATCTGTTGTGTACCGCGTCGGGATTGTATCGAGTTGCATTTCTTTCACTCCGTGTTGTCATAACTCTATGTACAATGAGTGTAACGCTATAGCCTCGACAGGTCCAAGATATGTTTGGTATCAAATAGATAGCCTGAAGGCATCAAAATGGAACTACATCATCTGCGATATTTCGAGGCGGTTGCGCGGCACGGGCATGTTACGCGTGCCGCACGAGAGCTGCACATTGCTCAGCCATCGCTCAGTAAGCAGATCCAGGTGCTGGAAGCTGAGCTGGGTGTCGCGCTCTTTAATCGTGTCGGTCGCCGGATCGAGCTGACCGATGCGGGCCAGCTGCTGCTTCCCTACGCTCGACGTGTCATGCGCGATGTCGCCGAGGCCCGCGCCGCGCTCCAGCAGCTTTCGGATCTCACATCCGGTCGCGTGTCGCTGGGCGCGTCGCCGACGGTCGGCACGAATCTGCTGCCGCGCGCGCTCGCCGATTTCAACCAGCGTTACAGCGGCATCGAGCTTGAGCTGCATGAGGCCGGCGTCGGTCGTCTGGTGGCGCTGGTCGACGAGGGCACCGTCGATCTGGCGGTCGTGTCGCTGGCCATGGTGGTCGATGTCGAGAAGATCGCCTGTACCGAGCTGCTGACCGAAGACCTGGTACTGGCGATGGCCGAGGATCATCCCCTGGCGAGCGCGAGTCGGCTTCAGGCGGCGGATCTGGCCGCAACCGGATTCATTCTGTTTCCGCAGGGCTACGAGCTGCGCGACCGCACGATGCAGCTGTGTCGGGCGGGTGGCTTTACGCCGCAGATTGTGCTCGACGGTGCGGAGATGGATACGGTGCTGCGCTTTGCGGCGGCCGGTCTGGGCGTGGCGCTGGTGCCGCGTCTGGCGCTCTCCGACGCGAGCGGGCTGGTAGGCGTTTCAGTCTCCGACGTACCGATGAGCCGCACGTTGGGCTTGATCACACATCGTGAGCGATCGCTATCGCCGGCCGCGCTGGCGCTGCAATCGTTCTTGCTGGAGCGGCTGGCAACCGAGGAAAGCCGGAGCGCAGGCCAATGATCAGGCTGGTACGACATCCGTCTTGTCAACATTAGAGCAGAGCTATCATGCCGGATCATCGCAATAACTGGCGGGTCACCGTGGCGCTGTTTGCGCTCACGGGCATTATCGAGTCGTTCGCCTTCGGGCATTTGACCGCGTTCACGCCGCTGTATCTTGAGCAGCTCAATGTTCAGGCGGATCAGATTCCGCGCTGGACCGGCCTGCTGGCGGCGGTTGCGTTTATTCTGGGTATTCCGCTGCTGCCGTTCTGGGGCGTGTGGGCCGATCGCTACTCGCGCAAGCTGGTGATCGTTCGCTCGTCGTACGCCGGGGCGCTGATGTTTGCGCTGCTGGCGCTCAGCACCAATGTCTGGCAGCTGGGGGCGGCGCGAATGTTGAGCGGCCTGGTGCTGGGTAATACCGGCGTGATGCTGGCGGTCCAGGCCGAGATCACGCCGCGCGATCGGCTTGGCCTGGCGATCGGTCTGGTGACGGCGGGCAATCCGCTGGGCGTCGCGATCGGGCCGCTGTTCGGCGGCTTCGTCGTGCAGCGCTGGGGCGTGGCGACGCTGCTGATGATCGACGCGGCGCTGACGGTGGGCGTGGCGCTGCTGCTGACGATCTTTTTGCACGAGGAGCCGCGCGAGCGCCGCACAGATGCGCGTATCGGCGTGCTGCTGCGCGAATCGCTGGCAAACATCGTGCGTACGCCGCTGGTGGTACGGCTGTTTGGGCTGGCCTTTGTGGTGATGCTGGGCATGAATCTGGCCGGGCCGTTTGTGCCGATCCGTATCTCGCAGCTCTACGGTGGGCCTGTCTCGCAGGTGCCGGTGATCATCGGCGTGATCGTGTCGAGCATGGGTGTTGTGATGGCGGTCACAACGCCGCTGTGGGGCCGTCTGAGCGATCGGATCGGCTATGTGCCGGTGCTGCGTGTGGCGATCCTGAGCGTCGGGCTGATGTTTGGGTTGCAGGCGCTGGCCCGCAACCTGCCGCTGTTTGTGGCCGGACGGATCGGGCAGGGGCTGGTGCAGGGCGGCATCGACGCGGCGATTGTGGCGCTGATTGCACTGCGCACGCCCGACGATCAGCGGGCATCGGTGCTGAATCTGTCACGGCTGCCGCTCCAGATGACCTGGTTTGTCGGCCCGATCCTCGGGGCATTGCTCTCGCCGCTGGGCCTGTGGGCGATCTTCGGCGCTGCGACGGCGCTCTCGTTGCTGGGCTTCGGCGCGACTCTGCTGCTGGAGCGTGAGCGGCGTGAGCTTGCGCCTGAGCGTGCCGGCTGACAATGCCGGCACCCACGTTTGATCGAAGGCAGTCCTACTTTTTAGGCTTTATCTTATTAGAAATGCACATATATGTCGCCCTTACCGGCATCACCGCCGCCCGTGCTGTAGAACGGGCCGTAGCTTTTGACGGCGACCAGCGTGGGCATAGTAGGATGAACCGGAAGGGACGCTTTTTTGGAAAGATAAAACCAGCGCACAGCTGTATCTGCAATCTCCGAATCGACGTCGGGGAAATTTTCGGTCAGTGGTAGGGGATCAGAAGCTTCTCGATCGGATCTTTGGGGTTGGGCTTGGCGCGATGGACCTTTTCGCCACGCTTCGCGACGGCGTCAATAGCGGCGCGCATTTTGAGCAGCTCAGCGACCTTGGCGCTGTCCCAGGCTGATGGCTTGTACTTATCTTTCGACGATGGATACAGGCCGGAGGTTTCGCCCACGAGACCTCGCTGACGGTTCCTGGCTTACGCTCTTGCGCTTGTTGCTGTGTTTGCGGAGCAGCGGCCGCCTGCCGGTTGATCGCACCTGTGACCAGACGCTGCACGGCCTGATTACCGACGATGTTGCTCATGCGGTCAACATGTGACAAGTGCAGCCGGGTCGATGCGGCTGAGATCGAGAGTGGCTGGGGACTCCTGGGAGGACATCTCGCTCTCCTGCTCCTTGGATCGGTGTGGATGTTGGAAAGAATCATGTTTTTCTTTGGACTGTGATGCGCCCATAATGACCTACCTAACTCATTCCAATCATAGGCAACCATGCTAGCACGAAAGCCGAGCATCTTTCAACGCATGATTGTCATGGTTTTGGCGGTCCATTCTGGATTACAATCAGCACGAAGCCGGAGCGAGCACAGGTGCGCGTGCAAGCTGATCAGCAGCTTCTGGCAGCTTTGCTCCTGGGATTGGCAGCAGCCTGGAGGCTACAATCGGCGATCATAAGCAATCCGCTGAGCGTTATGTTGGCGCAGTGTTTGCTGAGCAAGTTTCTGGCTGTTGATGAGGAAGACATATGACAGAACAGGTGATCGCTCCGTGGCGACCGGCTGAGTCGGTTGTGCCGGGGCTGGATCTTCACTATCTTGAGGCGGGCGCTGGTCATGCGGTGGTGCTGCTGCACGGCTGGGCCGCGTTCAAAGAAATCTGGTGGGGCACGCTCCACGCGCTCGCGTCGCGCTACCACGGCATCGCGCTGGAGTGGCCGGGACACGGCGGCTCGCGGCCACGCTCGGGCGCCGTGCGGCTAACGGACTTTGCCGATCTGGTCGTGCAGACGTGTGAGATCCTCGGCCTGGAGCGCATAACGCTGGTCGGCCACTCGATGGGCGGGCGGATCGCAGCGCTGCTGGCGCTGCTCCATCCTGATCTTGTCGCGCGGCTGGTGCTGGTCGACGCCGCGCTCGATCCCATGCATATGGCGCCTTACACCAAACGAATGCTTGAGCTGCGCGAGATTCAGCGCACGGTTGTGCTCAGTCGCCTGGTGGGGCGTGGCCTTGGGCCCTTGCTGCGACCGGCAGCACACGATCACCGGGGCGGCTTTATACGGCCATTCCTGCGGCGCTCCTACTACACCGGCCTGGCTGATCCGCATGTGTTGCAGCAGTGCGCGATGGGCCTCTTCGATGAGTCGCTCGACGATCGCCTGGTGGAGATTCGCCAGCCGACGCTGGTAGTCAGCGGCGAGCGCGATCCGCTGATTCTGCCGCGCCAGGCCCGCCGCGCTGCCGAGGCGATACCCAACGCCCGCTTGCAGATCATTCGCCGCGCCCTGCATACGCCCATGGACGATCGTCCGGCAGAGTTTCAGCGCGTGCTGCTCGATTTTCTCGATACCGTGCCGCCTGCCGAGGACATGTCGGCGGCAGCGCCACCAGCCGATGTCGCAGCAAGCTTGTGATCTTGCGCCGCTGATGGTGGCGCTGCCGGGACCGCCGCCGCTCACGATGAGCGTGCTGGATACCGCCGCGCCGCACGATCCGCGCTCCACGCTGCTGTGTATCCATGGCGTCGGTGGAGCGAAAGAGCAGTGGCTGCCGCAGATCGGCTTCTTTGCGCAGCAGTATCGCGTGATCGCGCCCGATCTACGGGGCCACGGCGCGACTGCGGTGACGAAAGGACCGTACTCGATGCAGCGGATCATCGACGATCTGCGGCAGCTGATCGATGCGCAGCAGGTACGCACGCCGCTGGCGCTGCTTTCACACTCGTACGGCGGCGTGATCGCTATGGAGCTGGCGCGATCGTATCCCGAGCTGGTGTCACAGATCGTGCTGATCGGCGTGGCGGCGCGCTTCAACTATGGGCTGCTCTTCAAGCTCGCGACGATGGCTCCGGTGCCGGGCGGTCTGCTCGAATGGGGCCGGCGGCGGTTCTTTGCGCGGCGCTTCCACGCTCCGGCGCCGGTTATGCGCTCGCTGATGGCGCAGGCGCTGCTACCGTGGCGCGGCTGGGAGCAGCTGGCACAGATCCGCCAGCCGGTTCTGGCGATCGCGGGCAAGCTTGACGTGGTCGCGCCGCCGCAAGCCGTGGCCCGACTGGTACGTGAGCTGCCTAACGCTCGGATGCAGGTCGTGCTGCGCGTGAAGCACAAGATTCATCTTCAGCGGCCCACCGCCACCAACCGGATCATTCAGCGCTTCCTGGAAGAGACTGGAAGCAACCCATCCCAACCGTAGGCGCGTATTGCATACGCCCGAGGAATGTCTTTCGGATCTACAGCTTTTTGAAGTAGCGCGCGACCGGCAGCAGGCCGAAGCCGGCCTTTTCATAGGTGTGACGTGCCGGAGCATGTCCGGGATCACCGCCGGTCTCAACCATCGCGATCGCCATGCCCGCGTCTTTGATCCAATCCAGCGCGAAGGTCGTCAGCGTCGTGCCAATGCCGCGACCTTGCATGTCTGGGTCGACGGCGAGCATGTAGATCTCGCCCATGCTGCCCTCGGTGTGCAGCTTGATCGCGACAAAGCCGACAGGCGCATCGGCCTCGATTGCGACCCAGACGTGGATCTTTTCGTCAGCGCACACAGCTTCCACAGCCTGCTGCTGACTGACCCGCCAGCCGTCGGGATAGAATGCCTGGAAAACTCTGGCGTCCAGCACGTTTTGCAGCGAGTCAAACACTGGTGCCCATGCGCGCAGCGACAGCTGAACGACGGCCTCAAGATGCTGCGGCTCGTATGGTGTAATCTGCATGTCGATCTACACTCCTGTCCTGAAGATCTTCGATCACGATTGGCGAATCAGCCCAACGCCGGCGCGTATGGCCGCATCCCAGCCGGCCGAGCCGCGAACATCGTCAAGCGTGCGTGGCGGCGTGGGATCGTCGGTGCGCGGCTGAAGCGCCAGCTGCCACCAGCCGACATCGTGCCATGCGCCGAGCTTGTAGCCCACGCCGCGATACACGCCGACCGGCACGAAGCCCAGCGACTCGTGGATGCCGACGCTGGCCGGGTTGGGCAGGGCGATTCCGGCGTAGGCGTTGAAAAATCCTTGCAGCGCCAGCAGCTTGAAGAGCGAGGTGTAGAGCGCCCGCCCGATATGCATGCGTCGGGCCTGCTCATGCACATACACCGACACATCCACGGACCACTGGTAGGCTGCGCGGCTGCGATGCTGGCTGGCGTAGGCGTAGCCCAGAATGCCGGCGCGCTCACAGACCAGCCAGGGCAGCGCCGGCCGCGTGTGCAGAATGCGCCGCCGCATCTCGTCAGCCGAGGGCGGCTCCAGCTCAAACGAGATCATCGTCGTGCTGACGATTGGCGCGTAGATCGCCTGGATCTGGGCGGCATCGTCGGGTGTGGCCTCGCGAATCGTTGGGGAGATCATAAACTGCCTCATCAAGCGCTTCAGTCTGCCTTGTTGTGCGGCACGAGCACCCGATCGCCGTGGCTGGGCGGCTGCGAGATCACCAGAAACTCGATCGGCTCGTCCGACTCGTTGCGCATCTGGTGCGGCTCGCCCGGCGCGATCTCAAGGCCCTGCTGCGGCCCCAGCACCTCGATCCGCCCCGCGACCTCCAGCGTGGCCGTGCCGGACAGCACAAAGAAGAACTGGCGCGCGGCGTTGTGCGCGTGCCGGACCTCGGCGGCGCCCGGCGGCATGCGCTCATGGATCACGCTCAGCGCTGGCGTCTTCACGAGATGCCAGCCGTCGCAGCGATTCCCCCAGGTGTAGTGCTCGGCGGTGGCTTTGCTGATCATAGCGCTAACTTCCAAGATTATATATTGATTAATCGGCGTGCGGTTGGCTGCGGTAGAGACCGCGATTGGTGCTTTCCTCGATCACTGTTTGGGCGACGTCCCAGAGTGTATGGGAGCTTGCCGCGATATATTGCTTACGGCGCAGCACATCACCACGTGATGGTACACCCTCTTGATCATCGGGAGTGCCTGACAGCAGGTGATTCAGTAACGGCTGGAGACCATCGATCGCAGCAGCAAAGGCAGCTTCGGCAGTCTCACGGGCGACAAACTCGCTCCAAAGGTCATGCAGTTCAGCAGCTTGATCCTCGGGCAGCAGCTCAAATAGCCGTCGTGCCGCGATCGTCTCGTTCTCTGCCTGGATCTGCGTGGCCTGGAGATCATAAAGCCAGGTATCACCCGCATAAATTTCAACCAGGTCATGAATCAGCAGCATCTTCAGCACTCGGAAAAGGTCGATGTTTGGCGCGTCAGCGTGTTCGGCAAGGATGAGCGCCATTAACGCGATATGCCAAGAATGTTCGGCGCTGTTTTCGTAGCGCGCCTGGTCAACAGTTTTGTTGCGACGATAAACGAGCTTGAGCTTTTCGACTTCGTTGAGAAATGCCAGCTGCTGGGCCAGCCTATCGCTGATACGCAAGGTCATGTCGGGCCTCTTTGGATCGATTGAAGCACGCTGCTCGTGGCGAGGTCACCGGAGGTATCACCCAGAAGCAGCGTTGATTTTACTTGAGCAGCAGAACTTGCGCAACGCTACAGATGTTGTGCGAATAGCTGCTTCAGCTCAGCACAGCGCGGCTCGCTCAGCGGCAGCTGCATATCGTAGCGGTCTAATCCTGGCGTGTAGTAGTCGCGCTGGATGCGCGTAATCTGAAATCCAACCGTCGCGAAAAAGCCGTAGCTGTGCTGGCTTGTGTCAAGCTCGACGGTTTGCGCTTGCCGCTCTTCACAAATGGCGCAGAGGCGCGCAAGCAGCAGGGCTCGCCCCAGCCCCTGACCGTGGTAGTCGCGATGCACCATGCCCCACATCAAGCTCGCGATCATCCGCTCAGGCTTTAGAAAATACCCGCCACAGCCAACGATCGCACGCTGCGCCGACTCGACAACCAGGTAGTGACCAGCGTCGGGCAAAGAGTCGAGAAACGTGGCGAATTCGGCGTGCTCATGGACGGCAAAGAAGGTCGGCACATTGCTGCTGCATACCTCAAGACAGGTGGCTTTATCGCCGGGTTGATAGGAACGAATATGCATAGGCGGTCCTCATTTCTGACCGAACGCCCATTGAACAGCTTTTGGAAATTCTTCTTGCCACATGACAGAATCGTGCCCGCTGACACGATCCCGAAAAACGTGATCGACGCCGTAGTCGGCAAGATCGCCGGCAAACTCTTGCGTTCGGCTATGAAAGCCGGGCTCTAACGTTCCTGCGACCAGGTAAAAGCGTGCTGTCGTTGAGTGTGGCAGACCTGGCGGCATGCCGAGTGAGAACGCCAGGCTATGCCCGTAGCGATTGGGATGGCGCAGACCCATCGCCGCCGCGAACACACCGCCGTTCGAGAAGCCAAAAACGGCCCGCTGGGCCGGGTCGGTCGCCACTCCAAGCTCACGCTCCGCCCAGGCCGGTACTTCTTCGGTAAAAAAGCGCTCGTGAGCCTGGAATCGTGCCAGATTGTGGTCCGGCAGGTATTCTTGAGCGCGCAGATCTTGGGATGGATCGGGGAACGGGCCAGTTGGCGAGTGGGCGCCCACCAGCACAAGCGGCGGAATGGTGCCCTGGGTGATCAATGGCTCAAGCACGGCGGCAAAGTCAGGCACAGATTGACCATCGGCAACATAGATCACGGGCGCGGCGAGAGTGGGATCGTGGCCAGGCGGCAGGTACACGGTCAGATCGCGTTCCTCCTTGAGGAAAGCGCTCTCCAATGCATACTGCTGAATACGTCCGGCGAGAGCGGTGGCGTGTGCGACGGGCGGCGGCGCTTGCGGTCCACGCCACGTCGTGAAGTGAGGCCGGTCCTCTATCGGCTGCTCGTTCTGCGTCACAAAGAAGGCATAGCTGATGACGGCGTGTGCCAGATCCTCGACGCGAACGGTTAGCACCCACAGATCGCTGTCCGGAACGCGCTGCATCGGCAGCTCGATACCGCAGCAGACCCGGACCTCATCGGCCTTTCCCTCGTACACAAAGGTTAGCTCGTCGCCATCAGCCCACACATCCGCGCCTGCCTGCGTTTTGCGCGCCATAAGCTCTTGGGCGCTCCACGAGCGGGTGACGGTCTGGACAGGTGTTCCCGACACAGGTTCAGTCATACGTGTAGCTGTTGCCTCCTGTCGAGCCACGGGAGGAGCGGACGTGGCCTGTGCGCGAATCGTGGGCGTTGCTGCTGCGATGGACGATGGCGTTACGGGTGGTGACGTCGAGGTTGGCGCAGGCGCTGACGGCGTGAGAACATCAGCGGGCGGTGCTGCACAGCCAGGAAGCAGCACGGCGAGAAAAAGGACGCCTATGACGTAACGACGAGCACGCACCACCCAGCTCCTTATCGCTTATACTGCTCATATCCGTGGCGACGTCAGCCTTGCTGCCTCGCAAGCAGGATTTCCCGCAGCGGATCGCCACCGTCGATAAACAACCGTCCGTCGGGCGTCAAAGCGGCTGCGATCCGCTGAAGAGCACGCTGCTCTAGCTCGGGATGGCGTCCATCGAGCGCGCCTACCCTCACCGCGAATGCAAGATCATACGGCGCCTCGCCGGCCTCAAGCACGAAATCCTCAGCCGCCACCTGACGTACGCTCAATCGCCCAGCCGCAATCTCGGCCTGTGATGCGCTCCTTGCCTGCTGAATGGCTTTGGCTGACCGATCGATCGCCAGGACGTGACCGTCGCCAATGCGAGCGGCGATCGCACGCGCAGCCGCGCCGGAGCCACAGCCGATCTCCAGCACACGCAGCCCTGGACGCAGCGGCAGCGCCTCGACGATGGCAGCCAGTCTTGGCGATAGTGTGTTCGCCGACATATCACGCCCTCGCGACAGCGCTTTTTTGCGCGAGCAGGAGGCTGCCACTGCTCGATTTGAGCAAGTTCTTGCGCTGTGGCTGCGTGAAGCCCGCGCTGCGCAGCCAGGCCGCCACCTCGTCAAAGCTGTAGATCTGCCCACCCAGAAGGTGAAAATAGCTCAGGCCGAGCAACTGCCCGATAGCCCGCGTCGTCGGGCCGGGCGCCTTATCCGCCAGCTGCTCCACGATCGCGAGTTGCCCTCCCGGCGTGAGCGCGCCCGCGACCCGCTGCATGAGCGCCGCATTTTGTGCTGCGTCAAGGCCGTGCACAATATTGAACAGCAGCGCCAGGTCGTAGCTGTCGCCGAGCTCATCCTGGAGGAAATTCCCGGCGCGCAGCGTGATGCGATCGCTCAGACCGGCTGCGGCTACCGTTTCTTCCGCCACCGTCAGCGCCTCCGGTGAGTCGATCACGACGCTGGTGAGCTGCGAATATCGCCGGCACAGCGCAACGCTATACATCGCATGGCCGCCGCCGATGTCTATCACGCGTCGGGCAGCTGGCGGTAGCTTGATCTTGCCGATGATCTCGTCGGCGTTCAGATGCGCGATGGCAACCATCCATTTTTGAAACGCACGCGAAGTGTCGGGCTGCGTCTCGATCCAGGCGTAGAGCTGCGTCGGCGGCGCGCCCGTGCGAATCGATTCTTCTAGATTCGCCCACAGCTCATGCAGAATGCTGCCCCAGTACACATAGCCTTCGACGATCGAGGAGGGCGAGCTGCGCACCAGCCACTTCCGCGTCATGGCGGTGTTGGCATAGCGCTGGCCCTGTTTGCTGACGTATCCCAGCGCTGCCAAGGTTTGGAGCAAGACCGCCGTTCCACGCGCGTTCGCCCCGATGCGCGCCGCGAGCTCCGCCTCGGTCAGCGGCCCGGCGTGCAGCGCATCGAAGACGCCCAAGTTGACGCCGGCGAGCACCGTGCGGAAGGCGACACCGCCAAAGATGTCGAGCAATGGACCTGGACCGGCGTTCAGCCCAAAGAAGATCAGGCGCTCCAGCGCATTGGGGATAATCGGCATGGAAACCTCTTTGCGGCCTTTGGCTACAAACGTATGGTGCGGTATTCAATAGCGTCGTGCGGCGGTGGTTGCTCGATTGAAACTAGCCTTACTCCAACGGCCAGGGCTGGCCCGTCTGCTCCCAGAAATGCCGAATAATGTCATGCTCCGGCAGCGCGTGCCCGATCGCGCCCAGCATCAGCGCCAGCTCGCCGCGATGATGCGTCGAGTGCATCAGCGCCTGCGTCAGGAGCTGCCAGGCCGGAAACGCAAACGGGTGCTGGCGCAGCGTCACCGTGCGCGGCCGGTTGAGCTCGTCGTCGCCGGTGGTGGCGAGATAATCCTCGATCGCCTGGTTGAGCGCGAGCCAGGCTGTGCGCAGCTCCTCAGCTGTCGCGGGATCGATCCGTTCCAGGGGTTGCTCCTGGCACTGCGCCAGAAAAAAGCGCTCGACCATAAAGCTGTGTGTCGCCAGCTTGCGGATCGAGGTGTAGTTGGGGCTGCGCACGTCGTTATACTCGCTCTCGTCGAGCTGCACAAGCGCGTCGAGAAGCAGCGCGTTTGCGTGGGCGTTGTAGCGGTACAGCGCCTGCAAGCTTTGCCGGTCGATCACGGGCTGCATAGCGATCCTCCCTTCTGCCGATCAGCGCATAATGCCTGCGATCACCACATGCCGGTCCGTCTCGGTCATGACCTGGAAGTGATCGAGCCCGGCCTCGCGCAGCTGTGCCCGGATCTCGTCGGGCGTGAACGCGGCCAGCAGCGAGTGGTAGAAATCGAGCTTAAACACCTCGGGATCGTTCGCAGCGTGCAGCTCGACCAGCGCCTGCGCCTCGTCGCGGCTGCCGGGCCGGCGCAGGTCCATCACAAAGACCGGCGCTCCGGGCGCGGCGAACTGCCGGACGGCGTGCCAGAGCACCTGCGGATCGGGCAGGTGATGCAGCAGGCTGTTGCTGATCACGATATCGTAGCGGCTGCGCGGCAGAGTCGCGCCGGGCAGCATACCCAGAAACAGCTCCACCCGATCGCGTGTCTCAGGATCTTGAGCCGTGATCTCGTGCCCGTAGCGCAGCATCGCCGGCGCGCCGTCCACGCCATGCACGATGCACTGCGGAAACGCTCGCGCGAAGCGCCGGGTTATATCGCCGGGGCCGCAGCCGAGATCCAGCGCATAGCCGTCGATCTGCCGGGCCGCGAATGTGCGCTGGAACAGCGTGATAAAGTTCTGGTGCGGCGCGCCAAAGTCGATTCCGGCATACGCCCGCGCGTTTTCGTCGTCGTCCATCAGCTCCGGTTCGGTAACGCGGTCCATAGCTCTGCCTTTTGTATGATGTTGACGGGACGCTAAAAAACTTCCGCGCCGTACTCCGAGATCTCATCGGCGTAGCGCTCGACGTCGGCGGTCGTCTTCAGCTTGTCGATCTTGCTGAGCAGCAGCTTTTTGTTGGCATCGCTCGACAGCACCGCGCGCTCGATGTACTGGCGCAGATACAGCTTGATCCGATCCAGCTGCTCGGTCGTGAGCTTCTCGCCGTTCATGTAGGTGTCGACCGCCTCGTTGAGCGCGCCGGTAGTTTCTTCCATCCAGAAGCGTGGCGGCGTGGCAACCTTGAACGGGTAGGGATATTCCGGGTTAGGCACAAAGATCAGCGACCCGATCTGCTCCGCGTCGGCTGGTGGCGCGGCGGGAGCTGCCTCCGGCGGCTGCTCATCGGCTGGCTGATCGTGATCATGATTTGTCATACACTTCCTCCCAATTCAGCGCTCATGATACCATCAGCCCTGCGGATCGTGATAGCGGCGCAGGCTGGGCACGCCCAGGCCGATCAGCAGCACGCCCAGAATACAGGCCACGCCGCCGGTCCAGACCGCGACCGATGCTCCCAGCAAGCGCGCGATCACGCCGGCCTCGACCTCGCCAAGCTGCGGGCCGCCGGCAAAAAAAAGCTGATTGACCGAGACCATCCGCCCGCGCAGCTCGTCAGGTGTGAGCGTCTGGCGCAGCGTGTTGCGGATTACCATGCTGATCGTGTCAGTCGCGCCGATGCCGGCCAGCATCAGGCAGGAAAGCCAGAACGAGGTCGAGACGCCAAAGATCGCCGTGCAGAGCCCGTAGGCCGCTACCGACCACAGAATGATCGGGCCTTGATGGCGCACGTTGCCGAGCCAGGCCATCAGCAGGCCGGTCAGCACCGCGCCGACCGAGGGCATCGCGTAGAGAACACCCAGGCCGCGCTCGTCGACCAGCAGAATATCGCGCGCAAAGACCGGCAGCAGCGTCATCGCGCCGGCGAAGAACGTCGCGATAAAGTCCAGCGCCATCGTCCAGAACAGGATCGGCGTGCCGCGCACAAAGCGCAGCCCTTCCAGCGCCGCGCCCAGCGAAATGTTGCGCTTCTCGGCGCTGACAATATGCCGCGTGCGCATCATTAGCAGCGAGATGATCACCGCGCCGAAGGAGATCGCATCGATCGCATAGACCGCGTCGGCGTTGCCGCGCCAGGCCAGCAGCAGGCCGCCGATCGTTGGCCCGACAATCGTCGCGATCTGCCAGCCGATAATGTTCAGGCTCAGCGCGTTGGTCAGATGCTCGCGCGGCACCAGGCTGGGGATCAGCGCCTGCCGCGCCGGAAGATCGAAGGTGTTGGCGGTTGAGCTGAGCAGAATTACGCCATAGATCAGCGCGGCCGAGGCCAGGCCAAAGTACGTCGTCGCCGCCAGGATTGCCGCCATGATCATCGAGGTCGCCTGACTCAGCAGCATCAGCTTGCGGCGGTCGAAGGCGTCGGCCAGCACGCCGCTGCCCAGCGAAAAGATCAGCAGCGGGATGATACGAAACAGGCCGATCAGGCCCAGCGAGAGCGGATTATTGGTCAGCTCGTAGAGCTGCCAGCTGATCGCCACGATCGTCATCTGGCTGCCCGCCTGCGAGACGATCTGGCCGAACCAGAGCAGTCTGAAATCGTGGTGCCGGAACGCGACGAATGGTGACTGGCGTGCCGTCCGTTCGGTGGAGGGTGGTGTCGTTGACATAAAGCCTTTTCTATTGCTGCGAGTGCTCGATCATAGGCCGGGAATGGTAACATCATTCGGGCGGTTGCGCTGGGATTTTTTGCGTGCTCACGGCAACGATGGACCGCTGGCGCGGCGCCGTCGTCGTCGGTTGAAGAGCCAGGAGATCGCGAGGATGCCGAGGAGGCCCAGCACGATCGCGACGATAAAAAGCAGGTTCTTCCAATAAAAAGTGCGGCTGCCGCCTTCGATCTGCGCCCAGCGTGGATTCTGCGCGCTGTAGCGGATCGGAACCGTCGCCTCCACCGCCAGATTGGGCAGGCTCTCGGCGTCGAGCATGTCCACGGCTACGACGGGATCGGTGCGTCCCTCCGGCACAAAGCGCAGCTCCACGATGTCGTAGGGCTGCACCGCCTCGGTGTTGCTGCGTCGCCGGCCTTCCAGAATTACATCGACGCGGCGGATGTTTTGGACCGTGGCGCTGCCTGTGATCAGATCTTCCGGCGGCTGGTCAGGCCAGTCCGAGATCGAGGAGAAGAGTCCGGCTATCCCGGACAGCACCAGCAGCCACATCAGCAAGCCGCTGCGCCACTTCGACCAGACGAACCACAGCACGAACCACAGCACGACACCGGCCAGCCACACGGATACCGAGCTGCCAAATCGCGCCACCAACGCTGCCAGCGACGATTGGTCCTGAAGCCGCGTAAAGCCGATTGGGCTGAGCCGGCGCAGCAGCGGATGCGGCGTGTAGCGCACCTCGGTCTCGTCGCCGGTGTGGAAGCGATCGTAGGTTGCGGCGTCGACGGCCAGCGCGATGACCTCGGTCTCGGTCGCGTCGTGTGGCCGGTAGCGCACGTCGACGTAAAGGTTACGCTCCCAGGAGGTGGTGATCTTCCTGATCACCTCGCGCTTGGCGACCACCGCTCCGGGCGCGACCTCGCCGGCGACGTCGACGATCAGCGGCGGAGTCACGAACAGCGCGATCATCAGCGCCACAACCATATAGCGGAACAGCGTACCCAGGCAGGAGCCGATTCGTCGCATGAGGCCCTCCCTCTGGTGTCGCGCCGGGACGGGCGCGGCGATGCTCGAAGATCAGGGGGTGCTCACAGCTTCCAGTCGTTCGGCGTGCGCGTCGGCCAAAACGGGCGAGCGCTCCGCCGCCAGCGTATCGACCAGCCCCAGCATCAGCCAGAAGCTAAAGGCCAGATCCGGCACGAAGTAAAAATTATCGACCAGGCCATGCGTCAGCGCGGCGGCCATGCCGGCGATCAGACCGAGCGCCAGCACGCCGTCGCGGCCCGGCAGCCGGATCAGGCGGCGGCTGCGCCAGAAGAAGTGTAGCACGAGCCAGCCGACGACGATCACGCCCACAGGACCCAGCCGCACCAGCAGATCCAGGATCAGATTGTGCGGATGCGAGGCGTACTGCTCGTTGGTCGTGCGCGCCGCCGTATCGATGTAGCGATCGCCGAATTCGGGCGCAGTTCGGTAGTGGTAGAACTGATCCAGTCCGACGCCGGATAGCGGATGATCGCGCCACATGTTGAGCGCCGAGGTCCACAGCTCGACACGCGCGCCGGACGAGCCGCCGAGCAGATTGAGCCGCTCGATGCCGAGCACGCCGCCGAGTACCAGCACGCCCAGCGCGCCCAGCAGCGCCAGCCCCAGCAGCGGCAATCCCAGCGCGTGGCCTTTGCGCCGCAGCAACAGCCCGAGCAGTACCAGCGCCAGGAAAGCGCCCAGAAACGCGCCTTTCGAGAAGGTCGCGCCGACCGCCGCCAGACACAGCAGCGCGCCGCCGGTCAGCAGCCACGCCCTGCGATCCAGCCGTGGCAGCGATCGACCTTGGAGCGTGACGCCCAGCAGCGCCAGCGCGGCCCAGACCGGCCACACGCGATCGAGCGCCAGCGCCAGGTTGTTGGGATGGCAGTACACCGAGCTGATGCGCCGCAGCCCGCCCTCGGCCAGCACAACCCGCTCGCTGAAGCACTGGCCCTGTGGCAGTAGCGCCGCCAGATCCAGACCGCCCAGCTGCAACAGTCCGATCGCTGCTACCGCCGCGCCTGTGATCAGCCAGGCGGAGATCAGCCGCCAGCGATCGACTGCATCGCGGCTCCAGAAGCGCACCAGCCCATAGAAGAGCAGCGGCTCGACGATCAGCCAGCGCCACTCGCGCAGCGCCGCGCCGCGTGACGCCGCCACCGCCACGCCTAGCGTGCCGAGCAGCCCAAAGAGCAGGATCGGCCACAGCGGCGACGAGACCGCCAGCGCGCTGCGCAGCCGGTGACGGATTCCATGCCAGGGCGCCAGACGCAGCAGCACCAGCGCCGTGCCCGCCAGCACACACAGCAGCACAAACTCGTGAGCCGGCATGAAGTATCCCGACGGCCGCGACAGGCCGAAGCGCGCGTCCCACACGCCTTTGGGAGCCAGATACAGCGGCACGCTGGCCGGCACAAACAGCAGTGCCAGCCTGGGCCGCAGCAGCGCCAGCGCGAGGAAGATCAGCCCGCCCAGCGCTGTGATCGGCAGCTGCGGCGAGCCAAAGTAGAACAGCAGCAGCGCCAGGCCCAGCAGCACGAGCATCACGCGATCGTTGGGAATCGGGATGCGGCCCAGCGTGCCCGAGACTCGCCGCTGGAAACTCTGGCGACGGCTGTGGCTACGCGCCTCGATGGTCGCCAGCACGGCTGCCAGCGCCGGGAAGAGCCACACGCTCGCCGCGATCAGCAGGGCCGCGCTGCCCACGGTTGCCGCCGTCGCCAGGATACTCGGCTGCGCGGGAGCTAGCTCTGCTGGCGGGCCGCTGAAATAGCTCTGGATGCGGCTGTAGGCCGGCAGCGGATTGAAGTCGAAGTCGACCAGCTGAAAGAACGGCGTCGGATCGCCGGGATTGGGCGGCTCGCCACCCCAGCGAAACATCCAGATGCACATCGGCCCCATCCAGGGCCACTCCTGCTGGGCGCGCTGCATCGCCTGCACGAGATACTCGCCCTTCAGCTCCTCGGAGACCGGCTCGCCCCAGGTCAGCGCGGCCGGCCCGATCGATTTGGGCGCGCTGTTCCAGCCCAGCTCGCTGACCCAGATCGTCTTGTTTGCGTCGCCGTTACGCACCATGATCTCGCGCAGCAGCACCACGCGCCCGACATCGGTCTTGGTCTCGATCGGACGCAGCGGCGAGTTGCCCGGCCGCACATAGCGATGCTCCGTCGGCGGCTGGCCCAGGCCGTAGAGCTGCGCCGACATAATGTCGAACTGCTCGCGGCCACCGGCGGCGTACACGCCCTGCAAGTAGTCGAGATCGTTCACGCCGTCGCCGCGTCCGTCGGTAGGCGAGAGCGCCGGGAACAGGATCACGGCCTCGGGATTAGCAGCCTTGACCGCCGCCCGCGTGACGCGCAGCATCTCCACTAGCTCGGCCGGCTCCTGGCGATGGTAGTTCCACTCGCCCGGCAGATTGGGCTCGTTCCAGATTTGGAAGAAGCGCAGCTGCTCGCGGTAGCGCCCGGCCACGATCGCCGCGAAATCCGCGAAGTCTTGCAGATTGTCGGGCGGTCCGGTCACGCGCCGGCCGTCTGCCGCTGCCGCCTGCACCTCGGGCGTGGCCCGGAAACGCTCACGGGCCCAGTCGGGCGGGCTGTCGAGCCGGACGATCAGCTCAAGACCGTTGCGCTGCGCTTCCCCCACAATGTAGTCATACTTGGCCCAGGCGTCCGCGCCGTTATGACGGCAGTCGCGAAAATCGTTCTTGCCGCAGATCTCGATGTCTTCCCACGGAAATTGTACGCGCACCCAGTGGATGCCGGCGGCGGCGATCATCTCAAACGTGCGCTTGACTTTGTTGTCGGGGATCACCGAGCCGTCGGCGTTGAAGATGACCTCGGCGTGCAGCAGATACGCGTTGATGCCGCCGCGCGGCACGTCGGTGAACGGGATCGGCGTGGATGGCGGCGGAGTCACGCCCCGGTTGGCGGCGTTGTCCCACCACAGGCTGCCCGCGAAGAGCAGCGCCGCACAGCCGAGCAGCAGCAGGCGCAGCCCGGCGCGGATGATCGTTGAGCGGAGTGATGCTGGTTTCACAGGTGCCAATGTACCATACTAAACGCTAGTCCCGGCTGATGAACGTCTGAAAGGATGCACGGGAATCGAACCATCATCCGCGCGAAAATGTGCCACAATCCCTTGCATGTCGGGCGCTCCGTCTCAGCGAGAGGCATCGGCGGATGACTCCGCCCTGCGCGCCCACGCGACGTTACCGACATTGCCATGAGGTTGTTTGTATGGCTCAAAAAACTCATTCCTCCGACTGGGATCGTCTCTTTAATCCCAACGCTCCCCGGCGGCGCGGCCCGATCGCGCTGTTCATCACCGTCTCCCTGGTGATCTGCTTCCTGGGCGTGGTGATGCTCGGCTCCGGCTTCGGCGCGAACAAATACGGCGAGTACATTGAGGCGCGGGCGCTGACCGCCACACCGCTCTGGAAAGAATATTATGCGCAGCAGACCGCGACCGCTCAGGCGCAGAATGTGACGCCGGTGGCGCAAGCGCCCGCCGAAACGCGCGCCAGCGTGGTCAACGCTGGCAACCTGCGCTCCGAGCCGCGCATCGCGCCCGAGACGATTGTCGGGCAGGTCACGGCGGGCGATGTGCTGGTGCTGCTGGAAAATCGCACCGTCGAGAGCGGCGTCTGGCACCGTGTGCGCGTGGTAGAGCCCAAAGGCGGGGTAGCGGCCGGCACCGAGGGCTGGATCAGCGAGACGCTGCTGAAGTAACCGGTCCGGCACAGAACAGCGACGAGGCGCGCAGCACGCGTGCCTTTGTGTATAGACCACAGGTTATACTCCAGGCTTCAGCAGCCGGCACGCTGCCCGTCTCCACTGTGAGGCGGGCAGCTTCGATTCCGCTTGGGCGCTAGCCGCGCAAACCTGTATAATATGGGTTAAGGTAATCGCTTGTCGTGAAAGCGTTTGATCAGCTCCGCACATCGCTAGAAAGAACCGTGTATGGCTCGTGCTGCGGCCGATGCAGCGAAAGTCCAGCTCGTCAACCAGCGTCTGCATGAGGTCTACGGCCCTCGTGAGCGCTACAGCGCCCGCGATCCGCTGGAAGAGCTGATCCTGACGATCCTGTCGCAAAACACCTCCGATCGCAACAGTGGCCGCGCCTGGCGCATGCTTCAGCTGCGCTACCGCACCTGGGAAGAGGTGCTGGCTGCGGATACGTCCGAGCTGTACGACGCGATCAAATCGGCCGGTCTCGGCAACATCAAAGCGCCGCGCATCCAGCATGTGCTGCAAGAGGTCCTCGACCGGCGCGGCTCGTTCGATCTGCATTTTCTGCGCGATCTGCCGCTGGCGGAGGCCAAGCGCTGGCTCACGTCGCTGCCGGGCATCGGGCCTAAAACGGCGGCCTGCGTGCTCTGCTTTGCCTGCGACATGCCCGCGCTGCCGGTCGATACGCATGTGCATCGCGTTTCGCAGCGGCTCGGCCTGATCGGGCCTAAAGTCGGCGCGGATGCTGCCCACGATCTGCTGGAGCAGGCGGTGCCGCCGGACGATGTTTACGCGTTTCACGTCAATATGATTCTGCATGGCCGTCAAATCTGCCACGCGCAGCGGCCCGAGTGCGGTCGTTGCCCGCTCGCCGATGTGTGTGACTATTATGCAGCTCAGCGCGCCTTCCCGCCTCTGGTCTGAGCGATCGAGGGCGAGGGCGCGGCGCTGTTTGAAGGGCGGATCTGCCCGCATCGAAGCTATGGAAACGATCGTTTTTATTCATAATCGCCTGAGCGTAACAATGCTCTTGTTTATGGTGGCGCTGGGCCTGTGGGGCCTGTGGAATTTTCTGCGCGGCGAAGGCATGACCGGCTCCTACTGGGGTGGCCTCGCGATCGGCGAGGGGCTGGTGGTGGTGCAGGGCCTGCTGGGCGTGCTGCTGTATGTGCTCGGCGGCGCGCCGGCACGCGGGATCTTGCACATTCTCTACGGCGTCGTCGCGATGGTCTCGATTCCGGCTGCGTTTTCGTTTACGCGTGGTCGCTCGACGCGCTACGAGACGCTGATCTACGCGATCATTGCGCTGTTCCTGGCCGGCGTGTCGATCCGGGCGCGTTTGACAGGTGCCGGATACTAGGCGGCACACTGCTTAACAGGTAAATGATCTTTGATTTAGTAGCCGGACGATAGTTCAGTGTCCCGATCGGCGAACAGTCGCTGGTCATGCCAAAGTTGTGACTTATGGCTTAACCAAAAAAAGATCGTATCGCGATACAAAGGTTTGAGCGAACATAGTCCGCTGGTACACTACAGGCCAACCTGACTATTAACCTGTTGTGTTCCACCTGATCCTGGTGTGTAAGGTAATCCAGTGCTCTGAATCGTAGGCATTGGTTCGTTCTGGGAGCAGAATAGTATGGCTGCGCATCGTCCTGCACTGCCTACGCATGTGACACTGCTCAACTCATCTCTGCCAGGTGGCGCGCTATCCCCCGACGATGCTGATCCTCTAGCTCGCCTCCTTGATGTGCTCGCATCCGCTCAGGATGTGGCCAGTCTCTGCGCCGTGCTGCAAACCTATCTTCCGAGCCTGGTGTCTCACGATTGGGCGGCGCTCTTGCTGAGCGAGCCCGATCCGCACGCTCAGGTCTGGCAGGCTGACGCTTCGACGTCGAGCCAATGGTACGCGCTGGGCGACTGGCCGGTTGCGCTGGATGAGATCAAGTGCATCATGCACGGATCCAGCTTGAGCCACGCTTCGGAGCCGCTTCAGAATCTTTTTCGCTTGCTGGCAACCGCGCACGGCCGCTACGCCGTCGTCCCGCTGTCCTTATCCGAGGGCGCGGCGGTGCTCTGCCTCGGCGCGCTGGAAGAGTCGGCGTGGAGCGAGGCCGAGCAGCAGTCGCTGCTGCATGTCAGCGCGGGCGTACGGCTGGCCTTGAGACAGGTGCTGCTGACGGCTACGATGCAAAGGCTGGATCGTAACACGCGCTTGTTCGAGGCGATCCGCGCGACGATCGCGCACACGCTTGAGCTTGATCCGCTGCTGCGACAAGTTGTCGAGCAGATCTCGCTGCGCTACGGCTATCCCCTGGTCAGCCTGTACCTGGTCGACGGCGACATGCTCCAGTGCAAGCACCAGGTCGGCTACCTGAATGTGATCCAGCGCATGCCGATCACCACCGGGATTATGGCCCGCGCTATGCGCCAGCGGCAGACGATCTGTATTCCCGATGTGCGCTCCAATCCCGAGTTCATCGCCGCGATACCGGGCGTGGTCTCCGAGATCGCCGTGCCGCTGCAATCCGAGCAAACCGTCTACGGCGTGCTCAACGTCGAGTCCACGCGCGATCATCGCCTGGGAAAGCATGATCAGATTGTGCTGGAGGCGGTCGCGGCTGAGGTCAGCATCGCGATCGAGCGGGCGATCCTGTACAGCGCCACGCATCAGCAGGCGCAGCAGCTGGCGGTCATCGATCAGCTGCGCGCGGCGATCGCCTCACAGCTGGATCTTGACGCGCTGGGCATGACGATTGTGCGGCTGCTGCGCGATCAGCTGCACTTCGAGTTCGTCGCGATCCTGCTGATCCAGGACGATATGCTCTGCCTGCGCGCCTGGTGCGGCTCCTACCAGCGCATTCGCTCGCGCATGAAGCTGGAGCAGGGCCTGAACGGTCTGGCGATTCGTAAACAGCAGCCGCTGCTGATCAAAAATGTTCTCTCCGAGCCCGAGTATCTTGGCGTGGCCGATGGGATTGTGTCGGGCATGTATGTGCCGCTGGTCTACGAGCAGAATGTGCTGGGCACGCTGTGCATCGAGTCGCGCAAGGTGCTCAGCGAGAACGATTTTGCGATTGTGACCTCGCTGCGCGAACAGATCGCGGCTGCGCTGGAGCAGAGTCGCCGCATTGAGGTGGCGCAGCGGGCGCGTGAGCGTGAAGCCTTTTTGAACAAGCTGCTCACGGCGATCAACAAAACGCAGCCCGATCAGTGGCACGAGGCCTGGACACAGCTGGCCGTGCAGCTGGGCACGCTGCTGGAAAGCGATCTGTGCGCGATCGGCATTTTGGAGCCGGATCAAACCATGACGCTCAACACCTGGCAGGCCCAGCGCTCGCCGCTCAGCGATTCCGGCCCGCGTAGTCTGCCGCTGTCCGCGATCGATCCCGCGATTCTGGAAGGTTTTCGCCAGGGCGAGCGCTTGTACGTCAGCGATCTTGCCGCCGAGCCGCAGCAGCACTCGCCCGTCCGGCGCGCGCTCGTCAAGGCCGGCTTGATGTCGCTGGCGGTTGTGCCGGTGATCGTGGACGATGTGCTGGTTGCGATCTTGACCGTGGCGCATAACCAGCGCTGGCCCTGGGAGCGCGCGGATCAGATCCTCCTGGAGGCAGTGGCCCAGCATCTGACGGCGGCGCTGCGTCAGGCGAATCTGTGGATGGAGGAGGCGCAGCGCCGCCATGAGCTTGAGCTGGTTTATCAAACCGCGCTCGACATCAACGCCCACCACGATCTTGAGGCGGTGCTTCAGGCGATCGTCGATCGGGCGTGCGCGCTGCTGAGCGCCGACTGCGGCACGCTGCATCTGCTGCTGCCCAACGATGAGGATGCCGAGCTGCGGGTCGGCGTGAATATTCCGCCGCATTTGCTGGGTATTCGTGTCAGCCGGAACCAAGGATTGGTCGGCAAAACGCTGGAGATGACCAGCAGCTACCTCGTGCCCGACTACTCGGCGTGGTCCGAGCACGATCCCAACTTTGATTATACGCAGTTCGGCGCGACGCTGGGCGTGCCCCTGATCTCGAATAAACGCGCGATCGGCGTGCTGATTGTGGCGCATACCGGCTCGAATAAAGAGTTCAGCTCCACGGCGCAGCGGCTGATCGAGATGCTGGCGGCGCAGGCCGCGCAGGCGATCGAGACGGCGCAGCTGCTGGAGGATGTGCGGCGGCGCAGCGCCGAAATGGAGGCCGTCTACGAGAACGCGCTGACGCTCTCGTCGGATCTGGATCTGCCGCAGGTGCTTCAGATGATCGTGGCGCGAGCGCACGATCTGATCGGCTGTGCGACCGCCGGGCTTAATCTCTTCAATCCGTCCACGCAAGAGCTGGAGCTGGTGGTCGGCGTGAATATTCCTGAGCACCTGCTGCATACCCGCGTCAAGCTCGGCCAGGGCGTAGTCGGGCGGTCGGCGCAGCAGCGGCGAACCATTCGGCTGGACGATTACCGCGAGTGGCCGGACCCGGCCAGGGTGTTTAAGGGTCTGCCCTGGCGCTCGGTGATGGCAATTCCGCTCCTGAGCGGCGATCATATGCTCGGCGCGCTCGGCCTCACGCATACCGATCCCGACCGGCGCTTCAGCGCGCACGATCAGCAGTTGATGGAGCTGTTCGCCAGCCAGGCGGCGCAGGCTGTGGAGCACGCCCGGCGCTTCGAGCGGGAGCGGATTCTGCGCTCCGATGCGGAGCGCTCGCTGGACGAGATGCAGGCCGTGCTCCAAGAGCTGGAGCAGACCAACGAGCGCATGGGCCGTCTCGAAAAGATGCGCCTGCTGGGCGAGCTCGCCTCCGAGGTGGCCCATGACTTCAACAACGCGCTCACCAGCGTGCTCGGCAACAGCCAGCTGCTGCTCCTGGACGAGACCGATCCGCTGCGCGTTGAGACGTTGAGCGCGATCGAGGCGGCTGCACGTGACAGCGCGGCGATGATCAAGCGGCTGCAAGAGTTTGGCCGCACGCAGCAGGAGCCCTACACCGAGATCGTGGACATCAACACCATCGTTCGCGACGCTGTGACGATGACGCAGACACGCTGGCGTGAGCTGACCCGCTCCAACATTCGGCTGGAGGCGACGCTGTCGATTCGCGGCAGTGTGACCGAGCTGCGCCGCGTGCTGATGAATCTGATCGTCAACGCGATCGACGCCATGCCCGACGGCGGGACGCTGGCGATCATCACCGAGAATCTGGCCGACGCTGTGCGCATCAGCGTCATCGATACCGGCGTAGGCATGCCGCCCGAGGTCAAGGCGCGCGTCTTCGATCCTTTCTTTACCACCAAAGCCGCCGGTATGGGCACTGGCCTGGGGCTGGCGATATGCCACCAGATCGTTGTGCGTCACGGCGGCACGATCGCCGTCGAGAGCACGCCCGGCGTCGGCACGACCTTCACGATTATGCTGCCCGTCGGCGCGACACAGGCGCTGGCGGTGGCGCAGAAATAAAGAACAAAAGAACCAAGGAACAAGGGAACAAAAAAGAACCAAAAGCAGAACAAAGAACCAAGAACAGAGAACAAAGTACCAAAAATCCCCTCGCATGCCGCACAGGAACGGGAAAGGGACCCGTGACGGCCATTTCACGGAACAAAAGAACCAAGAACAGAGAACAAATAGGGAACTCAAGAAATAACGAGGTCTAACTCTGCCTCCTCTCCTATCACAATGGGAGAGGGGGTGGCGAAGCCGGGGGTGAGGGCCATTTCACGGAACAAAAGAACCAAGGAACAAGGGAACAAAAGCTAGTATTGAAGCCCTTGTTCCTTGGTTTGCCGGGTACCCTCTGGGTGCCTTTGTTTGCCGGGTGCCCTCTGGGCATGGCCGGGGTAAGGGCCTGTCTAAGAACCAAAAACTACCCGATCCGTTGTTCCTTTGTTTGCTTGTTCCTTTGTTTCCTTAAAATCCTCCACCTCTATCCAGGAATCAACATCCCGTGGTACACTAGCGCCGACGCAAGGAGGCAAGTTATGGCCCATGCACTTTCTGCGCTACAACACCAGGACCCGGAGCTTGCTGCGGCCATCGCGGCTGAAGCCCGCCGCCAGCGCGACGGCATCGAGCTAATCGCATCCGAGAACTATGTCAGCGAAGCGGTGCTCGAAGCTCAGGGATCGATTCTGACCAACAAGTATGCCGAAGGCTATCCCGGCCGCCGCTACTACGGCGGCTGCCAATACGTCGATATTGTCGAGACGCTGGCGATCGAGCGCGCCAGGCAGCTGTTCGGCGCGGAGTTTGCCAACGTGCAGCCTCACTCGGGCGCGCAGGCCAACATGGCGATCTATCTGGCGGCGCTCAAGCCCGGCGATACGATCCTGGGCCTGAAGCTCGATCAGGGCGGGCACTTGACACACGGTCACCCGCTCAACTTCTCGGGCATGTACTTCGACGTACACTACTACGGCGTCGATCGCGAGACCGAGCTCATCGACTACGACGATCTGCTGGAGGTCGCCAAGCAGGTGCGGCCCAAGCTGATCACCTCGGGCGCCTCAGCCTATCCCCGCGTGATCGACTTCGAGCGTATGCGTGCAATCGCCGATGCGGTCGGGGCGCTGCTCTGGGCCGACATCGCGCACATCGCGGGCCTGGTCGCGGCCGGCTTGCATCCATCGCCGATTGCACACGCCCACTTCACGACGACCACCACCCACAAGACGCTGCGCGGCCCGCGCGGTGGCCTGATCCTGTCGTCGCAGGAGATCGCCGAAACCTACAACCTTAACCGCACAGTTTTTCCGGGCGTGCAGGGCGGCCCGCTCATGCATGTGATCGCCGCCAAGGCCGTCGCGTTTGGCGAGGCGCTCAAGCCGGAGTGGAACGACTACCAGCGGCGAATCATCGAGAACGCGCGTGTGCTGGCCGACAGCCTGTCGCAGCAGGGAATGCGGCTGGTCTCGGGCGGAACCGATAATCATCTGATGCTGATCGATCTTAGTCGCTCCGAGGGAACCGAAGAGATCAGCGGCAAGAAGGCCGAGAAAGCGCTCGACGAGGCCGGCATCACCGTCAACAAAAACACGATCCCGTTCGATCCGCGCAAGCCGATGATTACCAGCGGCCTGCGGCTCGGCTCGCCGGCCGTCACCAGCCGTGGCTTTGGCCCGGCGGAGATGGAGCGCGTCGCCGGCTGGATTGTGGCGGTGCTCCGCGACATCGAAAATGTCGAGGCCCAGCATCGTATCGCCGGCGAGGTCCGTGAGCTGTGCGCGGGCTTCCCGGTGCCCGGCCATGCTCGCTACGCCGACGACGCGCTCGACGTAGACGTCGCGACACAAAATCCACAGTCGTCGCCGGTGCCTTCTCCTTCCTAAGCAACTGTTGCAGGTGCGGGGCGAATCCTTTACGATTGGCCCCGCGAAATGCTTCTCCACATTCGGGTAGCAGTGCCCCTGATACGCCAAAGGCAGACTACCTGGCAGGTAGCGATCTATGCGGGATATTGAAACGCCAACGGTGGTCGCCGAACCGGCGGGACCAACACCTGTGTCGCCCGATCGCAACCAGCGGTCGCTGCTGCCAACCTGGCTGCGCAAAACGCTGCTGGCGATCGTCGCGATCTTTTTCTTCATTCTGGCGCCTGAGTTGCTGAAAAAAGGCGCGGGACCGCTCGGACCGTTTCTCAAGGATACGCTCGGCATCAAGAATGCCACCAACACGCTGGGCTTCGGCTGGCTCGTCGCCTACGGCGTGCTGAGCGGCTCGCCGGTTGCCGCCATCGCGCTCTCGTTCTTCGATCAGAAGGTCATCACCGACGTCCAAACGTTCTCGATGATCACCGGCTCGCGGCTGGGCGCGTCGTTTATTGTGCTGTTCGTCGGCTTTTTATACTATCTGCGCGGCCATAAGCGCGGCGCGAGCATCGCGATCGGCGTGCTGTGCCTGGTGGTCACGGCCTCGATCTATCTGCCGGCGATGGCGATCGGCTACTGGCTGCTGACCAACGGCTGGCTGGACAGCGTGCGGCTCAACAGCGGATCGCAGTTGACAAGTGTTCTCGATGTGATCTACGATCCGATTCTCGGGTTCGTCAATACGCGGCTCGGCTCGCTCCCGTGGCTGATCTTTTTCATCGGCATCGGCGTGCTGCTGTTCTCGTTCAGCCTGCTGGATCGCGCGCTGCCCGAGATGAACGCCGAGCGCTCGGCCTTTCAGCGCATCGGGCGGCTGGTCTACCGGCCGATGGCGATGTTTGTGCTGGGTATGGCGGTGACATCGGTCACGCTGTCGGTCTCGGTCTCGCTGTCGATCCTGGTGCCGCTCTCGGCTAAAGGCTTTATTCGGCGCGAAAATATGCTGCCCTACATCATGGGCGCCAACATCACGACCTTTATCGACACGCTGTTTGCCGCGTTTGTGATGAGCGGTCCCGCCGCGTTCACGATTGTGCTCGTGGAGATGGTCAGCGTTGCGGTGATCTCGCTGATCGTGCTGCTTACGTTCTACCGGCTGTACGAGCGCGCGGTGATCTGGATTCTGAACGTGATCATGCGCGATAATCGAACGCTGGGAACGTTTGTTGCAGTTATGCTGATCACGCCGGTCCTCCTGTTGTTCTGGCCCTGGTAGGCCGGCAACTTCCCGGCCCAGCGCCGCGCCGGGAATCGCGAAATCGAAATGAGGCTGCTTGATGCTATCGGCTCGTGTCTATGCTTAAGCTTCTGGTCTATATCGACGGCTCGGTGGTGAGCCAGCAAGCGATCGAGTATATCGCGCCGTTCGCGCGCGATCCTGATGTTGCGGTTACGCTGCTCACCGCGCTGGACGATGTAACCCGCGCCGCCGATCTGTTTAGTCGCATGGCAAGCAAACTGTATGCGCCTTCGATCCGGCATGTCAATCGCGTGGAGGCGGCCGACACGGCGCTGCTGAACGAGGCTCAGGCAGGCGACTACGACCTGGCCATCTTCGGGCCGATGCGTGAGCGCTGGTCGCGCTGGATGCGGCTGCGGACGCGGCCCTCGCTCAGCGCCGAGCTGTCGATCTCGTCGCTGCTGGTACGCGGCACGGCCCAGCACATCGAGCGCGTGCTGATCTGCGCGGGCGGCGACGAAAGCGTGCTCGAAGATGCGCGGCTGACGGCGCGGCTGGCCCGGCGCACCGGCGCGTCGGCTACTATTCTCCACGTGCTGTCGCAGATGCCGATGATCTTTGGTGTGCGCACGCCCCAGGAGCGTGTCACCGAAGCCTTCGCTGCGACCGGCTCTCCCGAGATCGTGAACATGAACGCGGCGATCGAGATTCTGCGCGCCAGCGGTGTGGCCGGCGAGATCAAGGTGCGCATCGGCCTGGTGATCGAGGAGATCGTCGCCGAGCTGCAAGACGGCCAGTACGATCTGCTGGTCGTCGGCGCGCACCGCTCACAGAGCCTGGTCGAGCGACTGCTGTTGGAAGATGTTACCAAAGATATTCTCGGCCAGAGCCCGGTTCCGGTGCTGGTCGTCAAAGCGGTCAACGTCTAGCCGCCGGCGCATCAGTATTTTGACCGATTGTTTTCACGATCGTAATTCGCTATAATCCCTGCACCGAAGAAATTTCCCAAGCTTCTCTACCTGTCTCCGCTCCACCGGCGAACGAAGTTTGTTCCCGTATAACCGTCGCGTCCGTATTCTCCTTACACCTGGTTTCTGATCTGCATCGCCCGTCATGCCCTCGCGTGTCGCTACACGCTGAGCGGCTGTCTTTCGCCAAACGTCGATTTTTACGCTGGGCGAAAGGCGGATGGTTGCCCGGATCGGTTTGTTTTATAGTGGGGTCCGCTGCAAGTTCCGGCGATCTGGCGCAGATCACCGGCGCATCAGCCCAAATAAGGAGGGTCACAATGTCCAACAATTCGCTGGTCGCTCCTCAGCTCGTGATCAACAGCCGCATGTTGTACACGAGCTGGATTCCCGCCGATCCCGAGGCGTGCGCTAAGCTCCTGCCGTCCAAGCTCCAGCCCGCCGGCAATCACGCAATCTACATGAACCAGTACGTCGTCGACTCGGCGGATCAGACGACCGGCTTCGGCGCCTACTCGCTGACCTATCTGGGCCTGGATGTGGATGGCTACGACGTGCCCAACAGCACAACGCCGGGCCGCTTCTTCACCCACTATTTCAACTCGTCGGAGATTGTGCGCGCCTACGCCGGCGAGCGCGGCGTTCCCGCATCGCCCGGCTCGACCACGGTTGAGCTTGACGGCAACATCGTTACGGCTACCACCTCGGTCGACGGCACGCCGGTCATCCGCAGTCGCGCCGAAGTTGGCACCGAGACCTTTGTGGCTGCCGGCCATCTGCGCTACATCACGCAGGTGAAGAACAAGCTGGTGAGCGGCTTCTACCCCTACATCGGCGATCTGGTCACGTCCTTCAAGGTACTGTCGATCGAGTTCCTGGCGCCGGACCACCCGGTCTATGCGCTGCGGCCGGCCTCACCGCTGGAGGTTGTGGCGGCCTCGTGCTTCTACGCGCCGCGCGACTCGTTCGTTTATCCCGGCGGCGAGGAAGTGCTCGGCCCGGCGGGTAACGACGTCGACTAGCCAGCGCTTAGCAACCCGAATCGAAGCAAGCTCGCAGCAGTTTATTGCTGCGGGCTTTCTGCATGTTCACGGGCTGTAAACCGGGTGCGCAGCCAGCTTTGCCAGCGCGCGAGATTGTGCTGGCCCTGCTGCCGCAGAAAATCGGTGATCAGGCGCGGGCCGATCGCCGGGAGATGCACTTTGAGCACGGCGTAGAGCGTGCCCGGCAGCGAGAGCCGCGAGCTGTAGACCAGATACACGCTGCGCCAGGTTGGTACGAACTTGCGCTTGAAGAAAAACAGCGACTTGTAGCGGTAGAACTCGTTGACGCGCGGATGCTCGTACAAAAAGCGTACGCCGCGCTGAAGCAGCGATCGCTCGTCGTCTTGCTCTACGTCCGCGTCGGCTAGCGGCGCAACGCCCAGCGAGGCCCAGGCCGCGCCGGCTCCCTGGAAGGCCAGTAGCGATTGAGCGATCAGATACTCCATTGTGCCGTTGGGCGCATCCGGCGTGCGCAGCATCACATCCAGCGCCCAGCCGCTAGCCGCGTAGATCGGTAGCCACGAGCAGCACGCGATCACCGTCGTGCCGTCGGAGCCGAGGGCAACGCTGTAGCGCGCCTCGGGATCGGGCGTGGCCGGAAGCTGGCCGATCGAGAATTGCAGCTCGAAGTCGGCGCGACTCTGGCTCCCGGCGATCGACTGCATCTGCGTCCAGGCCGCTTCGTCGGCGGGCGAGAATCCAGCCTGTCGCTCCTGGCCCAGCACGCGAAAGCTCACGCCCTCGCGCTCGATCTTCGAGACGGCGTGCCGGATGTCGGCGATCGGCTTGCCCTTGAGCGAGAACTGTTTAAGATCGATCCACGCGTCCTCGCCGATCTTCAGCGTATGAAATCCCAGCCCGGCGTAGGTCGCCAGCTGCTCGGCCTGGACTTCGTAGAAGCACAATTCCCAGCCCGAAAGCGCGCACTGCTCGCCGAACTCGTGCAGCAGCGCGTCCAGATTCTCGGGCGCGACGATCGGATCGCCGCACACGACCGCCACGTTGGCCGCCACGCGATACGGGATCACGCCTGCGACGCTGCGGCCAACGTACAGGCTTTTATCGGGCAGCAGCGCGAAGTAGGCCAGCGATGAGGTCGCATAGCGGCTCAACAGCTCACGCGCCTGCTCGTGCTCATGCCTGGCCGCCGGCAGCGAGACCAGTGGCCGCAGAAACGCGCCGATCAGATAGGCCAGCAGCGCCACGCCGACCACGCTAAACGACTCCAGAAACCAGGATGCGCGATGGCTTTGTGGCTGGAGCGGCCCGGTGCTGAGCAGCAGACGCGCACCCAGCTCGGCGAAGAGCGCGCTCCACGAAAAGCCGCCTGCAAACTGCGATTGCAGTATCACGCCGCCGATCAGCGTGTACACCAGCAGCCCGACGCTGCTCAGCGCCAGCGCACGAATGGCGCGTGCCAGCGTCGGCGGATCGGAGACCGCGCGAAAATCGCGCTGCCGCCACAGCAGCAGACCGACGAGCCCAAGCGCCAGCGCGGCCTCTTCCCAATCCAGACCTTTGATCAGATGGAAGATCGCCGAGCTTGCCAGCAGCCCGATCGTGATGCGCCAGGTCCAGCGCTGGCCACGCCATAGGCCCCGGCCCACCGCCAGCAGCGCCAGCCCGGCGACGACCGCGAGATGCCGCGAGCCGCGCTCGATCTCCAGCGGCAGCAGCATACGCATAACATGTTCGCGGGCTTCTACGCGCACAACGAGCGAGGACAGAATGTTGGCGCAGCCCATCAGCACGACTAGCCCGGCCATACGCCGTCGCCACGCTCTACGTCGTCGGATCATCGACCTGTTCATAGGCGCACTCACCGGGCACGCGGGAACATCGCGTGTCTTTAGAGGTCCATCATACCGCAGGTTGCTCTGAGCGATGAGATTATTGGACGAGGACGAGGATCAGGTGTGTGGATCTGCTCCACGCGTGTTGTGCTTCAGCGATGTATTGGCTTGCGCAGCACATTATCCCTCAGCGCCCTCGGTCGTCGTATCAGGTAGTGAAATGGGATACATTTTTCGTACCCAGGCGGCTGCATCGTGTCCGACGAACACATACCGGACATCGGCAAAGACCAATCGCAAATGAAAGGCTTCTGTTTCAAGGGTTATTTCATGCATCGGGTAATTCAAAGTTTGTGACCAGGTACGCGCATATTCGCCCTGTTCAACATAGGTAAGGCCCGGATAGGCTGTGGAGTAGCGCACACCCCACACAAAGCCATCAGGAACATCCTGGTCGGGATAATCAGGACCGGCATACACTAGCTGATCTGGAAGCGACTGGACAAAGGATGCTGGAGGAAGCGCCGTCGTACACATGGCTGCAACACATCCAATAAATTGATAGCGGTGAACATCCGTGTATGGTGGACCGTTTCGCGCACCGACTATGATTTCATAGTCGCGCATGTAGTCTGTGAAGCCATGCCACAAAATAGCTGCATCGAAAAAGTCTTCACGCGCAAGGAGATCACGCACCGATGAAGGCATATCAGCAGTTCCATTTCGTGAATATCTGTCGAACAGTTGCCCTGATCCGCGCGCTGTCGATTTACACTTCATCCTGTGCGCGCCGCTCATCCTCAGTTGGTTTGCGAACAAAACGGAGACTTGCCCGGCTTTCAGCCCCAAATGTACGAAAGTTTGCCTGTGCTTGTCGGAGCGACACCTGATTCGCGCCGCCTGCATAATCGGGATCGTGATACTGTACCGCATCATCTTCCCAATAACAGACCGGACAAATCCCATAGGTGCCGGGCGGTGGCTCATCAAGCGTTGTATAACCACAACACGGACACGCATATTTTTCGTGCAGACTCATAACGTGCCTATCCCTTAAGGCGAAAGCGATATTGCTGCGCGAGACGAGGATACACGTGATTTTTCGCCGCGTTCACAAGCGTCAGCTCCGGCTCAACAGCCTGTTATAAGTCTTGCTACTCATACATCTTGCCGCAGTACAGAAACACAGCGAACTTCTTCCAAGGAGAAGCTGCCTTAAGGCCCTGTCTGGCACCAAAGTCTGAGTCTTTCGCCCAAGCGTGCGCAGCTTCTAAGAAGGCTTCGATCGTGACGTTTTCCCAGCGGTGCTGAGGTAGCTCATCCGCGCCGGATGATGAAGCCTTTTCTTCCGCCGCCGCTAGCTCCCGATCCTTAAGCAGAGCATCCACGAACGCCAGGAAGGATCGCTCATCCGATACTGTTTCAACAAGCTTGTGCAGTTCCATCTGGCTCTTCAAGGCTTATAACGGCTGAGCTGAGACGCTGCCACGCCACCTCCTCCAATTTTCGTGCAGCACGAACCCTGCTAAGCATGAAAAACGGTGAAGTAGGCTCGTATCCGCTGCACCGTCTTGCTAGGGGAGACTACGGAGTTTAGGACAGCTTGTGGTGCAACCGCTCACGTACTTTTTTACGAATGGCAGGTTCCACATCATGGGCAAGATACTCTAAAACGGCTTTGGTAGCTTTCGCATTCCACGCAATGCCTGATCGCACTGTCACATCATGATCAGCAGCAAGTTTAAGTTGCAGATGCTCAGGAAGCTTGCGTTTTCGTGCCACCATACCTCGAACATCCGGGTCGGGGTCTTCACTTAACACTTCAAGAATCTCGACCGGAACAGTTTTGTTCTGCGCGACCCAGAAACGGAACGATGGGTACACCTCAATCACGCGGTGCCATACCGCAAATGGTGCTTCGTCATGCGCGGCACGGTGATAATCAGCTTGATCCGTACTGAGACGAAGCTCGATAAACTGTTCGGCAGACTCGATCAACCTGTATCACCGTACTCGCTGATAAGCTCGTTTAGGAAGCAAGCGTATAGCCGAAGTGAACGCAACAACGTACATGCGTTCCTGGGCTGTTAAGGCCATTGGTGTATTGCGATTAACGCGCTAACGCCCAAGCTCACACGCGCCCCACGCCATTGGTATGCGCTTGCCACATCAAACACGTGTTTATTATATATCACGATTTTTGCTACGTTTACCGGCGTCATGTGCAGCGCCGTGTTGGGCTGCACGTGTAGCAACGCAGCTTTCCAAAGGCTCACAAGAAGTTTGTAGTACGGCCAGCGTGTCGAACTGATGATGAGAGCTGTACTTGTGTGTATGGCGTACGCTATGTGTGTGACCACTGAAGCTGGTCATAATCGTCGCGTGTGAGGGCGAATACAAGTGTATCGGTGAGGTCACCCTTTGTATTGCGGCTATCGTTGCGTAGGGTGGCCTCGTGAACAAAACCGAGGCGGCGCGGTATGTTTGCGCTCCTGGTATTGGTAGCATCACACCGAATGCTTACTCGTTGGGCGGCTAACGAAATAAACGCGAGCTTGCACAGCAGAGTGACGGCCTCAGTTACATAGCCCTGACCTTGCGCAGACGCACGGACCCAGTAACCAATCCCCATCGCTGGTATTCGCCAATCTATCTCGCTGCACCAGATGCCTCCAAGATACCGGCCTGTTGAACAGTCCCACATTCCAACGGTGAAGTCCTCGCGTATGACCCACCGCGCCAGCGCCTGCCGTACATAGATTTCACATTCTTGCACAGTCCTTCGTGAGTCTACCCATGCCATCCATGGGCGTAGATGGTCGCGTGACTCCTCAATTGCCTCCTGCACAACAACGCCATTACCTACGGCATACGGGCGTAGACACACTCGTACGCCACGGAGCTCATGAGGCAGCTCATAGAGAGTAGGAGGTGTGTCGTGCCCTTGGGTCATAACTATCCTTTGATCAGTAAGAGATGATTATATCAGCCATCAAGTAGCAGAGCTTACGATTGAGCAGCCCAACTAGGGCATATACGAATCTGATTCGTATATGCCCCGTAGCTTCTGGTACAACGCTTTCGTCTATTCTCTCAAAGAGGCGTATAAGGCGGAGCCAGGAGACATACTCTCACCTGACAGCGCTTAGGATGCCGTAGCGGGTCTGGTCTGCTGGGGTGCCGCGCGCTCTTCCTGGGTCGCGACCAGCCAGTTGGCCATCTGATCGTAGGCGCGCAGCGTGCTGGCACAGTCGATGTTCCAGAGCGGCGCGGGCTCGTCGATCGCCTGGGCCAGCCGCGAGCTAGCCAGCCGCACCAGCGCGGGGTCGGCGCTCCACAGGCCCATGAACTGGCGCTGGCGATCCGCGATCGCAAAGCCGCTGGTATCCGCCGCCAGCAGCGCCGAGCCAAACGATGGGCCATCGGCGACCACAAACCATTCTTTGGTCAGCGGATGATCCGGCGAGAGCGCAACCGGCGTGATGTTGGGCAACTCAGGCAGCGGCGCATCGTCCACGCCGAAGATCCAGCAGTGCTCCCAGGATTGGGCCAGCCGGCGATAGCGCTGCTCCTGGGCGGCGAACAAGGAAAACTTTTGAAAGCCGACCCACAGCGAGCAGCCGGGCGTGTGCGCGGCGGCGGTTTCCTCGATCATATGGCTGATGTCGAGCATTGTGCGTTTATAGCGCAGAAAATGTCCGGGAATATCGCTGATCAGCTCGAAGACAGATAGACGGCTGGAGAGCGCCGGGTAAGGTCGTAGGATGAGCAAGGGTGCCTCCTTGGATTGTATAACCTGCCGGAAGTAGCAATAAGCATACCACAAGCAGGGAGTATCTTGTGAGCATTTCGCTGGCTCGTAGCCACAGAGCGGGTTTTATGAGTTGACCCTCAGTCTGTAGCGGTGCTACAATCGCAGACCAGCCTTTACTCGGTGAGGAGGTAGTCAGATGTTTCGTTTTGTGTACCGGCTGCTGTTGATGGTTGTCGCCGTCGCGCTGCTGGCCAGCTGTGGAGGCACGCCCCCACAAAGCAGCACCGATACGACGAGCGCCACACAGCCGGCCGGCTCTGCGCCAGCCGCCAGCGCTTCATCCGCCGCCAGCGCTGCGCCGGAGGCCAGCGGCTCGCCGGCAGCTTCCAGCTCGGGCGCCGCAGCCTCGGGTGAGCCGATCGAGATCGGCATTGCGGTGGCGCAGTCCAGCAACGTGGCGCTGCTTGGCCAGGAGCAGGTGATCGGAGCGCAGCTCGCCGAAGAGTTTTTCAATCAGCGCGGCGGCGTGAACGGACGGCCGATCAAGCTGATCTTCCAGGATACCGGCGGCGATGAGGCCGGCACGATCAACGCGTTCCAGACGCTGATCAACAGCAACCAGATCGTGGGTATCGTCGGGCCGACGCTCTCGCAGCAGGCGTTTGCCGCCGATCCGATCGCCGAGCAGGCCAAAGTGCCGGTGATCGCGCCGTCAAACACGGCGAAGGGCATTCCCGAGATCGGCGAGTATATCGCGCGCGTCTCGGCTCCGGTGGCGGTCGTCGCGCCGAACGCGGTCAAAGCGGCGCTGGATGTCAATCCGAACATCAAAAAAGTGGCTGTCTTCTTCGCTCAGAACGACGCCTTCAGCAAGTCGGAGACGGTGACGTTCCAGCAGGCCGTGACCGATACCTACAAGCTGGAGCTGGTGACGGTCCAGCAGTTCCAGACGACCGATACCGATTTCACGTCGCAGGTCACCAACGCGCTGACGGCCCAGCCGGATCTCGCGATCATCTCGGGCCTGGCTGCCGACGGCGGTAACCTCGTCAAGCAGCTGCGCGATCTCGGCTTCCAGGGCCAGATCATCGGTGGTAACGGTTTGAACACCACAAATATTTTCCCGGTCTGCGGCAAGCAGTGCGACGGCATTTTGATCGCGCAGGCCTACAGCTACGAGACCGCCAACGAGATCAACAACGAGTTCCGCGAGGCCTACAAGGCCAAGCAGAGCAAGGAGCCGCCACAGTTCAGCGCGCAGGCGTTTGCGGGCGTGCAGGTCTTTGTCGAGGCGCTCACCGAGCTGGACAAGAAGACGCCGCTCAGCTCGCTGGCGCTGCCGGATCTGCGCACGCAGCTCAACCAGCAGGTGCTGGCCGGATCGTACGAGACGCCGCTGGGCAAGATCTCGTTCACGCCAGAGGGCGAGATCAACCAGGAGCAGTTCTACGTCGCGCAGATCAAGATGGACGAGTCCGGCGCTAACGGACAGTTTATCTTTGTGAAGTAGAATCGTCAGCAGGCTGAGGTAGCCGCTGCTATCTCAGCCTGTCAAGCTGCCGCCGCAGCTCCCAGCTCAGCTATGAGGCCAACCCCCGCGACCTCAGCTTGATCGTTCCATCGCTCACAACTCGCGCATGTTCGTATTCGCTCCGGCGACAGGAGGACTATGAATACAACGCTACTCTGGCAACAGTTCCTCAACGGCCTGGCAATCGGCAGCGTGTATGCGATCTTTGCGCTGGGCTACACGCTGGTCTTTTCGATCCTGCGGATCATCAACTTTGCTCACGGCGCAGTTTTTACGCTCGGCGCGTACTTCACCTACGTGCTGCTTGGGGCGCGCTTCGGCTTCAACGGCGTGCTTGCCAATCTGGCGCTGCCGTTTAGCCTGCCGTTTCCGCTGGCGCTGCTGCTGGGCTCGATGCTGGCCGGGCTGATCGGCGTGGTGGTGGAACGGCTGGCGTTTCGTCCGCTGCGCACGCGTAACGCCGATCCGCTGCTCACGCTGGTCTCCAGCCTGGGTGTGGCGGTTGCACTTGTTAATCTGATCCAGTATCTGGTCGGCGCCGAGATCTACACGTATCCGCCACGGGTGCTGGGCGGCCTGCCGGCTGCCGTGAACTTCGGCACCAGCACGCAGCCGGTGCCGGTGCGCACGGTGCAGATCATTATTTTCGCGGTCTCGATGGTGATCGTGGTGCTGCTGACGTATCTGATCAACGCGACCAAGATCGGCAAGGCGCTGCAAGCGGTCTCAGAGGATGCTACTACCGCGAGTCTGCTGGGCATCAACACGGATCAGCTGATTCTGTTTACCTTCTTTTTGAGCGGCTTTCTCGGCGGCGTGGCGGGAACGCTGGTCGGGCTGAGCGTAAGCATCAACGGGCCGTACTTCGGCATTGCCTTTGGCCTCAAAGGGCTGGCGGTGATTGTGCTCGGCGGCCTGGGCGATATTCCCGGCGCGGTGCTGGCGGGCTTTATCATCGGGCTGGCGGAGTCGTTTGTTCCGGCGCAGTACGTCGCCTACAAAGACGCGGTGGCGTTCGCGCTGCTGTTTATTATGCTGCTGGTCAGGCCGCAGGGCTTGCTCGGGCGCGCGATCGTGCAAAAGGTCTAGCTTTTCGCGAGGTGTCATCGGGAGCTGATCATGAATAGCTTCTTGTTTATCTCTATGATTCTGGCGGCGATGCTGGCGCTGTCGCTGTACCTGCCGCTGATGGCTGGTCAGCTCTCGCTTGCTAGTCCAGGCTTCTACGCGCTCGGCGGCTATATCGCTGCGGTGATGTCCACCAAGTATTTTATCGTGACCGGCCCGTTTCCGGTGCTGTATCTGCTGGCGGAGATGGCGGCGGCGGGCCTGGCCTGCGGCGCTCTGGCGCTGGTGGTGGGCGTACCGGCGCTGCGCCTGCGCGGCATCTACCTGGCGCTGGCGACGATCGCGTTTGTGGAGATTCTGCGCGTGCTCTCGCTGAATCTGGAGATCACCGGCGGCGCGGTCGGGATCTTCGGCATTCCGCAGCCCTTCGGCGAGCGCAGCTCGTATCTGTGGATCGCCATCCCGCTGCTGCTGCTGAGCATGTTTTTCATCTACCGTCTGGAGCGCATCCGCACCGGCCGGGCGTTTGCGGCGATTCGTGAGGATGAGCTGGCGGCCGCCGCGATGGGCATCAACCCGACCTACAATAAAGTGCTGGCCTTCACCCTCGGCGCAATCCTGGCGGGAATTGTCGGGGCGCTCAGCGCGCATGTGCTCAACACCTGGAATGCGCGCCAGGGCACCTTCGATAACAGCATCAACTATCTGGCCTTTGTGCTGATCGGCGGCTCGCGCACCTTTGTCGGGCCAGTGGTGGGCGGTATGGCGCTCACCGCGCTGCCGGAGCTGCTGCGTGCGCTGGCCGATGTTGGCGGGCTGCCGGTCTGGCTGGCCGAATTTTTGCGCAACGGCCGGCTGATCATTTTTGGTGTGCTGATCGCGCTGGGCACGGTCTTTTTTCCACAGGGCATGGTCACGCCGGATCTGCTTGAGCGCTGGTTTGGCCGTCGAGGACGGCGCGCGGCACCTGTGAACAGTCGACAGCCCGTCGATCGTGGGGCGCAGCGCCGCTAGCGAGCCGTTTGTCGCCGATGATTGTTTTCGCATACGAGTGAAACTATGCCGCCTACCTGGGAAATGACAGAAGAAGAAATTCGCGCCCGTCGCGTGCCGATCGACGACCAGAAGGTGCTGGATATTCGGGGGATGACGCGCCAGTTCGGTGGGCTGATGGCTGTCAACAGCGTCTCGTTTGTGGTCGAAAAAGGCGAGATCTTCGGGCTGATCGGGCCAAACGGCGCGGGCAAGACCACGCTCTTCAATCTGATCACCGGGCTGATCCCGCCGACTCACGGCCAGCTTTTTTTTCGGGGCGAAGAGTTTACCGGCCAGCGTCCGCACCAGATCGCTCAGAAGGGCATCGCGCGCACATTCCAGAATATCCGGCTGTTTGGCTCGCTCTCGGCGCTGGAGAACGTCAAGATCGCGCGGCACACGCACACGCTTGGTGGTGTGATCGGCCTGATCTTTGGCGTCTTCAATCTGCCGCCGGCGCCGTCGGATGAGCGCAAAACCACGGCGCGGGCGATGGAGCTGCTGGAAATGGTCGGTCTCGCCGATCGGGCGCATGTCCAGGCGCGCAACTTTTCCTACGGCGATCAGCGGCGGCTAGAGATCGCGCGAGCGCTGGCGCTCGATCCCCGGCTGCTGCTGCTGGACGAGCCGGCGGCGGGCATGAACGCGCACGAAAAGCAGGGCTTGAGCGAGTTCATCCGCTTTCTGCGCGATAAGTACCATATCACGATCCTGCTGATCGAACATCACGTGCCGCTGGTGATGGATCTCTGCGATCGGATTGCGGTGCTGGATTTCGGCCATCTGATCGCGCTAGGCGATCCCGCCAAGGTGCAGCACGATCCGGCTGTGATCGAGGCGTATCTGGGAGATGAAGCATGAGCGTCTACGAATCACCGATGGTGGAGAGCACCGGCACCGCTGCCAAAGCGCTGCTTCAGATCCGCGATCTGTCGGTCAACTATGGCGGCATTCAGGCGCTGCAAAATATCAGTCTGGTGATCAATGCGGGCGAGGTCGTCACGCTGATCGGCGCGAACGGGGCCGGCAAAAGCACGACGCTGCGCACGATCTCGCGGCTGCTCAATCCACGCCACGGCGAGATCATCTACGATAATCGCGACATCACCCGGCTGCGGCCCGACGAGGTGGTGCGGCTCGGCATCGCGCAGAGCGCCGAGGGCCGGCGGATGTTGACGCGGCTCAGCGTGATGGATAATCTGCTGCTGGGCGCCTACACCCGCACGGATCGCGCCGCAATCCAGGCCGACATCGAGCAGCAGTTTCAGCGCTTCCCCAGGCTCAAAGAGCGCCGTAAGCAGCTGGCGGGCACGCTGAGCGGCGGCGAGCAGCAGATGCTGGCGATCGCCAGGGCGCTGATGTCACGGCCACGGCTGCTGCTGCTGGACGAGCCGAGCCTGGGACTGGCGCCGCTGATCGTCCGCGAAATTTTTTCGATCATTCGAGAGCTGCATGCGTCGGGCGTGACGATCCTGCTGGTCGAGCAGAACGCCCAGCTGGCGCTGCAAAACGCAGATCGCGGCTATGTGCTGGAGGCCGGGCAAATCACGATCAACGGTCCTGCCGCCAACCTGATCGACGACGACCGGGTGCGCAAAGCCTATCTGGGCGAGGTTGCCGCGCCGGCCAAAGCGCCGGCCCAGGCTCAGCCGGCGCGCAAGAAAGGATGATCCGGCTTTCCGGCGTGTGCTCACCCGGCGTGCGATGGTTGATCCGGTGAGTGGCGCGGGAAGCGTCAAGAACAATCCAAAACGGTCGTGGCTGCGTAGAATTCTATAGCCAGATTTGCGTTCTGCCAGTTCAGCGTAGAGCCGTTACTAAACCGTATATTCAGCGTTTGTAAGAATACAAGCCAGCAGGCCGCTAACGCCTTGACAAGCACTCTTCAGTTGACTTATGCTAGAAGGGTTGAGGTTAAGCGAGTCGGCTTGCTAGAGCAATGCGCGCCAATTCGCGCACAGCTGCCCTGTCGCAAGCGAATCCTTGCTCCGCCGCGAGGTTGACGAGCCTCCGGGCCATCAACCACGTCTCCCCCTGGTGAGCAATGAGTATATTCCTGTGTGCGGGCAGATCCCATAGGCGCGCAGATACCAATGCCGTCCACGGCCTGTATCTTGCAGCTAGGCCCGGACAGAGCGTTTGTTGGATTTTGAGCAATTTTTTAGCATGTGCTGTTTTGGCCCTACCAAGCAGCCAGATGAATAGGGAACATGGCACCAAAGAAGCAAAAGCAGGAGCAATTGCCGAAGGAGCAGTCGCTGGGCATGTCAGCGTCAGGGGCTGCAACCGAGGAGTCGAACGTTTTGGCGACTCCTGAGAGCGCTGCTGCGCTTCCCAAGGCCGCGCTTGATGATTTCGAGGAGCCGTCGGCCCAGGAGTTGCAGCAGGTAGAGACCGAAGAAGAAGAGTACGATGTCGACGAGCTGCACGAGATGGTCGCAGCTACCGACGCAATCACTCGCTATCTGCGAGAGATCGGCCGTACGCCGCTGCTCAACGCTCAGGAAGAGATCGATCTAGCCCAGGCGATCGAGGCGGGCAAGCTTGCGCGCTCCACGATCGCCGAGTCCAACGGCGATCTTTCGCCCGCCGAGCGCTACGAGTTCATGCGTATGAAAGATCTTGGCGACGAGGCGCGGCAGAAGCTGATTCAGGCTAACCTGCGGCTGGTCGTGAGCGTGGCCAAGAAATATATGGGCCGTGGCATGCCGCTGCTGGATCTGATCCAGGAGGGCAATATCGGCCTGATGCGCGCGGTTGAAAAGTTCGACTGGCGCAAAGGTAATCGCTTCTCGACCTACGCCACCTGGTGGATTCGTCAGGCCGTCACGCGCGCGCTCGCCGAGCAGAGCCGCCTGATCCGCCTGCCGGTCCATCTCGGCGAGTCGCTGGGCCAGATGCGTCGTACCGCCGAGCGGCTGGCGATCGCATTGCAGCGCGAGCCGACGCACGCCGAGCTAGGCACCGCGCTGGGCCTGCCCGAGGAGCAGATCAAGCGTATGCTGGAGGCAGTGCGCCAGCCGATCTCGCTCTCGACTCCGGTCGGCGAGAGCGGCGAGTCGCAGTTCGGCGACTTCATCGAGGACGATCGCATCGCGCCGCCTGAGGAGCAGGCCAGCCGCACGATGCTGGAGCGCGATATTTTCAAGGCGCTCAGCGAGCTGCCGGATCGGGAGCGCACGGTGCTGGAGCTGCGCTACGGCCTCAACGACGGCCAGCGCCGGACACTGGAAGAGGTCGGGCGCTCGCTTGGCATTACTCGTGAGCGCGCGCGGCAGATCGAGGGCGAGGCGCTGCGCCGTCTGCGGGTTTCGCAGATCGGTGCGGGGCTGCGCGGCTACCTCGAATAGCCACACCATGCACGCAGCAGGATCGGTAAGCTTGAGCTTGCCGATCCTTTTTTTGTGTCAAGCCAGGCCCTCACCACGGCCCTGCGGGCAAACAGTGGTACTTTCTTTGTTCCTTTGTTCTCTTGTTCCTTTGTTCTTCCTTACACGTGGTATCCTGTAACAAGTCAAGTGAAAGGAACAGTAGATGCGACTGAGTGAAGATAAAGTGCGCCGGATCGCCGAGCGAATCATCGATGGGCTGGCCGAGCGCGAGCTGGTTTCCTACACCGATCAGTCACGTGACGCGCGGGCCAATCGCGTCAAAGCGGTCTACCAGGTGATTATTGCAGATCTGCAAGCCGAGGAAGAGATCGATGCCGAGGTCGAGCGGATTCTCTCCACCTACTCGCGCACGCTGCGGCCCGTCGAGCAGGACGTGCTGCGCCGGAAGCATAAAGAAGAGGTCGCCCGCAAACGTAAATTTATTCTTTGAGGGGGCGTGATGCCGGCGTGGTTGCAACACTTGGGAGGGCTGCGGCGTCCTATGGCACGTGCTCAAGCTAGGCACACCTAGGAGGGAATTCATGACCAACAATAATCCTGAGTCCACGCCGAGCACGCGCGCCTGGACCGAAGAGATTGAAATTGCCGCCAATCAGGTTATCGAGCAGGTGCAGAGCTTGATCCGCGAGGGCAACGTTCGCCGCCTGATTATTAAGCACGAGGGCAACACCGTGCTGGAAGTCCCGGTAACGATCGCGGCGATCGCCGGTGTGGCGGCGCTCTACATGGCTCCGCTGCTGGCGGCGCTGGGCGCGCTGGCCGGACTTGTAGCGCGTGTGCAGGTCGTGGTGGAGCGTGAGGGTGCTCGGCCCGAGACCGTGGACATCAATCCGTCCGATACGCCGTCGCTGGCGCTCGACCCGACGCTGACCACGATCTCTGAGAATGAGACCGATGGTGTTACTCAGCGGCTCGATTAAGACATTAATTCAATAATATCAATCTGTAGGGGCGTCATTTATGACGCCCTTGCTGTTTTTGTAAAACTAAAAGCTGTGGATCAAGTCCGAAAATTGCATGTAAATAACGATTCAGGGCGTGATTCATCACGCCCCTACACTGATGTTACGACCAAAATAACCGTCATTAATCGTTCGATTACGACACCACGCGGACGAATTTACGCTTGCCGACCTGCACAACGTACTCGCTGCCCGGCTCGATCAGGGTGTCCTGGCTTTCGACGCGGTTACCGTTGATGCGCACGCCGCCGCCCGCAATCAGCCGCCGCGCCTCGCTTTTGCTCCCGGCGATCTGCGCGCCCGCCAGCACATCGACGATGCTGGTTGGGTTGGCGATGCGATACTCCGGCATTTCTTCCGGGATCTCACGCTTCTGGATCGTGCGGATAAAATATTCCTCGCCCTCGCGCGCCGCATTGGTGTCGTGGAACTGCGTCACGATCTCGCGTGCCAGCCGCATCTTGAGATCGCGGGGATTCGCTCCTTGTTGCAATGAATCCCGCAGCTGCTCGACCTCGGCCAGCGGCACGTCGGTGACGTTGACGAAGTAGGGCATAATCACATCGTCGCTCATCGCCATCACGCGGCCGTACATCTCCTGCGGCGGCATTGTGAGATCGACGGTGTTGCTGAACGACTTGGACATCTTGCGCCCATCGGTGCCGATCAGCAGCGGCGTGATCAACACATGCTGCGGCTCCAGGCCCATCGACTTCATCAGCTCACGACCGGCAAGCACGTTGAATTTCTGGTCGCTGCCGCCAAACTCGACATCCGCGTTGATCGCGACGGAGTCGTAGGCTTGCAGCAGCGGGTACATCAGCTCCATCATCGAGAGCGGGCTTTCGGAGTCGAAGCGCTTGCGAAAGGTTTCGTGTGCCATCAACTGCTGCATCGTAAAGCGCGACGTGAGATTGAACACATCCGCCAGCGTGAAGCTGTTGTACCACTCGCTCTGCCAGCGCACCTCGGTGCGAGCGCGATCGACGATGTGAAAGAACTGCTGGACGTAGGTCTCGGCGTTGATGCGCACCTGCTCGGCGGTGAGCATGGTGCGCGACTGATCCCGGCCGCTGGGATCGCCCACCTGCGCCGTCCAGTCGCCGACAATCAGCACGACGGTATGACCAAGCTCCTGAAACTGGCGCAGCTTGCGCAGTCCGACCGCGTGGCCGATATGCAGATCGGGCTTGGAAGGATCGAAGCCCATCTTGAGCCGTAGTGATTTGCCTGACTTCAGCTTTTCGCGCAGCTCCGCCTCGACGATCACCTCGGCGACGCCGCGCGTGAGCAGTTGATCGATGTCCATTTAATTGCCTCGCTTACCCAAAAATAGAACCTTTAGAGAACAAAGAACCGGGTGCCCTCTGGGCGCACAAAGAACAAACACGCATAACCATAACGTGACAGTGCTTATGTTCTGAGCTATGCTCTGTGTGTATCTGTTCTTCCCTTTTAAGACGCGCCCCCATAAGCCAGGTCACGCCGGACAAAACAAAACGAGCGTGGGATAGTTCCACGCTCGTTGATCTGATTCAGTCGCTACCGCTGATCGTGGAACACGTCGTCTATGCCTGCTGCCAATACGCATAGGCATACGTGTCGATCAGTGTATGCAGCTGGATACTCATTGTCTGTGTTTGCATCTCTATCACCGTGCGCTGCATCTTAGCAGACGCTTGCATCCGTGTCAATCAGGCGGGCTGCTTAGCGCGGCTGGGCTGTTTGGTTGTGCGCGTCGTGCCCGTCTTGGTCGTCGATTTAGTCGTCGATTTAGTCGTCGATTTGGTCGTCGATTTGGTTGCGGCCTTAGTGGTCTTGCCGTTGCTCGTAGCGCGCGCGGATGTCTTAGCTGTCCGCGTCGTCGTCTTTTTCTCGGCCTTCGCGACCGGCTCCGGCTTGGGCAGCGCCTCGACCTCCTCGTCGGTCAGGATGCGCGGCATCGTGCCATCGGCGGGCAGCTTCTCGATGTAGCGGCAGCGCGGATAGCCGGTGCAGCTCAAGAACGGGCCGTAGCGTCCCTGCTTGAGCGCCAGATGATGCCCCGACTCAGGGCAGATCCGGTCGGTGATCTGGGCCGGTGGCTTGGGCTGTCCGCTGCGATCCAGCTTCTGGATCGTTTTGCAGTCGGGATAGTTGGAGCACGCCAGGTACGGACCCCAGCGCCCGGACTTGCGGATCATCGGCTTGTCGCACTTCGGGCAGCGATGCTCAGTGACCTGCTCGGCGACCACCAGCCCGCCGTCGTTGGTTTTGGCCAGATTGCGAATGTTTTTGCAGTCGGGATAGCCCGTGCAGGCCAGGAACGGCCCGAAGCGTCCCTGCTTGATCGCCATTGGACGACCGCACTTGTCGCAGATCTGCTCGCCGTCGGCCAGCTTGGGCTGCTCGGCCAGCTGCACGCGGCCCTCGGCATCGCGCTGGAGATCGCCGGTGAAGCTGCACTCAGGATGCCGGGTGCAGGCCAGGAACTCGCCGTTGCGGCCCCACTTGATCCCGAGCGGCGCGCCACAGGTTGGGCACGGAATATCGGTCTCGACGGTCTCGCCTTTGACGCCGCGCATCTCGCTCTTGGCCCGCGCGATCGTCTGCTCGAAGGGCTGGTAGAAGCCCTGGATCACCGGCACCCACTGGCGCTCGCCCTCGGCGATGTCGTCGAGCTGCTGCTCCATCTGCGACGTGAAGTTGTAGTCGACAATATCCGAGAAATGCTGCACCAGCATGTCGGTCACAACGCGGCCCAGCGTGGTCGGAACCAGCTTCTTCTCGACGACCTGCGCATACTCGCGAGCCTGAATCGTCGAGATCGTCGGTGCGTAGGTCGAGGGCCGCCCGATGCCCAGCTTTTCCAGCTCTTTGACCAGCGAGGCCTCGGTGTAGCGCGGCGGCGGCTGCGTCCAATGCTGAAGCGCCATCAGCTCGATCAGCCGCAGCAGCTCGCCCTCGGTCAGCGGCGGCAGGATCGCTTCCTTGTCCTCGTCTTCCTCGCCCTCGTCCAGCCCGACGTTATACACCGCCAGGAAGCCGGGAAACTTCAGCACCGAGCCGGTCGCGCGGAAGAGATAGGGCGGCGTGCCGCTGCCGCTCAGCCGCTTGCCGGCCGCGATGTCGACGCTGGTGCTATCAAAGATCGCCGCCGCCATCTGCGACGCCACGAAGCGCTTCCAGATCAGCTCATACAGCCGATACTGATCCCGATTCAGAGAGGTGCGCAAATTCTCCGGCTGGCGCTGCACTCCCGTCGGGCGGATTGCCTCGTGAGCCTCCTGCGCGCCCTTGGTGCGGGTTTTATACACATTGGGCTTGGCCGGCACGTACTCCTCGCCGTACTTTCTGGCGATCAGCGCGCGGGCCTCGTTCTGCGCCTGCTGCGAGACGCTCAGCGAGTCGGTACGCATGTAGGTGATCAGACCGACTGCGCCCTCATTGCCGACGTCGACGCCCTCATCGAGCTGCTGCGCGACCATCATGGTTTTTTTGGCACCGAAGCCCAGCTTGCGGCTGGCCTCCTGTTGCAGCGTGGAGGTCGTGAACGGCGGCGCCGGCGTGCGCTTTTTGTCTTTGCGCGTGACCTTCTGGATCTGGAAGGCCGCGCCGTCGAGATCCTTCACGATCACATCGGCCGCGTCTTTGTTGCCGATGTCGAACTTGCCGAGCTTCTTGCCGGCGCGCTCGACCAGCACCGCGCGGAAAACGCGATCGTTGCCCTGCTGTTTGCGCAGATCGGCCTCGATCGTCCAGTATTCCTGTGGCTTAAAGTCTTCGATCTCGCGCTCGCGGTCCACAACCAGCCGCACCGCCACCGATTGGACGCGCCCTGCCGACAGCCCGCGCTTGACTTTTTCCCATAGCAGCGGCGACAGCCGGTAGCCTACCAGCCGATCGAGCACGCGCCGCGCCTGCTGGGCATCGACCAGTCGGGTATCGATCTCGCGTGGATGCGCTACCGCGTCCTGGACGGCGCTTTTGGTGATCTCGTGGAACGTCACGCGATACACCGGCTTGCTCTTGGGGATGCGCATCGCTTCCAGCACATGCCACGCGATCGCCTCGCCCTCGCGGTCGGGGTCCGTCGCCAGATACACGGCCTCGGCGCTCTTGGCCGCGCTGCGCAGCTCGCTCACAACCTTGGACTTATCGCTCGGGATCTCATACTCCGGCGCGAAGCCGTGGTCGGGATCGACGCCCAGCTTGCTCTTGGGCAGATCGCGCACATGGCCCATCGACGCCTGGACTTTGAAGCCGGGACCAAGATATTTTTGAATCGTTTTCGCTTTGGAGGGCGACTCAACGATAAGTAGTTTATAGCTCATGAACGGGGCCGCTCCTTTCGGAGAAACAAACAGGCCGGGAACCAACGGCTCAACCGGCCTTGCTGTTGCACTATACTGCCTGAAAGTACGGGTGTCAAGCGATTTTGGTTCTTTCGGCTCGGTCCAGGGCGATCTTTATGGCTTAAATAACTGCGGGGCCGGCTCAGCCAACCCCGCAGCACGATCATCGGTAGTAGGTGCTACGGCGCGCGGACGCCGAGGACAACCGTCATGCCGGGTTCGATCGCGGTACCTGCGCCGGGCGAATGGCTGACGACTGCGTATGGCGGGAATGCGTTGTACAGATCGCCCAGCCGATCCTGGCCCTGGTAGTCGACGACCACACTGGTCACGCCGAGGCTGGCCAGCAGATCGCGGGCCTGGTTCTCGCCAAGGCCGATCAGGTTCGGGATACGCGGCACCGGGCGCGCGGTAGGCTCCGCCGGCGGGCCGCCGGGCTGGCCGGGCTCGGGCGTGGGCGCCAGCAGCGGATCTTGCGTCGGCGTCGGCTCCGGCGTTGGCTCGGCTCCCACGTCTTCGCCACACTCCTCGCGGGGCGCGCTGCCGCTCAGCTCCTCGTCGTCGCCGCCGATGCTGAACGTCGTATCGACGATCTTCTCCTCATCTGACGACTTGGGCAGGTTCCACACACGCATCGTCACCAGCCGATCGCCGTAGTTGACGCCCTCACGCGGCAGGCAGACGCCGTTGTCGCCGGTGCGCACAACTTTGAGCGTGCGATACAGATCGCAGTTCGCGCCGGTGTCGCCGTCGAGCATCTCGGGCGTGAACCATTCGCTGGTGCGCTGCCCAAAGCTGCCGCCGATCTTGCAGATCTTGCGCTCGACCGCGCCGTACTCGGCCGGGCTTGGGAAGTCCAGCGGCTTGCTCAGGTCTTCGCCGCGCAGGAAGCGATCGATCTCGGGATCTTTGAACATCGCCTCCATGATTCGGTTCCAGATCACGCCGCCGCCCTGGGTACTTTCCACGCGCTCGGTTTTTTCGTTGTTGTTGTTGCCGGTCCATACGCCGACCGTCACATACGGCGTAAAGCCCATCGCCCAGGCGTCGCGGAAGTCGTCGGTGGTGCCGGTCTTGGCGTGAGTCGGCCGCGACAGATTGAGCGGGTTGTTGCGCCCAAACATCGGCGTGCGGGCGGTGTTATCGCCCATGAAATCGCGAACGATCGACACCAGCCGTGAGTCGACGACCTGATCGTTCGGCCCGGCCTGGAAATCGCGCAGCACCTTGCCGTCGCGATCCGTGATCTTGAGGATCGGCTCGGCCTTGATATACCGGCCATCGTTAGCCAGCGTGTTGTAGGCGGTCGTCAGATCGAGCAGCGTTACTTCGCCGCCGCCGAGAGTCATCGCCAGGCCGTAGAAGCTGTCGTCGCGTTGCAGCCCGGTGATGCCTATGCGGTGCAGCATGTCGCGCGTCGGCCCGATGCCGGCACGCTTGAGCGCGACCACCGCCGGAATGTTGAGCGAGTTGGCCAGGCCCTCACGCATACGCAGCGGCCCGTGCCACTTCTGGTCGAAGTTCTTGGGGCAGAACCAGTAGGCGTCGGCGCCGGGAGCGCACTTCTTCAGGTTGGCGTCGCTGGCTCCACCACGCACCGGGAACTTGGTCTCGACGTCCCACAGCACCGAGCCCGGCGTCAGCGCGCCCTGCTCCATGGCCGCGAGATAGGTGAACGGCTTGAGGGCCGAGCCCGGCTGCCGCTCACGGGTCGCGACGTTGACGTTGCCGTCCAGCACGTTGCCTTCTTCGCCCTCGGTCTCGGTCGGCTTGACGGCGTTATAGTCGATCGAGCCGACCATGCTCAAGATCTGCCCGGTTCCGGGCTGCTGGATCACGACTGCGGCGTTGTGAATATTGCGCTCTTCTTCTTCCAGCTCCTGGATGCGCGTTTTAGCCTCGCGCTCGGCGATCTCCTGAATGTTGAGATCCAGCGTCGTGGTGATGTTCAGACCGCCCTGGTTGGCCAGCAGTGGCCCGATCTCGGGATCGTTTTCCAGCGCCTGGCGCACGTGAAAGACGAAGTGCGGCGCGCGCAGACTAACCTGCTGATCGGCAAAGGTCAGATCCTGGGCGATCGCCTCGCGCGCTTCTTTCTCGGTGACGATATTGTTGCGCACCATCTGGCGCAGCACATCGACCTGGCGTGCGCGTGTCGGCGTGATGCCACGCGGCAGCGGGCTGGTCGGCTCAAGCCAGCTGTCTTTCTTCAGCGTAACGCCGCGCAAGACCTCACCATTCTCCAGGTACTGCATCGGATTGTAGAGCGTCGGCAGCTGGGGAACGCCGGCCAGCAGCGAGGATTGATTCAGGTTCAGATCTTTGGCATCCACGCCGAAATAGCCCTGCGACGCCGCCTGAATGCCGTAGGCCAGGTTGCCGTAGGGTATTTCGTTGAGATACATTTCCAGGATCTGCTCTTTGGAGTACTGATCCGTGAGCTGCTGGGCCAGCACGGCCTCTTTGATCTTGCGCTGGTAGCCTTCCTGGCGCTCTTCTTCGGTCAGCACGGCCAGCTTGATGAACTGCTGGGTGATCGTCGACGCGCCCGAGACTGTCTCGCCGCTGACATAGTTGCGGTAAAAAGCCTTGGCGATGCCGAGATAATCGACGCCGGGATTTGTCCAGAAATTCTTATCCTCGATCGCAACTGTGGCGTTTTTGAGATCGTCGGCGATCTGATCCAGCTTGACCGGATCGCGGCGGCCGGTCGAGATAAACTCGTAGAGCAGCGTGCCATTGCGATCGAAGATGCGCGAGGTTTGGAACGGCTTATACTCGTGGAGCGTTTCCAGGCGTGGCTTAAGCTCGTCCGACGTCTGCATATAGTACATGCCGCCGGCCGCAGCGCCGACCGATGGGATCAGCACTGCAACAGCCAGAGCCGCCAGCAGCGCGTAGAGCAGCACGCGGCTACGACGAGTGGCAGAGCCGTTGACGTTGTGCAGGAGCTGCGGCGGCGCCTTGTAGCGCCGTGGCGTCTCATTTGCGCCGCGCCGCATCGCCGGGCCGCGATAGGGCCCATGCCCGTTTCTGCGATTCGAGTGTGATGCCATGTATGTTCCTACAATAACACTTATACAAATGGTGCGCTGATGCACCGGAAATCTGCGCGCAGCCGCTACAGCTGCGCTCGCTGCTCCTATTCTACCAAGTATTTTGCCGCGAACCGCCGCTCAATACTTATAAACTCCTGATAGCGACGACCGGCCGGCGGGCATAAAAACAGGCGAGGATAGGTTCCTCGCCCAAAGATAATCGTGCTGTGCTGCGGTTTAGCGGTAGCGCTCCTGGAGCTGCTGGCCGGCGTCCTGGATCTGGCCCACGGCGTCTTCGCTGCCCGGCCGGACGAGCTTGTGATACAGGCCGACGGCAAAGAAGGTCGGCGGCCACTTGCCGACAAAGTCGGCCCAGTTCTTCTTGCCGGCCAGCTGGAAGCCTGCCGACAACAGGATCGAAACGATGCCCAACGTGTACCACAGCTGGCCAGGGATCTGGTCAACAACCTGGAAGATCGCATTTTGTGGATTCTTCTGGTCCTGCATATTGTTCTCCTTCTTCTCCTCGTGTTGTGTACAACACCTTGTCGTATCACTGGAGCACAAGGTAAGCAGGAACGGTGCCACGACTCTTCTCGACGCTGGGTCGGATATGTCTGGAAAACAACAAGGTTCTCTCGTTTTGAAAGAACCTTTGCGACGTTATCCGGAGCTGCGCGCCGATCGTCTAGCTGTCGGCAACGCCCATCTGTTTTTTGAGGCTCGCCAGCTGCGCCGCCGCCATCTGCTCCGCGCTGGTGCCAAACAGCTCGATCACACTGTCCAGGCTGTAGCCGACCAGAAACGCGCTGAGCAGATTGATCTTGTTGGCCTCAATACTGAAGATCAGCCCCACCAGCCCCACGATTGTCAGCGCGATCTTGAACAAGATGTTGCCGAGCTTGGCGTTGAGAATCGGCAGGACCGAACGCATAGCAAAGATCGGCGGCCGGTCGGGGTTGCTGCGCATCTGCTTGGCCGTGCCGACGATAATATGGAAGGCTACTCCGGCGACGACTGCCAGCCATAGCACAACCAGCGAGACAGTCGGCTCGCTTTCGACGGTGAGAAACGCGTTGCCGAAGACATTCGGTGCGGCTTGCAATCCCAGAATGACGCCTGCAATCACGCCTGCCAGCAGAGCTACGCTGGCGACCAGCCAGAACTTCCGGTTGGAAAACTTATAGATCAGGCCGGTCGTCGGGTCGACGATGCCGTAGGGAATCAGTCTGGGAGTCCAGGCCATATGCTCAAGGACGCGTACCCGGTCCTCGTACACCGGCATCTCTTCCTCAAACACCGCATGAAACGGAATATAGTAACCGGGCCAGGAGTTTTCCAGCCACTCGTTGACACGCTCCGGGATCGTCAGCACGCCCACGCAATAGATGAACTTCTGGCATAGCTCGTCGAGTCTGGTTCCGTAGCGCAGCAGATCCTCACTGCCGCGCGAGGTGTCCTCAGGGCTGACCAGCAGCGGATTTTCGTCCATGCGCTCCAGCACGTTGCGCAGATGCCGAATCGCGTCTTCGCCGCCATGCTTACGCTCCATGGCATCCAGTTTGGGCGCCAGCGCGTGAATATCCCCGATCGTCTTCTTGATATATCGAACATGATCCTGTAACGAGCTTTCGCCGACCCGCACGCTGTTGATGATCCGCTGGAGATCACGGACCTCGGTTCGTAGATTGCGCAGCTCGTCAAGATCCGCGCTGTCAAGCCTGCGCCTGAATGCACTGCTATACTTCACCGCTACGCCGGCTCCTGTCGACGGTTTGATCGCCTCAGGCTGCATCGCTTCCATAGTTCCGTTCCTTAGCCGATAAAACCGCTATAGCCATATCAACAGGCGCTGCGACAAGCATTGTCATGGTAGTGCATGATGCACCCGAAGCTGAAAGAAGTTTACACGCTGCTCAGAGGGCTGAATGAGCTGAGTTTAATCACCTGGGCGAGCCGTGGCAATGATAGATCAAGCTGATACGGCCAGCACTAAAGGTACTGCCGGCCTTCGATCGTATCAGCCGTAGCTTGTGGCAAGCTGCCTGGAGCTGCGACTGCGCTTGCGCATGAAGTTACCATAAGCAACAATACGCAGCCGGCGATCGTCTAAGCGACGGTGCGCTGTGACCAGAAGCGAACGATCGGCTGGTCAGGCGCGAGAGTGAGAAAGGAATTGTGGGTGAATCTGCATCAATATAACGACAACGCACGCGAGGCGATCGTCGAGGCGCAAAAGCTGGCGATGGAGTTCGGCCATCCGCAGATCGTGCCCGAGCATTTGCTGCTGGCGCTGCTGCGTCAAAACGATGGAATCGTGCCTGAGGTGGTGCGGCGCACAGGCAAGGATGTGGTTCAGCTGAAGCGTGATATCGAGGCTGAGCTGGATCGGCAGCCCAAGATGCACGGCTCGAATGTTAAGCCCGCGCTCAGCCCGCGGCTGGCTCAGGTGCTCACCTTTGCCGAGTCCGAGGCGCGCCGCCTGGGCGATGAGCTGGTCTCGCCCGAGCATCAGCTGATCGCGCTGATCGAGAGCCGAGGCCCGGCCGGTAGTCTGCTGCTCCAGTTCAATCTGGCCCGTGACAAAGTGGTGCAGGTGCTCAACTCACTGCGCGAAAGCTTCAAGATGCCGGGGATCGTCTCCGAGAACGGCCGCAGCTATCCGGCGCTGGAGCGCTTCGGCCGCGATCTGACCGAGCTGGCGCTGCTCAATAAGCTCGATCCGGTGATCGGTCGCGACGAGGAGATCCGCCGCACGATCCAGGTGCTGAGCCGTCGTACCAAGAATAACCCGGTGCTGATCGGCGAGCCCGGCGTGGGCAAGACCGCGATTGTCGAGGGCCTGGCTCAGCGCGTGGTGCGCGGCGATGTGCCCGAGGCGCTCAAAAACAAAAAGATTGTGACGCTCGATCTCAGCTCGATGGTCGCTGGAACCAAGTATCGCGGCGAGTTCGAGGAGCGCATGAAGGCTGTGCTGAACGAGGTGCTCAGCGCCAACGGCTATATCGTGCTGTTCATCGATGAGCTGCATACCGTGGTTGGCGCGGGTGCGGCCGAGGGCGGCGTTATGGATGCCGGCAACATGCTCAAGCCGATGCTGGCGCGCGGCGAGCTGCACACCATCGGCGCGACGACGCTGGACGAGTACCGCAAGCATATCGAGAAAGACGCAGCGCTGGAGCGCCGCTTCCAGCCGATCATCGTCGAGGCGCCATCGGTCGAGGATACTATTTCGATTCTGCGTGGCCTCAAAGAGCGCTACGAGACGCATCACCGCGTGCGCATCACCGACGACGCGATCGTGGCTGCCGCCCAGCTCAGCGACCGCTACATCGCCGATCGGTTCCTGCCCGACAAAGCGATCGATCTGATGGACGAGGCGGCGGCGCAGCTGCGCATGGCAGTCACCAGCGATCCGGCCGAGCTTGACGATCTCAAGCGGCGGCGAATGCAGCTCGAAACCGAGCGCGAGGCGCTCAAGCGTGAGATCACACGTGAGGCGCAGGGGCGGCTGGAGCGGCTGGAGCAGGTGCTGGCCAATCTGGCCGAGACGCAGGCCAATCTTGAGCTGCGTCTGGCCTCGGAGCGCGCAGCGATCGCTCGGATCTCGGGTCTCAAGGAGCAGATCGAGCAGACCAAGGTGGCGATCGAGCAGGCGCAGCGGGAGTACGACTACAACCGGCTGGCCGAGCTTGAGTACGGCCGGCTGCCCCAGCTCCAGAGCGAGCTTGAGGCCGAGGTGCAGTCGCTGGATCAGCAGCAGGAGCGTGGCGCGCTGCTGCGCGAAGAAGTCAGCGCTGAGGATATTGCGCAGACGGTGGCCAAGTGGACCGGCATTCCGGTTGCCCGGCTGATGCTCGACGAGGCCGATCGGCTGCGCAACATGGAGCAGAACCTGCATCAGCGCATCGTCGGCCAGGACGAGGCGATTCGCGCCGTGTCGAGCGCGGTTCGTCGTGCTCGCGCCGGCCTGCACGATCCGGATCGTCCGCTGGGCTCGTTCCTGTTCCTGGGACCAACCGGCGTCGGCAAGACGGAGCTGGCTCGGGCGCTGGCCGAGTTTTTGTTCGACGATCATCACGCGCTGATTCGGCTGGATATGTCGGAGTATATGGAGAAGCACTCGGTCGCGCGGCTGATCGGCGCACCTCCAGGCTACATCGGCTATGGTGAGGGCGGGCAGCTGACGGAGGCCGTGCGGCGCAAGCCGTTTTCGGTGGTGCTGCTGGACGAGGTCGAGAAAGCGCATCCCGATGTGTTCAGCGTGCTGCTGCAAGTGCTGGACGATGGCCGCCTGACCGATGGTCAGGGCCGCGTGGTCAACTTCCAGAACACGGTCGTGATCATGACCAGCAATCTCGGCTCGCAGGTGATCCAGGAAACGCTGGACGATCCCGATGCGATGCGCGAGGAGGTGCTGGATGCACTGCAAGGCTTTTTCCCGCCCGAGTTCCTCAACCGCGTCGACGACGTGACGATCTTCCATGCGCTCAGCCAGGCCCAGATCGCCGAGATCGTCAGGCTTCAGGTTGCGCTGGTCACCCGGCGGCTGAGCGATCACAAGCTCACGATCGATCTTACCGAGGCGGCGCTGCGACATCTGGTACGCGTCGGCTACGATCCGCGCTACGGTGCGCGTCCGCTCAAGCGGGCGATCCAGCGCGAAGTGCTGGACGTGCTGGCGCTGGAGCTGCTCGACAAGCGCTTTCGCTCAGGTGATACCGTGTTGATCGACGCGGATCACGGCGAGCTGACCTTTGAGTCGCTTCAGGCGGCGGCATCCGGCAATTGAGCTCGGCCGGTAACCAGGAATCGAAACGGGGCTGAGTCTACACTCAGCCCCGTTGGTTTGCTTAGTGCGTCTCACGCGGTCCTGGCACTAGCTGCGCGGCGCTTCCTCGATCTCAACGCGATCGATGACCACGTCTTTGGTCGGCGTCGAGCGCTCCGGGCCGGTCGTCGGCGTGCCGGCCAGGCTATCCAGAACGTCCAGGCCATCGGTCAGGATGCCGAAGATCGTGTAGTTTTTGGGCAGCGGGTAGTCCTGGTGGATGATGAAGAACTGCGAGCCGTTGGTGTTCGGGCCGGCATTGGCCATCGCCAGGGTGCCGCGCAGGTAGTTGAGATGATTGGGAATTTTCTCGTCGTTGAAGCGATAGCCGGGACCACCCCGGCCGGTGCCGGTCGGATCGCCGCCCTGGATCATGAAGTTTTTGATAATCCGATGGAACTTCACGCCGTTGTAGAAGCCCTGGCGTGCCAGAAACACAAAGTTGTTGACGGTGATCGGCGCTTCTTGTGCGTAGAGTTTGGCGCGCATGGTGCCGCTGGCCGTATGGAAAACTGCGTAGTAATCGGTATTCGTATCGATCGCCATGTCTGGCTGCTTGTTCCACTGCTGAGCACTTGCCATTGAATCCTCCTTCTCGTAGCGTCCGGCCGTGAGCCGAACTGTTTATTCCATTTCCCGCTGAAGATCTTGAGCCGATTTCGTGCCGCGGATCACGCTCTTAAAGCTGTTGCTTGCCGAAAATCCCGGCGTTCGCGTGGCGGCGATGGTCATGGGCTCCTTGGTCTGCGGGTTAACGCCCTGGCGCTCACGCCGATCGCGAACCTCGAAGGTGCCGAAGCCTGTCAGCACCACGCGCTCGCCTTGCTCAAGCTGCTCTGCAATAATGGTCAGCGCGGTATCAACGATTTGCTTCGCTTGCTTTTTGGGAACGCCTGCGCGCTCTGCAACTTCAGCGATAAATTGGGTCTTCTGCATGCTGCTACTCCTTGCACTTGCTTCGCACACGCCGTCCAAATCATAGAGTCATTATAAGCACGCGTCACAGTGTGTCAAGGGTAAATAGGGCATTACAAACATGCAAATCGCAAAGTCTTCAGCACGATCGCTCGCTTGCCGCCGATTGACAAGGGGCGTGCCGCTTGCTATAATCGTCGTGGATCTGCGGGAATGGCGCAATGGTAGCGCATCTGCTTCCCAAGCAGAGGGTTGCGGGTTCGAGTCCCGTTTCCCGCTCCAATAAGCCTTATATCGGCTATTCTAAGTCGGAAGCCCTCTGAAACAGATAGTTTCAGGGGGCTTCTGTTGTGCGTGTGCCGGCAAAGGCTACGTAGCGACACGTTGTTCGACTGCTGTGGGTGCTAGTCAACTCATTGTGCTTCTCACGACAACGTTTGTTTCCTCAGCTGTCAAACCAAACAATTCACACACCAACTGATCAATTTGCTCATTTATGGCATCAATCTGCCGGTGCTTCATATCCTTATCGTATGTAGTCTTCATATTAGCTGCTTGCTGCTGTAATATGATCATTTGATCTACAAGTGCTACAAGTCTTAGCCGATGTTCTTTATGAATCGTTTTCGGAAATGGAAACTCTCGGAGATTCTTTATAACTACTTTTGGAAAGAGTTTACGCGCACTTTTTACAGCGCGCTGCTTGTAGAAAAGCGATATGAGGCGACTATTCAATATTCCTAGAAGGATCTTTAGCTCACTTGTATCATTATTTGGCTGTAAAACATTGAGAATACTTTTATTGTTCAAAAGATTTTCTTCGACATACATTGCGTTCATACAGTATGGATATTCTGATGTTATCTCTCGAAGGAGTACACGTGGTCGACTAAATATTTCAAACTCACGGGGTTGTGATAACCAGGAGCCGTACTGCATCCACATTCCCGACCAATCGATACGGTAGCGAGCTACATCTCGACCTTGTAAATACCGAAAGCTGTACTCGTCCACCCACCGATCTCGGTCGAAGATATGATCTCTAACGTCTGCTTCTGTCTGAGGCGGATTGCCTTTCCCGCGCTCATAAGCTTGAAGTCCAGTCCGAACGTCAAACACATCCTCGACTGTCTGGGACGCAGCAACGACCTTATCAATAATCTGTGATCCCTCCGAAGCATGAGAGAAGACTATGCGTTGATTTTTGTCTGACCATCTGCCTCGGTCTACTGGAAACACGTTTGCATTGATGAATTCGTCCTTCGATCCTACCCGTAAAGCTGTCACTGAGTCGTCTTGATCGCTACCGGCAACGATGAAAATACAAGGTTCCATTGAAACTTTATTGAAGACCACATAATTGAGGTCGATGATAGAAGTTATACGTGGGATAAACACATTTCGAAGTAATCTCGCGCTCTCAATTGTTAGCCAGGAGTTAGGAACAATGAAACTACTGATAGCGTTTTTGTTCATAATTCGGAGCATTAATTCCATAAAAAGCATAAACGTATTCTGCTTTTCCCACGACGTTTTGTATTTTTCGGAAAAATAGTTTCTTTCTGCCTGGGTAAGCAATTCCCGTGTAAAGATGTATGGAGGATTGCCAATGACTGAGTCGAAACCGCCAGCCTGCATTATTTCAGGAAACTCGTTCGTCCAGTTAAAGACATTGATCCGGTAGCGCTCTTCCTCATCCAGGAGACTCATCTGCTGATGAGCATAAAAATCGGGACCGATGAGACTATTACCACACTTGATGTTATTTCCTAAATCAGGAAGTGCCCGTTCTTGGAAGAGCCGCAACTGAGGAGTCAAAGTCTGTTCAGTTTCTCCTTCCAATACCTTGAGGAGCAGCGAGAGCTTTGTTACCTCGACGGCCTGGCTATCAATATCGACTCCGTAGATGTTGTTGAGAAGGATGCGCTTGCGCTCAGCGGTGGTAAGCCTCCAGGTGCCACCAGCGGAGGGATACAACTCTTTCTTATGTTTCTCTGGGCCCTCTGCGACATACCGTTCGCGGTGCCAGTCAAGCAAGAATTGATATGCGCCGATGAGGAAGGAGCCCGAGCCACAGGCGGGATCGAGAATTTTCAATCTGGTTGCCTGTCTAGATGTCTTTCCTTCAAGGAGCTTACCGACCGTATGCTTGACAATGTAGTCGACGATGTAGGACGGCGTATAGTACACACCGCCAGCCTTACGAACCTCCGGCTTTACCTCAACTTCAGCGCGGTGGCCTGTTGATAGGCGAATGACACTACCCAGGAACTGCTCGTACACCTGACCCAACAGTTCAACAGGCAACACCGAGAACTCATAAGGACTGATGGGAAAGTAGAGATTCCTAAGGATGTTCTTGAGTGGTTCGTCCTCGATCTGGAGACCAAGTGTCCAATCGTCAGGACTGTCGGGGCGGCCTTTCTCCCGTTTGAAGTGGAACAGGCCAGAGTTATATTTATCGTCCGCTTGTCGAAAGAGTTGTCCCAAATGTTTATAAATCTGCGGGCTCTTGCCGAGAAGCTGAAGCCTGCCGTAACGCTCAATGCCTCGATCCTCACAAATGCGCAGGAAGATAATGCGGTCGATTGTCATTTGTACGGCGTAGTTGAGTTCGCGCTGGTTGAGGTGGGTATTCCAGACGGCAATATTGTGAGCCAGTACCGCACGCCAGTTTTCAATCTCCTTGAGGAACGCCGCATCGACCGTGGCCACACCCTTTTGCGTCTCCGCAGCGGCTGCTGCCACATCGAGCGACCCATTCAATACCGCTTCTCGGGACAAGAGACTAGCGATCTCGTCCCAGCGATCCACATACTGGGTGTACAGGAAATGCTTGGTCCGAGCAAAGGTTGGCGAATCATTTCGGTTCGGCACAACCCGGCAGTCGTACACCGAAAGCTCCTCGAAGTCGGTAAGAATACTTATGGGCAAGTTCGCCGACCAGCCATAGCGCCGAAGCTGAAAAGCAGGAGAACGATCGCCGCTAATGTTGACGGCCGGCTTTTTTGCCTCAAGGAAAAATTTACGCTCACCAGCGATGCGGAAGCCGTAATCGGGTGCCTTTGTACCGCCACTAGCGAGAAATGCCTTTGCTACGTCTGAGGCGGCATCAAGTGCTGGCTCTGGTTCAGGAGTTGCATCCTCGGCAAGCTCCTTGAACAGTGGTAAGTCGCTCAGCTGTGGCGTTGGTTTGGGGAGGGCCCGGACTTTGATCGCATCCTCATAGAGAACGTCGCGCTGATCTTCGGGTAGACCCCGCTTGTTCGTTATATCCCAGCCAAGAGCTTCAAACAGCGGGTTGATAAAATCAACCCGGACCTGCGCTTCATTGTAACGGCCCGAGCGATATGCGTCTACGTTCTGATGAAACCGTTCGACCAGTTGGATGACGGCGTCAGGTGCGGGCATCTTTTCCTCGTTTCTGTGTTCTACGGCGTTGTATGTCATAGTCTAAAGGTTAACCGTTCGGCGGCTTGTTCGGTACGGGTATTGTACACAGACTGCGATGAGACTGTCTCCCCGCTCCACTTGATCGTGCTAGCTCTTGCCGGGCGTGATCAGGCCGCTTTCGTAGGCGATGATCACTAGCCGGGCCCGATCGCGGGCGTTGAGCTTGGCCAGCAGCCGGCTGACGTAGGTTCGCGCTGTAGCCGGGCTGATGATCAGGCTGTCGGCGATCTCGTCGTTAGACTCGCCAAGGCCGATGTGGCGCAGAATCTCACGCTCGCGCTCGGTAAGCTCGGCCAGCAGCTGTGGACGCGTCGTGCCGGAGGTTGCGGCGAGCCGCTGCATGACACGTCGTGTGATCGTGGGCGCCAGCAGCGCCTCGCCGCCGGCGACGATATGCACAGCGCGGCGCAGCTCCTCGGGCGAAAGATCTTTCAGCAGATAGCCGGCCGCTCCCGCTCGGATCGCTGCCTGGATGTCGTCGTCGTCGTCAAACGTCGTCAGCACGATCACTTTGGTTGCATGCAGCTCCGCGTCACTCACGATCTGGTGGGTTGCCTGAAGGCCGTCCATACCAGGCATCCGAATATCCATCAGCACCACATCGGGCCTGGCTCGCTGCACGAGCTGAACTCCGCTGCGGCCGTTATCGGCCTCGCCCACGACGCTGATCTCGGGATCGCGCTCCAGCAGCGTGCGGAGGCCGGCGCGCACCAGCGCTTGATCATCGATCAGCACCACCGTGATCATCGCGCATCCACCAGCGGGAATGTGGCCCGCACTTCAAAGCCGCCCGACGCGCATGAATGTGCGGCGAGCGTGCCGCCGAGCAGCCGCGCTCGCTCACGCATCCCGGCGATCCCGCTCCCAGGAACGATCGCGCCGCATGCTCCCTGGCCATTATCGACGATCCGCAGCTGGAGCAGGTTCGCGTCGACGGCGATCGTGAGCGCAGCCTGTGTCGCGGCTGCGTGACGCAACATATTGGTCAGCGCCTCCTGAATGATCCGATACACCGCCACCTGAACTGTCGCCGGCAGCGAGTCGAGGTCGCCGTCGAGCTGAACATCCAGATGCAGGCCGCCGGCGGTCGCGCTTTCGATCAGCGTGGGCAGATGTGCCAGCGAGGCGATCGATGGATCGGCCTGCTCGCCGGCAGGACTGCGCAGCAGCTTGACCGTCGTACGCAGCTCGCGCATGGTCGCGGAGCTGGCGGCGCGGATATGGGCCAGCGCTTGCCGCGCCTGGTCGTTGTCGCCGCCGATGGCCTCGCGGGCAACGTCGGCGTGGAGCGAGATCACCGAGATGCTGTGCCCGATGATGTCGTGAAGATCGCGGGCCATGCGCACACGCTCAGCCTGTACTCGCTGCTCAGCGCGATATGCGTGCTCCTGCTCGATCAGCCGCGCGATCTGCTCCTGCTCAGCGCGCAGCGCCCGCCGTGAGCGGGTGCTGTCGCCAAGCGCGATCGCGGCCGCCATCAGTGTCGCCGTCGAGACCATCTCATAGCCGAGCAGATACGCAACCGACTCGCCGTCGCGCAGCCGAAAATAGGTCGAAACGCTGGCCAGGATCAGGCTGATGACAATTGCAGCCGTCACTCGTCCCCGCTCCGCCGCCGAGTAAAGAGCCGCGACAACCGGCACCGCCAGGCCGATCGCGGGATAGCCCAGCGTGTAGTAGGCAAACAGCAGGAACATCGTTGCGAGCAGCACGGCCACCGGGTAGCGGCGTCGTGCCAGCATCAATGTCCCAAACCCACCCGCGAACACATACGCGATCGCGTCGGGATTGAGCCTGCCGCCTTGATCCGCGCTGATCACCAGGGCGATCACGAGCGTAACGGCGATGCCCAGCAGCAGGTCCAGCAGCCAGGCCGGCACATGCTCCTCAGAAGCGGCTGGCTGAATGTGATCAATCATTCGCTGCATAGCCTGTAGTGTACCCGATCGGTCGCCGCTGAGCTGTCTCCACCAGGCGCGTATGCCGGTCGCTTATCGACGTATGGCGCTGTCAACAATCTGCGACATCAAGCAGCGCTCCTAAGCCGATGCGCTAACGCAGCTGCCGCCGTACGATCAGCGCATGAACTGTTGGCAAAGCTGATCCACAAGGATACCCACATGAATCTCAGGCAACTTCACTGGCCGCTGATCGTCGGTCTCGGCGCGCTGGCTTTGATCCGGCCCGTGCTGAGTATTACCGGGCTCATGGAAATTCTTGGTCGTCCATTCGGCCCGATCCTGATCACGATCCTGATCTCGCTGGCCTGGCTGGCGATCGTGGTGCTGGTCCGAGCGCGCCAGCCGCTGCTCACGCTTGTTTTTGCCGGCATAAGCTACGGCGTGTTCGCGATTGTGATCAGCGCAGTGCTGTCGCCGCTGCTCACGGGGCAGCTTTCCGGCCCGATTACGAATCCGATAGCCGTGGTCGCGGTGCTGATCACCAACGCGATCTGGGGCGCGGCGGTCGGGGCGTGTGCGCTCGCGGTGCAGGCGCTGACCACGCGCGTGAGTCAGTAGCACCCTGCCTTTGCACACGCCAGGAATTTCGGCCAACCTCCCGCGCGACAGGTGTTGTATGATAGATCT
>DASWTW010000168.1:0-22750 GCA_036401895.1 Herpetosiphonaceae bacterium | reverse complement strand
GCCGTAAGGATCGTATGCGCCGGTGTCGTGGAGAAACACATCTTTGACGCCCAGGATCTTGCCGTCTCTGGTCAGCGCGATCTCGGCGTCGTGAATCTGGCCGCGCTCGTGGGTCATGGCCACGAAATTTTCCAGCCGGTCCTCGATCCATTTGATCGGCCGATCAAGTTTGATTGCCGCCCAGGGAATCAGCGTCTCCTCGGGATAGAACATCATCACCTTGGGGCCGAAGCCGCCGCCCACAAACCGCGCGATCACACGCACCTGGCGCTCGGACAGGCCCAGCATCCGCGCCAGGCCGTTGCGAATCGGGATCGGCGCCTGAGTTGAGTCCCAGACCGTGAGCTGGCGCGCCAGCGGATCGAAGTGCGCCACCACACCGCGACCTTCCATCGGCGCTGCCGTGCCGCGATCGTAGAGCATCCGCCGCGAGATCACGAGATCAGCCTGCGCGCGAGCGATCTCATAATCGCCTTTGCGCTGGATCACATGCGCCGCGATGTTCGAGCCCACATCGTCATGTACCAGCGGGCTGTTGCTCGTCAGCGCACGCTGGAGATCGACCACGGCGTCCAGCGGCTCGTACTCGACCTCGATCAGCTCGGCGGCGTCCTCGGCAATGTAGCGGCTCTCGGCGATCACCAGCGCGATCGGCTCGCCCACGTAGCGCACTTTGTCGCGGGCAAGCTGTCCCGCCGTGCGCTGGTTAAAGATGATATGCTCGGCGGGCGGCGGCGGCACCAGCAGCGGCGAGTGCTGCCAGAAATCGCCAAGATCGGCCGCCGTGAAGACTGCGATCACGCCCGGCACAGCGCGCGCCTCGGCGACATCAACGCTCACGATCTCCGCGTGGGCGTAGGCGCTGCGCTTGAAAGCCGCGTGCAGCATGTCCGGCAGATGCACATCGTCGGTGAACTGGGCCTGGCCCGTGAGCAGCTGCGGATCTTCGTTGCGCTTGATTCGCTGGCCGATCGTCTGCGTCGTCATTGGGCGCTCCCCTCACGCAGCCTGGCCGCCGCACTCCGCGCAGCCTCGACAATAAACTGGTATCCGGTGCAGCGGCAGATGTTGCCCGACAGCGCCTCGCGAATCTCGGCCTCGCTGGGATCGGGGTGCTCCTGAAGGAACGGCAGCAGCGTCAGCAAAATGCCCGGCGTACAAAAGCCGCATTGCAGGCCGTGCTTCTCCCAGAAAGCTTGCTGGATCGGGTGGAGATCGTTGGGGCCGGAGGCCAGCCCTTCGACGGTGGTGATGCTGTGCCCATCGGCCTGGACCGCGAAGGTCAGACAGGCGCGAATCGGCTGGCCGTCGAGCAGGATCGTACATGCGCCGCAGATGCCGTGCTCGCAGCCGACATGCGTTCCGGTCAGCGCCAGCTCATGGCGTAGAAAATCGCTGAGCAGCAGGCGCGGCTCGATCTGGCGAGTGTATGAGCGATCGTTGACGGTGAGAGTCACCTCGCGCTTCATGACGATTCCTTCTGCTAATATGCCGGTTTGCATAACGATCGGGAGCGGCTACTGCCGGGCGCGCTCCACGGCGCGGGTGAGCGTGGTGCGCACCAGGCTCTTGACCAGATGCCGGCGGTAGGCGGCGGTCGCGTGGAGATCGTTGGGGGGATCGATCTCGCCGTCGAGCGACTCGGCGATCTCGCGGATCGTCTCGGGGGTGGGCTGCTGACCACGCAGCGCTTCGATCGCGCGCACACGGATCGGAGCATCGCCGACCGCCATCAGAACCAGCGTGCCGCTGGCGATCGTGCCGTCGCCGTCCAGGGTGACGACTGCCGCCGCGCCGGCCATTGCGTAATCGCCGTGTCGCCGCGCCACCTCGTCGAAGGCGGTTCCGGTGCGGGTGGGCAGCGCCGGAATCTCAATCTCGACCAGCATCTCCTCGGGCTCCAGCGCGGTGGTGAGCACGCCCAGGAAAAAATCGGACGCGGACAGCCAGCGCTCGCCGCTCTGGCTTTGCAGCCGCAGTCGGGCATCCAGCGCCACAGCCAGCGCGGGCAGCTCGGCCGCAGGATCGGCGTGGGCCAGCGAGCCGCCGATCGTGCCACGATTACGGATCTGCGGATGGGCGATGTGCGGCATGGCCTCCGCGATCAGCGGCACACGTTCGGCGATCTGCGGGCTGCGCTCAAGCTCACGCTGGCGAGTCATCGCGCCGATCAGCGTGCTGCCGTCGTCGGCCATGCGAACGCCAAACAGATCGTCGATGCCATTCACGTCGATCAAAATCGACGGGCGCGCAAGACGAAAATTCATCGCGGGAACAAGGCTTTGACCGCCGGCCAGAATCTTGGCGTCGAAGCCGCTGTCGGCCAGGAGCGCCAGTGCGGCCTGGCGCTCCGTCGGGGCGTGATACTCAAACGGCGCTGGTTTCATAGGCTGCTCGTGTGCTGCGCTACAGGGTAGCTCGGAAGATCGAGACGAGATTTTTACCTGATGCTAATCCTTACTATAGCGCTGTTGTCAAGCATATTGCGGGAGACGCGCTTTGCGACTCTCCTGGCACTGTTATGAGCACCGCACACAAACCCGAGCGCAAAGCGAGCTGTAAAGAATTGATAATCATTATCATTCGTAAAATGACTTGTGATAATGACTATCACTGGCAAAACACTTGACACTGTGCGGCTTAAGTTGTATGCTTCCAAAGCTATATCAAGCTTCACTTCATCCAAAATTATTTACTAAAGGAGGACTGGAATGCCAGTCCGTTTTTTCTACCGGCTCACGCCCGCCCTGGTCGTGCTGGTGCTTGCAGCCTGTGGCACGCCGGCCAATGTCGAAACCACCGCTTCGCCTGCTCCTGTGGAATCTAATGCAGCGGCTGGCGCTCAAGTGGATCTTGGCGGCATCAAGACCTATCTCGTCGACTCGGCCGGCTCGCTCAAGGGCCATACCGCCGCGCTCAAAGACGCCAGCACGCGCTACTACGATCTGGCCAAGGGTGCGAACTTCGACTACGCCGCGCTGTGGCAATCAAAGCCGAGCGAGGTCGCCGACGCGCTGAAGCAGGCCAAGGCGGCCTGGATCGCGGCCAGCCCTGGCTACGAGCAGATCGAGGGCATCGTGGCGGGCGTGCCGACGCTGGCCGAGTACGATGTGATCCTCGACGCGGGCGCGGCTGCCAGCGAAGATCCTGAGGGCGCGGTGCCGTTCGATCTTAAGCTGCCCGATGGCCGCGTGCTGGAAAAGCCGGGCAATCTTTTTGGCCTGACCGAGAGCACGCTGTGGGGCACGCGCGCCGAGTTCAGCAGCGATCAGAAGCCGGATCTCGACGGCAACGGCAAGACCGACTTCGGCGAGGTGCTGCCCGAGGCCAACATGCTCAAAGGCGCGGCTGATCTCATGGACCAGTACACCGGCGAGCTTCAGCAAAGCTCCACCGAGTGGCAGCCCAGCGAGTCGGATGCGTTCACCGCGCTGGTGGTGATGATCCCGACCATGAGCGAATACTTCGAGTCGTGGAAGAACTCGCGCTTTGTCGCCGGCGAGGCTTCGACCCAGAGCGATTTCGTGGTGATCTCGCGCCTGGCCGACATCCAGAATATTCTGTCCGGCCTGCAAGTGGTGTATCGCAGCGTGAGCCCCAAGGTTGCCTCGGTCGATGCGGCGCAGGATACGCAGATCAGCCAGAAGCTTGACGAGCTGAAAACCTATGTGACCAAGGTCTACGATCAGGAGCAGGGCGGCAAGAAGTTTACGGCGGAAGAGGCGGATATGCTGGGCGGCGAGGCGCAGGAGCGCGCTACGGCCCTGGCCGGCCAGATTTCCCAGGTTGCGGCCAAGCTCAATATCCCGATCGAGCAGTAGGCGGGAGGCAGCTCATGTCATTGCACGGCAAAACCGGCGTTCGCTTTGCTCTCGGCGCTTTTCTTGCGCTGATCTTCAGCCTGCTGGCACCGATCGCCAGCGCGCAGACGATCGCGCCCGCGCAGAGCGCGGAAACGATTCGCTCGGCGCTGGCCGACGCTCAGTTTGCGCTGAGCAGCACGACCGACGCTCAGGCTGCCTTGAACACCGCGAAGTCGGCCTACAGCGGTGCGTTTGCTCAGACGATCACAGCCGCCGCGCCCGCCGCCGATCAGCGCATTCAATCAGGCATGGCCTCGGCTGAGCAGGCGCTAGCTGCCGGCGATGCGCGCGCCTTTGCCGATGCACGGGCGCAGGTGTGGACGGCGCTGCTGGCCGGCAGCTACCAGGTGATCGAAAGCGCGCTGGCAGGCGGCGACGCGACCACGGCGCAAACCTGGCTGCCGCTGCGCGAGTTCCGCCCGGCCACACGCTTTACGCGGCCCAAAGCCGACGCGACGATCGCGATCGATGGCGTGGTTGCCGGCTCGATCCAGCCGGCCGAAGCTGTGCTCTCGGTACGGGCCGATCTGCTCGACACCTATCAGGCGCGGCTCAATGAGGCGCTGCACGATCTGGCGGAGGCTGATACCAAAGGTTTTGCCACGCGGCGCGTCGAGTATGCCAGCCTGGCCCAGGGCTACTTCGCGATCTTAGCGCCGTTCTATCAGGAGCAGCGCGGCGGCGAAGCGCTGGCAGCGCTCAGCCAGTCGTTTGAGGCGCTGCGTGCTGCTGCGCGCGACGGCGCGACGCTTGACGCGCCGCTGGCGGCGATCACCGAGGGACTGCGCGGATTCCGGGCAGCGCCGCTCAGCGCCGAAGACCAGACGCGACGTGCGGGCCAGATGCTGCGCTTCCTGGCGCTGGTTCCGGTCGAGTATGGCCGTGGTGTAAGTCAGGGCGTCGTAACGCGCGACCTCGAAATTCGCGAGGCGATCACCTTCCGTGACGGCGCGGCGGCCGCGTTCGGCGATCTTCAAAGCCTGCTTGAGGCCCGCGATCCCGCTCAAACGCAGAAGATCGCGCAGCAGTTCAACGAGCTTGAGCAGATGCTCACGGCGGCCGGCGCGCAGACTCAAGTAGCCGAGCCCGGCGCGGTTCAGGCTAAGACCGATGAGCTGACCGGCGCGCTCACAGCTGTGATGCCCGCCGAGTGGCAGAAGCGCGATAGCGCGGGCGACTTCGACGTGATCGCGTCGGTGCTGGATCAGATGGAGCAGGCGGCCGTGACCGGGCAGTATGAGCTGGCCGAGTCCGCGCGGCTTGAGGCGTACGCGGTGCTGGAGACCGGCCCCGAGGCACGTCTGATTGCGTTCGCGCCCCAGGCGATCCCGCCGATCGAAGAGCTATTCTGGTACGGCCAGGGCGAGCACAAAGGTCTGGCGCATCTGATCAGCCAGCGCGCGCCGGGCAGCGAGATCAAGGCCAGCCGCCAGGCGCTGGATCTTCAGCTGGCGGATGCGCAAAAGTCGCTGAGCAAGAGCGGAGCGCCCGCCGCCGTGGCGACCAACGCCGCGATCATCGTGTTTCGTGAAGGATTGGAGGCGGTGCTGATTCTGGCCTCGCTGATGGGCAGCCTGAAGATGGGCGAGAACCGCAGGCTGCGCCGTCCGCTGTGGTGGGGCGCGCTGGCGGCGCTGGGCGCTTCCGTGCTGACCTGGATCTTTATGCGCGGCGTGCTGCAATCGTTTGCGCGCTACGGTGAGCGGCTGGAAGCGGTGGTCTCGCTGATCGCGATCGGCGTGCTGTTGCTGATCACCAACTGGTTCTTCCACAAGGTCTACTGGACCGGCTGGATGGCGAACTTTCACGCGCAGAAGAAGCGCATCATCGGTGGTCAGGCCGGGCTGTATATGGGCCTGATCGCGCTGGGCTTTAGCAGCATCTACCGCGAAGGCTTCGAGACCGTGCTCTTTTTGCAGGCGCTGGTGCTTGAGGCGGGAACCGCCGTGGTGCTGGGCGGCGTAGCGCTGGCGATGGTCGGCGTGATCCTGATCGGCGTGCTGGTCTTCGCGCTACAGGCCAAGCTGCCGCACAAAAAGATGCTGATTGTGACCGGCGTGATGATCGGCGGCGTGCTGCTGGTGATGGTCGGCAACACGGTACATGTGCTGCAAATCGTGGGCTGGCTGCCGATTCATCCGATCCGCTGGCTGGCGCTGCCGTACTGGACCGGCCTGTGGTTTGGCGTCTTTGCCACCTGGGAAGGCATCGGGCTTCAGTTTGCGGCGGGCGCGTTCGTGATCGGGAGCTACTTCCTGGCCGAGCGTATGCAGCATCGGCAGCAGGAGCCGGCGCCCAAGCCGCAAAGGATTGCGCGGGGCGTCTAAAACTGCCGAGCAAACCTTTTCGATCGATGCGTCGCGAGTCATTCGCGGCGCATTGCTTTTGCCCCGAATATCGGCCACGTGCTGGCACGCTCTCTGCACAGGTCAGACAGCCTGGAAGCCGAGGCTGTAGCGAGGGATATGCTGGTATGTGGCTATTTGGTGTGCTGACCGATGTGAGCGCTGCGCCGCTGGCGCATGGCGAGGGAATTCACGCGCTGCTTGAGCCGCTGCTGTTTGTCGTGGTGGCAGGCGGAGTCTGGATGTTTACGCGGCTCCAGAACCGCCGGATCGAGGATGGCGAGCAGGAAACTGTGTCGAATGAGGATTAGCAGATCGCTACAATCCGGCCGAAACATCCTCCGTGCCGCGCTCGCGGATCGACTCGTAGATCGCTGTGGTAGCGGGCAGCGGCTGGATGCCAAGCTCGGCGTCGAGCTGGCGCACGCAGCGCTCGTAGATGCGCAGCGCTTGTGAGCGGTTGCCCTGGCGCAGGTAAGCCTGCATCAGCAGACGATAGGCTTCTTCCCAGCAGGGATCGATGGCGAGAACCGCCTCGCACCAGCGGATCGCCTCCTGCGACTCGTGGTCCAGCACCAGCGCGGCCAGTCTGGTCGCCGCCGCCAGGTAGCGCCGCTGGAGCCGCTCACGAGGCTCGGTCACCCAATCCTGATACAAACTTTCGGGCAGATAATCGCCGCCGTAGAGCGCCAGCGCCCGCCGGTAGAGCGCGACCTGCTGCTGTGGATCGCTTGTAGTCTCGGCCTGATCCAGCAGCGCCGCGAACTGCTCGACATCGATCTCGACCGCATCGGCGGGCGGCGCGAAACGATAGGCCGTGCCGTTGCGCTTGATATAAAACGACGGCGCGTGCGGCGGTCGCTGCGGCTCTAGCGTGGTGGTCAGCGCGTTGAGCGCCACCTTGAACTGACCCTCGGCGGTGCTGAGTCCGGCGTCGGGCCACAGCAGATCGATGATCTGATCGCGCTGAAGCCAGCGGCCGCGCTCGGTGATCAGGAGCTGAAGCAGCTGGCGCGCCTTCTCGCGGCTCCACGATGCGATCTCCTCATTGCCGCGCCAGGCTCGGAAGCGTCCTAGCAGCTGAATACGCAGCGTCGCGCCGGGATGGTAGAGCGATGTCGTGGCCGCTGGCCCCTCGGCGACGATATTGAGCCCAGGGAAGGCGCGGGTCAGCAGCTGCCGGGCGATCGGCGCGACTTCGGGTATCTCGCTGCCAAGCAGCAGCAGCGGCGGGATCATCTGCCGATCGCAGGGCGTGAACAGCGTTGGTCGGGTCAGCAGACACTCGTAATGGTAGGTTTCGATCTGCTGAAGCAGCGCCCGCACGACATCTGCCGCGTGAGCTATATCGCCCGCCCGCAGCAGCGCGATCGCCCGCCAGAGCTGGATCGCGGCAACGCCATAGGTATCGCTGCTGGCGCTGAAGCGGATCTCGGCCTCGGTCAGCGCGTGCTCGGCGGATTGGTGGCCGGCCGTAATCTCGGCGATCGCTAGCGCAGTCCAGAGCAGCGCCGCCATCCACTCATCGCCGGTACGCTCGACAATTGCCAGCGCCTCACGGGCGTAGGCTTCGGCTCCCGACAGATTGCCATGAATGCCGGCTAGCAGAACCAGGCCCATCAGCGGCTCGGCTTTGGTTCGCGCCACGCCAAAGAGATCTGCCAGCTGTAGGGCGCGCTCATAGCACGCGGTGGCGCTCTCGTCGTCGCCCAGCAGGTGCAGGCTGTGACCCAGGCGAATCTGCCCGACCGCCTCGACGATCGGCGAGCCCAATGTCTGGCCGCGCTGAAGCCCGGCCTCGGCATGGGATCGCGCCGCCTCGGGATCGCCCAGCCAGCACTCAAGCAGCGAGAGCAGCAGCAGCGGCTCGCGATGAGCCTCGGGCGCGTGATCGGCGGCGGCGGGCTGAAGCAAACGATCCAGCTCAGCCTGCAATCGTCGGCGGGCCGCCGCGATCTGTCCGGTGCGCAGCTCAACACGGGCAGCAGAGATCGTCGTGGTGGCAGTATCGGGATGCATGCGCTCGGCAGCGGCGAGCAGCTTGGCCGCCAGCCCGGCCCGTCCGCGATTGGTCATGTTCTCGGCCAGCAGATGCAGCAGCGCCGCGCTTTCCACCCGATGATCGCGGCCCAGCAGCTTGAGCGCGCGCTTGAGCAGTGTCTCGGCCGGCGCGGGACGCACGGTGTCGAGATACACCTGGGCCTGGCCGCGCAGCGCCTGGCTCTGGCCTAACGCATCTCGCCGTTGAGCATAGGCGGCCTCCGTGCGGCGATACCAGGTCAATGCCTCGTCGAAGTGGCTCAGCAGGCGCAGGGCCTCGCCCTGAGCGTAGAGCAGCTCAGGCGAACTCGCCAGCAGCGCGGGCGGCAGCCGGTCCAACCAGCTCTTGAGCGTGGCGGCACGTCCACTGCGATTCCAGCTCTCGGCGATCAGCGCCAGATGCTGCGCGGCGATCGTGGTCTCGCCCGCCGCTAGCTCGTGGTAGAGCGCCTCCTCGTCCTGGCCCTGCCGGCGATACCATGCGGCGGCGAGGCGGTGCAGATCGGTGAGCGGGACGGCCTGGCGCTGCGCCTGCTCCTGAAGAAAATCTTGAAACAGCTGATGGTAGCGGTAGTGCTCCTGGCCGATCGAGAGCAGAAATAGCTCTTCGCCGTGCAGCTTGCGCAGAAACGCCGAGCTGTCGTCGCGATGGAGGAGCGCATCACAGAGCGCGGGATGCAGCACACGCAAGATCGCGGTGTGGAGCAGAAAGCGCTGGACCTCGGGCGGCTGCACGTTGAGGACTTCTTCGGCCAGGTAGTCGAAGAGGGCTTGCAGCGAGGGCGAGGCGCGCTCCAGCAAGCGGGCGCTGGCGCTGCTTTCACCACCGATACCCTGTTGCAGCAGCTGGAGCGCGACGGCCCAGCCTTCCGTCCGAGCGGTCAGCATCTCGGCCTCGGCGGCGCTGATCGAGCGACCCTGAGCCGCGAAGAGCGTCTGGACCTCATCGGCGGGAAAGGCCAGATCGTGCCGCTCAATCTGACGCAGCAGGCCGCGCGCGCGCCAGGCGGCCAGTCCAGCCAGCGGCGGGCGGCGGCGCGATGCAAGCACCAGGTGGAGCTGCGGCGGAGCGTGCGCCAGCAGCCGCTCGACCAGCGCGCCGATCGGCGGAGCCGAGTCGATGTGCTGGTAGTCGTCGAGCACCAGAAACGTGTCGTGGGGCAGCACGTCGAGCAGCTCGTTGCAGAGCATATCGATCGCGCGCTCGCCCAGGGCCGGGCTCCAGCCGCTGCTCAAGCTGTTCAAAACTTGCTCGCCGATGCCGGGAGCGCACAGCCGCAGCGCGCCGATCACATGGCGCAGAAAGCGCACCGGATCGCGATCCTCGTCGCCCAGCGAGTACCAGCCCAGCGTCCAGCGCCGCGCGGCAAAGAATCCTGCCAGCGTGGTGCTTTTGCCGTAGCCGGTCCCGGCGATCACCAGCGTCAGCGGCACGTCGATCATGCGCTCAAGCAGCGCGCTCAAGCGTGGCCGCGACAGCCACTGACGACGTGGTCGCGGTGGGATCAGCCGAGTTTGTACCAGCAGCTCTGTTGTCATGGTTGCGCTTCCGGGCCTGGCGTGGGCTCGCCATTCGGGCATGGCGGCATTATACCGCCCTGCGGGCAAACGAAGGAACAAGCGAACAAGCGAACAAAGGCAGGCCCTCACCCCCGGCTTCGCCACCCCCTCTCCCGCTGCGGCAGGCGAGGGGGGACAGCGGTACTTGCTTTTGTTCTTTGTTCTTTGCTCTTTGTTCTCTAGGTTCTAGGTTCTGGGTTCTAGGTTCTTTCGCCCCCGTGTAACCCTGGTGTAACTTCGGTACACTATGCTCTACACTCGAATCGATCCCTCAATCGATGTCGTGTCATTCAGCCACGCCGTCAGCCCGTACCGTAACCGTTTAGGAGGATCACGCGATGAAGCGACTTGTGTCCTTGTTTACGCTGCTAAGCCTGGTAGCCATGATTCTGGCCGCCTGTAGCAGCGGCGCAGGGGTAACGCCGCCCGATACCGCCAGCAGCGGTGCCAGCGCCTCACCCGCCTCGTCTCCCGCCGCCTCGTCCGCCGCATCGCCCGTCGCTAGTGCTGAGGCCAGCGCCTCGCCCGAAGCCAGCGCTGAGGCCAGTGCCTCGCCCGCCGGATCTACAGATACCGCAGCACCGATCAAGATCGGCGTGATCACCGATCAGTCCAAGGCGCTTCAGCTCTACGGCCAGCAGGAGATCAACGGCCTTAAGCTGGGCCTTCAGTATGCCACCGACGGCAAGATGGAGGTCGCCGGCCGGCCGATCGAGCTGATCATCAAAGACGACGAGAACACCGCCGACAAGGCGCGTCAGCTTGCGCGCGAGCTGATCGAGAAGGATGGCGTCGAGATCTTGCAATGCTGCGCCTCCACCACCTCGGCGCTGGCCGTGATCGAGGTCGCCAAAGAGAATCAGAAGATCGCAGTGATCGATCCCGCAGCCGGGCCGCAGATCACGGGCGCGAACTTCAACAAGTACGTATTCCGCACGGGCCGCAATACGCTTCAGGACGCGCTGACCGCCGGGCCGTATGTTGTGCAGAATGTCGGTAAGGAGTTCGTGCAGATCGCGCCCGACACCGACTTCGGCAAGGGCTCGGCCGCCTCGTGGCGCACGATCATCGAGGGCAACGGCGGCAAGTTTGTCGCCGACGACGTGCTGATCCCGGCCGATACCACCGACTTTACGCCGTACCTGCAAAAGGTGCTCGACGCCGCCGACAACAACGGCGCCAAGGTGCTGTTTGTGACCTGGGCCGGCAGCAACTTCCCGCGTCTCTTCCAGCAGATGCGCGAGCAGGGCGTGCTTGAGAAGCTGACCATGGCGACCGGCTTCGGCGATAACGTGACGCTGCCTGCGGTCTACAAAGACGCCACCGGCTCGGTCGGTATGATCGCCTACCACTACACGCTGCCCAAGAACCCGGTCAACGACTGGCTGGTCGCCGAGCACAAAAAGCAGTTCAACTCGCTGCCGGATCTGTTCACCGCTGGCGGCATGGCGGCCGGCATCGCGATCGTCGAGGCGCTGGAGAAGACCAACGGCGATACCAACGCCGACGCGATGATCTCGGCTATGGAAGGTATGTCGTTCGAAGGGCCGAAGGGCACCTACACCTTCCGCAAGGAAGATCACCAGGCGCTCCAGCCGATGTACATGGTCAAGCTCGTCAACATCGACGATCCCGAGGCCAAGTTCTACGAGCTGCTCCAGGAGCGCTCGGCTGAGGATACCGCGCCGCCGATCCAGGTGACGCCGTAACGGGAAAAGAACCAAGAACCAAGAACCTAGAACCTAGTGTTCTTGGTTCTTGGCCACCTTCGATCTAAAATACTGGATAGCTCTCGATTAAAGGTTTCTGCTCTGTAAATTATTGTCCATCCTTGAAATAACTTTATTCTCACGTCATCAATTCTTTGTTCACATCTTTGATTACTCTTTGTTTCCTTGTTCCTTTGTTCCTTTATTTACTTTCTCTAAGTTCTAGGTTCTAAGCTATGACAACTGCAATCATGCGTGTCGAGCAGGTTTCGCGCTGGTTTGGCGGCTTGCAGGCCGTCCGCGATGCCTCGCTCACAATCGAGCAGGGCGCGTTCCACTCGATCATCGGGCCGAACGGCGCGGGCAAGACCACGCTCTTCAACATGATGAGCGGCGCGATCCGGCCCAGCAGCGGCCAGATCTTCTTCAAGGACCGCGACATCACCGGGCTGCCGCTGCATCGTGTGGCGCAGCTGGGCATCGGCCGCGCCTACCAGATCACCAGCCTGGTTCCGGGCCTGACGGTGCTGGAAAACGTGCGGCTGGCGGCGCAGGCGCGTGGCGGCGATAGCCTCAAGCTCTGGCGGCACAGCGCCGGGCTGCGCGGCTACCTCGATCGCGCCGAGGAAGTGATCGCGCTGGTGGGGCTGGCCGGACGCGAGCAGACCTTGGCGAGCGCGCTGGCTCACGGCGATAAGCGCAAGCTTGAGCTGGCGCTGCTGCTGGCTGGCGACCCCGAGCTGCTGCTGCTGGACGAGCCGACGGCAGGCATGGCGGCTGAGCAGGTGCCCGAGCTGATGGAGATTATTCGCCGGGTGCGTCAGCAGGGCCAGCGCACGATCGTGCTGGTGGAGCATCGCATGGACGTGGTGATGGCGATCTCGGATCGCATCACGGTGATGCATGGCGGCGCGGTGCTGGCCGAGGGCACGCCTCGCGAGATCGCCGCCGACCAGCGTGTGCAGCAGGCGTATCTCGGCGAGCTGTACGAGGATGTGATCGCTCAGTAATTGCCGGGCGAAGCTGGGCGTGTCTCCCAAAGTCTCTCTAATAAATCTGAGTAACAAGGCAAGATTAGCATGGCTCCGTTGCTCGAAGTCAACCAGATCGAAACCTATATCGGACAGTACCGCATTCTCGACGGCGTGACGCTGGAAGTCGAGCCAGGCACGATCACGGCGCTGCTGGGCCGCAACGGCGCGGGCAAGACCACCACGCTCAAGTCGATCCTCGGCCTGACGCCGCCGCGTGGTGGCGAGATTCGCTTCGCCGGAGAGCGTATCAGCGGACGTCGCACCTTTCAGATCGCGCAGCTGGGCATTGGCTACGTGCCCGAGCATCGCGCGATTTTTCGCGATCTGACGGTGCAGGAGAACTTGCAGCTGGCCGAGCGCCAGCGCGGCGATCTCAAGCGGCGCTCCGAGCTGATCTTTACGCTCTTCCCACGCTTGGGGGAGCGCATCGCGCAGAAGGGCGGCACGCTGAGCGGCGGCGAGCAGCAGATGCTGGCGATCGCGCGGGCGCTGGTGCCGGCCAACCGGCTGCTGCTGATCGACGAGCCGAGCGAAGGACTCGCGCCGGTGATTATCGAGCAGATGATGGCGGCGATCAAAGAGCTGAGCGCGCACACGACGGTGCTGCTGGTCGAGCAAAACTTTCGCATGGCCAGCGCGATCAGCGAGCGCTACTTTATTGTCGACGATGGGCGAACGGTACACGCGGGCGCGATGACGGCGCTGCGCCAGGATCAGAAGCTGGTTCACACCTATCTCGGAGCGGCTTAAGGAGCTTTCGGTATGCGTATGTCGTCGGCTATTTCGTTGCGTGGGCGGGCAGGCAGCAAACAGCTAGGAGCGCTGCTGATCCCGCTGGTGATGCTTGCGATCTTTCTGCTGATTCTGGTGCAAGCGCCTGCGGGCTTGCCCAAGCTGGTTACGGGCATTGTGCTGCCGGGCCTGACGCTGGCCGCGCTCTACTTCTTGATCGCCGCCGGGCTCTCGCTGATCTTCGGCCTGATGGACGTGCTGAACTTCGCCCACGGCTCGCTGTTTATGGTCGGCGCGTACGTGGCCTGGAGCTGTAGCCGCTGGCTCGATCCGCTCTATCCCGGCCACTGGCCTGTCACGCTGGCGAGCGGCGATCTGCGCTTCGTCGTCGGTCTGATCGCGGGAACGCTGGTCGGGGCCGGGCTGGGGGCGCTGATGGAGATCCTGCTGATTCGGCCGCTCTACGCCCGGCCGATCTATCAGGTGCTGCTGACGCTGGGCCTGGTTTTTGTTTTCGACGCGCTGGTGCGCAGCGTGCCGGCCTGGGGCTCCGACAGCAAAGCGCCGATCAAGCCGCCGCTGCTGGAAGGCAGCCTTGATCTGCTCGGCCGCCGCTTCCCGACCTACAGCCTGTTTCTGATTGTGCTCGGCGTGACGATCGCGGTGTCCGTCGCGGTGCTGCTGCGCTCCTCGCGGCTGGGCATGATCATTCGGGCCGGTGTGCAAGACAGCGCGATGGTCGAGGCGCTGGGCATCAATGTGCGGCGCGTTTTTACCGGCGTCTTCGCGCTGGGCGCTGGACTGGCAGCGCTTGGCGGCGCGGCGGCGGCCTCGTTCATCGGCGTGTATCCCGAGATGGGCCTGGAATACCAGCTCTTCGCGTTTATCGTGGTTGTGATCGGCGGGTTGGGCAGCTACAGCGGTGCGGCGGTTGGCGCGCTCCTGATCGGCCTGTCACGCACCTTCAGCGATCACCTGGTGCTGGAGTCCGGCTGGCCGACCGCGATCGCCTCGGCCTCGACGGTGCTGGTGATGGCGCTGGTGCTGCTGCTGAAGCCCGGCGGGATTTTTGGGACGAACGAGTAAAGAAGAACCTAGAACCTAGAACTTAGAACCTAATCGAAAGAACAAAGAGTTAAGAACAACAAAACAAAGAACCAGGAAACCAAAAAAGCGCGTGCTGAATGACGGTCTTTCTATTTCTGTACCATTAAGCGCTTTCAGCTTGAACCCTAGGTTCTAGGTTCTTAGTTCTTGGTTCTTGTCTAGAGGTACGCTCATGCTAAATCCACCACTTCTCGACGGCCTTGAAGCGTCGGTCGTGCAGACGGCGCGGCTGCGAACCCATATCATCACGCGCGGCCCGGCGGACGGCGAGCCGATCATCTTTGTCCACGGCAACCTGTCGGCGGCGCGCTTCTGGGAAGAAACAATGGTCGCGCTGCCGTCGCGCTACCGGGCGATCGCGATCGATATGCGTGGCTATGGACGCTCCGAGACCGCGCCTGTGGACGCTACGCGGGGCATGCGCGATTTTAGCGACGATCTGTTTGCGCTGGTCGAGGCGCTGGAGCTGGATCGACCGCATCTGGTCGGCTGGTCGCTGGGCGGCTGCGTGGTCTTGCAGTACGCGATCGATCATCCCGAGCGCGTGGCCTCGCTCACGCTGAGCGCGCCGGGCTCGCCCTACGGCTTCGGCGGCACCCGCGACTTGGAGGGCACGCCGACCACGCCGGACTACGCGGGCAGCGGCGGCGGTGTGGCCAATCCCGAGCTTGCGCGGCGTGTCGCGGCCGGCGATCGCAGCGATGAAAATCCGCTCTCGCCGCGCAACGTCATGAACGCGATGTACTTCAAGCCGCCGTTCCGCTCGCCGCGCGAGGATGTGTTTGTCGACGAGATCCTGACGACTGTTCACGACGAGCAGAACTGGCCCGGCGATGCGGTGCCGGTCAGCAACTGGCCGGGCGTCGCGCCGGGCGTGCGCGGCGTCAACAACGCGCTCTCGCCCAAATACTGCAACCTGTCGGCCTTCGCTGAGCTGACGCGGCCGGTGCCTGTGCTCTGGATTCGCGGCGACTCCGACCTGATCGTGTCGGATGCTTCGATGTCGGATATGGGCACGCTGGGCGGGCTGGGCCTGGTGCCGGGCTGGCCGGGAGCCGACGCCTTCCCTTCGCAGCCGATGGTCAGCCAGACGCGGGCGGCGCTCGATCGCTACGTGGCCAACGGCGGGCGCTACCAGGAGGTTGTGCTGGCGGAGTGCGGCCACTCGCCGCATATCGAGCAGCCGGAAGCCTTCCGCGAGGCGTTCTTCAAGTTTTTAGAGCAGGTGTGATGCCGATGTGTGTTCATGCGCCGGATGAGGAATGGTTATGACGCGATTAAAACCGCTGCTGCCGCTGCTGGTCTTGCTGGGATTGGCCGGGCTGCCTTTCGCCTTTGCGGAGGAAACCACGCGCTTCTGGCAGGGCGTGCTGATCCAGATCTACATTCTGGCAGTCTATGCGCTGAGCTACGATCTGCTGATGGGCTACACCGGCATGATCTCGTTCGGTCACGCGCTTTTTCTGGGCGGCGGCGCGTACACCACGGCGATCATGCTGCGCGGGGAGCAGCCGCCGTCGATCCTGCTGGTGATCCTGGCGGTGATCGTCGTGGGGCTGGCGCTGGGCGCGCTGGTGGGCGCGCTCTCGCTGCGGCTGAGCGGCGTGTACTTCTCGATGATCACGCTGGCGATCGCGGAGATCGTGTTTATCCTCTTCCGCGCCGACGATCCCAAGCTCAAGCCGATCACCGGCGGCGAGCTAGGCTTGCAGGGCGTGCAGGTGCCCGCAATGATCGATCCGACGACATTCAGGCTGCGCTTCTACTTCCTGGCGCTGGCCTTCGCGGCGGCGCTCTACTTTGTGGCGCGGCGGATCGTCAGCTCGCCGACCGGCCGCGTTTTTGTGGCGATCCGCGAGAACGAGCGCCGGGCGCAGGCGCTGGGCTACAACACCTTTGTCTACAAGCTGCTGGCGACCATGCTCTCGGCGATGCTGGCGTCGCTGGCGGGCATGATGCTGGTGCTCTACGACAAGAGCGCCACCTTCGAGATCTTGAGCGTCAACATGACGATCCAGGCGCTGCTGATGACGATCATCGGCGGGATCGGTACGCTCATCGGGCCGATGCTGGGCGCGGCGACGATTCGGCTGCTGGATCAGTGGCTGGAAAGTGGCTGGCTTCATACACTGCTGCCCGGCTGGCTGCGCACCGATCTGCTGTTTGGCCTGATCTATATCTCGCTGGTGCTGTTTTTCCCGGCGGGCATCGTCGGCGCGTTCAACCGGCTGCGTGGTCGACCCGGCGTGCGCTGGTTCGAGCAAATCCGACGATCGCTGAGCCCGAGCCGCGCTAAGACCAAGAAACGTTACAACATGGAGGAGCGCTAAGTGTCGGGTTTTGAGACGATCGGTATCGCCGCGGTAGGTATTTTCGTACCGCCGCAGGTGGAGACCGCCGCCGAGATCGCGCGGCAGACCAATATTCCCGAGCAGGTTGTGATCGAGAAGCTCGGCATTCGTCGCAAGCACATTGCCGGCCCCGACGATCAGCCGTCGCAGATGGCGGCGCGCGCGGCGCAGCAGGCGCTGGCCAGCGCAGGCGTCGCGCCGTCCGAGGTCGATCTGATCATCTATCACGGCAGCGAGTACAAAGATTACTTCGTGTGGTCGGCGGCGGCGAAGATCCAGCATCTGCTGGGCGCGACGCGGGCCTACGCCTACGAGATCTACGCGCTCTGCGCGGGAGCGCCGCTAGCCCTCAAGGTCGCCCGCGATCAGATGCGCGCCGATCCCAAGCTGCGCAACGTGCTGCTGGTCGCCGCCGCCCGCGAGAACGAGCTGGTCAGCTACGAGAACGAGCGCGCGCGGTTTATGTTCAACTTCGGCGCCGGCGGCTCGGCGCTGCTGCTTCAGCGCGGCCTGGCCCGCAATCAGGTGCTGGAGTCGGCGGTGCTGGTCGACGGCTCGTTCAGCGAAAATGTGGTCATGCGCGGCGGCGGCTCGCTCAATCCGCCCAGCGCCACGACGATCGCCGAGGATCTGCACCGGCTGGATGTGCTTCAGCTCGAAGATATGCGCGATCGGCTGGGTGCGGTCTCGCTCTCGAACTTTGTGCGCGTGATCGACGAGGCTGTGAGCAATAGCGGCGCTACTCGCGACGACGTGAAGTTTCTGGCGATCACGCACATGAAGCCGTCGTTTCACCGCGAGCTGCTGCGCTCGATCGGTCTGCGCGAGGAGCAGTCGGTGTATCTTGAGGAGTACGGCCACATCCAGTCGGTCGATCAGGTGCTGGCGCTCAAGCTGGCCCAGGAGCGCGGCCTGCTCCACGACGGCGATCTGATCGTGCTGGCGGGCGCCGGTACCGGCTACACGTGGAGCGCGACGGCTGTGCGGTGGGGAAGCTAAGAACCTAGAACTAAGAACCTAGAACCTAGGGGATGAGTAAGGGAGTGAGGGGATAAATAAAATAGGTTATTTCGTGATCAGGCCCTCACCCCCACCTTACTGCGTTCGGCACCCCCTCTCCCATTGCGATAGGCGAGGGGAAGTTACACTCTTTGCTTAGTGTTTTTGTTCTCTACTTTGTGAATCTTTCTTGTTCATCTGGTTCTTAGTTCTCTGATTTTAGGTATTTTTCTATCTGTTATTCTTTATTCTTTGTTCTATCTTTTAGATTCTTGGTTCTTCCGTTGGTTCTCTTTCTGTTCTTTGTTTTTTGTTCTTTGTTCTTTGTTTCTGTACTCTAGGTTCTAGGTTCTAGGTTCTAGGTTCTTCTAGGAGGTCACTATGCAGTCTCGGCCCATCCATCGTTCCGTCCGTGTCGGTTTCTGGCTGATGCTGGCCGCGCTGCTGGCAGTTCCCTGGCCGACTCAGGCCACGGGCTCGGTCACGCTTGAGGCAAGCTTTACCACGGTCAGCTATGGCTGGGCCAGGGTCGAGCGCTGGAAGGACAACGGCGCGATGTTTGCGGCGGAGCAGTACCTGTCCGACGGACGTAACGATCAGGACGGGCAGCGCGCGACCTTCTTCGCGACGGGCCGGCCGCACTCCAGCCGCTTTCTGCTCTACCACGCGCCGGGCTGGAACACCGGCACCAAGCCGACGCCCGTGCTGCTGGTGCATGGCGCGAACGATAACGCCGATCGTGCGTGGGCCGCGCCGAATCTTGGCAACTGCGGCGTGACAAGCTGTCCTTCGACCGGACTGATGCAGTATCTTTCAAGTCGTGGCTACAAAGTCTTCGCGATCAACTTTCCGCACAAGCACGGCGACAACTACTACTGGGCCGAGCAGATCCACGACGCGGTCAATGTGATCAAGTCCAAGACCGGCGCGACTCAGGTCGATGTGGTGGCGTGGAGCAAAGGCGCGTTCGCGGCGCGGCAGTACGTCTCGTCGGTCTATAAGTCGGGCGGCTCGGCCTACGGCGGCAGCGTGCGCAAGCTGATCCTGCTGGGCGGTCCTAACAAAGGTCTCGACTATACCTTCCGCCACGGGATCTTGCCCTCGGTCGGCAGCTTCCCCGAGTGCGGCATCGCGGCCAACGCGCCCGCAGCCCACACCGAGATGATGTGCTACGGCATCTGGTACTCGCATCCTGAGCTGAGCGTCAGCAGCAGCTACTTTCCCGGCCAGAAGCAGATGCTCTACCGCTGGGACGGCACCTACGGGCTGTCGACGACCGAGCAGGATTGGTACACGACCTACTACGGCGGCTGGGGCTACGTCTCGTACAGTCCCGGCATCGACGCGGCCATGAGCGGCTCGCTGGTCAACACGATCCGCACCAAGGGCATACCCGCCAGCATCAAGACCTATCTCTACTGCGGCGGCGCGAACGATATTCCCGACATCCACAACGAGCATACCGGCCCCAGCGATGGCGTCGTCTTCGGCGCGAGCTGCGGCGATACCGGTGGCATCGGCACGCTGAGCCAGAAGGTTACCAACAGCGCGGTGAATCATCTTGAGCTGGGCTGGACGAGCGTCGTGGCTTCGCAGCTCGATACCTGGCTGGCGCAGTAGGGGCGCGGCTGAAATCTGGCTGTAACTGCGGCATGACAGACTGTGCGCGGACCATACGTTGCTGCTTTTTCTGGAGAACTCTATGTATATCGGCGATTGGCTCGGCAAGCGCGAACTGCTGACGCCCGATCGGCTAGCGCTGGTCGACGATACAACCGGCCTGCGCTACTCTTACCGTCAGCTCAACGAGCGAGCAAACCGGCTGGCCGCCGCGCTGCGTCACGTGTGCGGCCTGCACAAAGGCGATCGTGTGGCGATCCTGGCGCGCAACCGGATCGAGTATCTGGATGCGCTCTTTGCTACCGGCAAGCTCGGCGCGATCCTGGTGCCGCTCAACTGGCGTTTGACTGCGCCGGAGCTGGCCTATCAGATCGGCGACAGCTCGCCGCGTGTGCTGATCGCCGATCCCGAGTTTGCGCCGGTCGTTCGCGATGTGCAGGCGCAGGCGCCGGTCGAGACGCTGCTCTGGCTGGGCGGTGCCGACGATGGAGCCGCGCCGAGCTACGACGATCTGATCGCGCAGGCTGACAGCACGCCGATCGAGGAAGAGGTCGATCTCGACGATCCGCATCTGATCCTTTACACCTCGGGCACGACCGGGCGGCCCAAAGGCGCGATTCTGACTCATGGCGTGATCGTCTGGAACTCGCTCAACACCAATGTCGGCTGGGATATTCACGCCGACGACGTGAGCATTATTCACACGCCGCTGTTTCATACCGGCGGCATCAATGTGCTCACAGTGCCGGTGCTCCACGCGGGCGGCACGATGATCCTGATGCGCGATTGGTCGTCCGAGCGCTGCCTTGAGCTGATCCAGCAGGAGCGCGTGACGATCTTTTTCGCGGTGCCGACGATGTTTCAGATGCTGCTCGACACGCCGGCGTTCGCGCAGACCGATTTCAGCAGCGTGCGCTTCTTCATCTCCGGCGGCGCTCCCTGTCCGGTGCCGCTGATCAAGGCGTATCAAAAGTACGGCATTCCGTTTCGCCAGGGCTATGGCCTGACCGAGGTTTCGGTCAACTGCTTCACGCTCAATCCCGAGGACGCGATCCGCAAAGCCGGCTCGGTTGGCCGCCCGATCTTTCATCTGGATGCGCGCGTGGTCGACGAGGATGGCCGCGCTGTGGGCCAGGGCGAGATCGGCGAGCTGTGGCTGCGTGGCCCGACGGTCTGCGCCGGCTACTGGAATCAGCCCGAGGCGACGGCGGCGGTGATCACAGACGGCTGGTTTCACACCGGCGACCTGGTGCGCATCGACGACGAGGGCTACTATTTTATTGTCGATCGCAAGAAGGACATGTTTATCTCGGGCGGCGAGAACGTGTATCCAACCGAGGTCGAGCGCGCGATCTATGAGCATCCTGCGGTCGCCGAGTGCGCGGTGATCGGCGTGCCCGACGAGCGCTGGGGCGAGGTTGGCCGCGCGCTGGTGGTGACGCGAGCGGATCTGACGCTGACCGCCGACGATCTGCTGCGGCATTGCCGGGAGCGTCTGGCGCGCTACAAAGTTCCGAAGTCGGTGCTGTTTCTGCCGGAGCTGCCGCACACATCCAGCGGCAAAGTGCTCAAGCCCGAGCTGCGCGCGCGCTACGGCACCAACGAGCGCTCGACCGAGGAGGGAGTCGCCGTATGAGTTTGACAGGCAAAGTGGCGCTGGTCACCGGCGCCGGCAGCGGCATTGGGCGCGCGATCGCCGAAACGTTCGCTCGTGAAGGCGCGAAGGTTATCGTCCACGACATTCATCCCGCTGCACAGCAGGTCGCGGATGCGATCGACGGTGTGTTTGCGCAGGCGGATCTGACGGATCAGGCGCAGGCGCGAGGGCTGGCCGACGAGGCGCTGGCGGTGGCTGGGCGTGTGGATATTCTGGTCAACAATGCGGGCTTTCAGCATATCGCGCCGGTCGACGAGTTTCCCGAGGAGACCTGGAATCGCATGATCCAGGTGCTGCTGACCGCGCCGTTCCAGCTGATCAAGTATCTGCTGCCGGGGATGAAAGCGCAGAGCTGGGGCCGGATCATCAATATTGCCAGCGTGCATGGACAGGTCGCCAGCCCGTACAAGTCGGCGTATATCAGCGCCAAACATGGCTTGCTCGGCCTGACGAAAACTGTCGCGCTGGAAGTTGGCGCGCAGGGCGTCACCGTCAACGCGATCTGCCCGGCCTACGTGCGCACGCCGCTGGTCGAGGGCCAGATCAAAGCGCAGGCCGAGTCGCGCGGCATTCCCGAGGCGGAGGTGATCGAGCGGGTGATGCTGGAGCCCGCCGCGATCAAACGGCTGATCGAGCCGTCGGAGGTGGCCGAGCTAGCGCTGTTTCTGGCCTCCAATCGAGCCAGCGCGATCACCGGCGCTGCGCATAACATCGACCTGGGCTGGACAGCGCGGTGAGATGAGCGGAAGCAGGAATCAACGAGGACGCTCACACGAGCGTCCTTTTTGTTGGTCATGGTTTCTGATATGGGACAACAAGGTTGGTAAGCATCGGAAAGTGCTTATTATTGAGTGTTACTAGAGTAGCCTGATGGTGCTCAACGGTAGCCGCAATTAGCGCATCGGGAAGACCAACACTATGGCTTTTGCCGTAATCTCGCCGATACAGTCCACCTTTGACCGCAATCTTATGGCTGATTGGCAAGATCAGAAATGCTCGAAGGAATACCTCCAATGCTACCCTCTCTGCTCCGTCTCGCACACCAGCATAGAGCTCAGCAACAGTGATCACAGACATTGATAATGAATCAGTCAGACTCGTCATATAGGTCACAGCTTCTTTGCGAGCACGCAAATAATCGATCAAGACATCAGTGTCGAGGAGCAGTCGTCGGGTCATTCATTACTCCGAGAAGGATCGGTCAAACTCTGCACGAAGCGCCTGCACATCAGGGAGATCGTCACGGTCTCGCCAGATTCCGCACGCTTGTTGCAGCACATTGAGGCGGTCGCTTGTATCCACGTGTGCGAGAAGCTCAGCAACCGCTTCATGTAACAGCTCAGCTTGTGTTTTCCCTGTATGCTGAGCGAGTCGTTCTAACGCTTGTGTCTCTTGCTCCGAAAGTTCGATATGTGCTGTTGCCATTTTCAAAACCTCCACTCTAGCATGTAGAGTACAAGGATTGACGTGCTCGATCAAGCGCTATAAGGCACTGAATTGTCATAACACGAAGAAAAGACGGATTATTTCGATTACTGTCAATCTGACTGTTGAGCAGCCCGAATCAACGAGGACGCTCACACGAGCGTCCTTGTTGTTGGTCATGGTTTCTGATATGGAACAACGACATTGGTAAGCATTGGAAAGTGCTTGTTATTGAGTGTTACCAGCGTAGCTTGATGATGCTCGACAGTAGCCGCTATTAGGGCATCGGCAAGACCAACACTATGGCT
>DASWTW010000167.1:0-14711 GCA_036401895.1 Herpetosiphonaceae bacterium | reverse complement strand
GCATGCTTTGACGGCCAGAAAATGGTTTTCCAGCGCCAAGACAATGATATGCATCAACGGCTTACCTTGGAGATCACGAGCGATGGCCTGCACTCTGTCGCCGAGGCGTCTGAGGACCAAGGGACAACCTGGAGAAAAGACTTGGAAATGGCCTATGTCAAAATCGAATAGTCGCAGGCCACTCGCCGGGCGCTCGAACCAATCGCTCAAGCCGACCCCTCCGCTACGCTTTGGGGCGGCTTAGCTCAACCGTTATGCCGACGAATGGAAAGCATTTCGTTTGTGTCGATAGGGCGTGATCTTGCCACGCGTGAAGGGGAGGATGTGACCAATGGGATGGGAGGCACTCGAGCAGTGGGTGACGACGTCGCTCGCATCGAACCGCTCGCTGGCGGAGTGGCCAACGACGTGTGGAGCGTGCGCGTCAACGGGCAGCTCGCGGTCGCTCGTCGCGGTGCCAGGAGGGACGCTGATCTCACGTGGGAGACCGAGCTCCTCGTACGCCTCGACCGTGCCGGTCTGACCGTGCCGGTGCCGATCCCGACGACGGCCGGCCGGCTGTTCGCCGACGGCGTGGTGGTGATGACCTACGTCGAGGGCGAACCGCCCTCGACGGAAGCTGACTGGCGTCGCGTGGCCGACACGCTCCGCCAGCTGCATCAGTTGACGGCGGGGTGGCCGCAGCGCCCGGGCTGGCGATCGTCAACCGACCTCCTGCATGTCGAGACCGGGACCAAGATCGACCTCGGCGCGATGCCGCCTGAGGGCGTTGCGCGCTGCCGAGCGGCCTGGACGCGGCTCGTCGGACGTCAGACCTGCGTCGTCCACGGCGACCCCAATCCGCGCAACATCCGCATGACCGCCGATCGGGTCGCGCTGATCGACTGGGACGAGGCACACGTCGACGTCCCCGACCTCGACCTGGTGCTGCCCCACAATGCCGCTAGTCTCGACGACGAGGTGCACGACATCGCTGCGCAAGCGTCGGCCGCCTGGGAAGCCGCCGTCTGCTGGGACCCGAGCGGCGCCGATACGTTCGCAGCCAAGCGGCTCGCCGAAGTTCGAGCGGTCTGAGCAGCGGCAGCCAATCCAGAGACCGCGCCTCCTGCCAGAATCTTCGGCGCCGCTTTCGACGACTCGGCTCGACGGGTTGGCCGCAGCGAACGGCGACCATAGTGGTGCAAGGCCGAACAAGGCGCTGCGTGGAGCCGCTCCCACGCCGAGGTGTATCCTGCGAGAACAGCCGCCTCCGCCGCATCCCCGGTCAACCGCAGTGTGTGCCTACCTCTCTCCAGTGTTCGCTGGAAGCGTACCGAACACAGCTACTCTCCCAGGAACCGTGTCGATACCACGGTGCTGAGCTACTCGCCCATCGAGTTGACACGGGTTGCGAGAAGGCGATCCTCCAGGCGAGCACTCCGCCTTCCAGGGTTATTCAACAAGCAAACTCCGTATCATTCCCATCAGCTTGTTCCGCCCGCGTCCTCCCGTGGTGATACGCTGCATACCACCCATGGCTTTGTGAACTGCTTGTTCCTTGCTCGGTACGTTCTAGTTTGCCCGTCATGCTGTGGCTTGCTGTCGTCATGCCACCGCTCGGATGTTCCTATCACAGGTGTTGTCTCACCACGTGTCGTACCAACCTCTTGCCTCCCTGCCTGTGCCTCATCGCGGATGGAGCGCTGGTAGCGCCCGATGCTGCAATACGGTTGCAAGGTAGGTGCTGGCCTGGGCATGCTATGCTGCCTACACAGCGAGATCCACGCACTCCAGCAACCCGCGAAACCACACCCTGAATAAGGGTGAACTCGCACATGCCCTCGCGCGGGAAGTGTTCTTCGGCCAACAGGGACTGTTTCGTGAGCGCGATTATCTCAGTCAATTGAATCGGGCCACCTGTATGCGCCTCATGATCAACGCGATTGTGGTCTGGAACACCCGCTATATGCTGGTCGCATTGGACCGTCTGCGGAGCCACGGGACCGCTATCACGGACGCGGACCTCCAGCACCTGACGCCGCTGCTCTGGGAGTACATCACATTTCACGGCAGCTATCACTTTGATCTCGGGGAACCGGGTCGCCGCGGGGGATTATGACCGTTTCGGATTCAAGCGACCCGCGATGCGGAGCAATCGAACCAGCCGCCGCCAGTTACAAAGCCACCATTTACGTCATAGACGACCACGAACTGGAAGGGGGCTTGCGCGAGGCCACAGTCGTCGTCGAAGAGATCGACGTTGAGGCTGTACACACCCGGCGTCGTGTAGCGATAGGTCGCACGAGTTGAACCTGAGCCAGTTGTCTCGGCGGTGGTCCCACTGCTCATACTCCCGTCACCCCACTGCCAGCGTGAGGTATGGGTATCGAGAACACCAGCGTCGGTGAAGATGGCAGTAGCTGTCACTACTGTACCAACCGCTACTGGATCGATAGTCGCTGTTACATCGCTGAGCGAGGGAGCGCTGTTCGTGATGTTAATGACAACAGAGTCAGTACTGCATGCGTTGTGTGGATCGCAAACCTGTAGATAGATGGGGAAGGTTCGTGGACCGTCCAGGTTGGCCGCTGAGAAGGTAGCTGTCTGACCCGCCGTTTCGTATGTCCCGTCGTCATCGAGATCCCAGGCTATGGTAAGTGGATCATTGTCAGGATCAGTCGATGTGGCTGCTATGAGCTGTACACTGCTGCCCTCGACAACCGTATATGGTCCGCCGCTGTCGGCAACCGGTGGTCGATTTTGAGGGGCCGGAAGGGCGGCAGCGGCGGTAGGGGTAGACCGATTTTTGCATGCCATCCACGACGCTCCAGCGAATTTCCACTCCTGTCCGCTCAGCCGGCCATTGATCTACCGGAGCATCGGACGAATGTCTCTAGTCGGCGCCTTCGCACTACGCTATCCTGGAACAAGCCTGATAAAGAACCAAGAACACAGAACAAACACGCATGAATGTAGTCCAATAGTGCCAATGCCTGTTCTTTGCTCTTGGTTTAGCTGTTCTTCGTATAAGCATCGAGGACCTTCATGTATATTCCAAAATCCTTTCATATCGAAGATCTGCCCACACTCCAGGCCGTGATGCGGCGCTATAGCTTTGCGACGCTGATCGGCATCGCCGAGGGCGTACCCTTTGCCACGCATCTGCCGCTGCTGCTGCGCGAATCGCCGCTGAGCCCGTATGGGGCGCTAGTCGGCCACCTGGCGCGGGCCAATCCGCACTGGCGGCAGTTCGCGTCTGATCACGAGGCGCTGGTGATCTTCCAGGGGCCGCACAGCTATATCTCGCCCTCCTGGTATCCAACCGCCGAAACCAAGCCCACCGTGCCGACCTGGAACTATGTCACGGTTCATGCCTATGGCGTGCCTCAGATCCGCGACGACGCCGACTGGCTCGTGGCTCAGCTTCACGATCTGATTGCTACCTACGAGGCCGAGCAGCCCGAGCCCTGGCCCGGTATCCTGCCCGACGACTACACCGCCCAGCAGCTCAAAGCGATCGTTGGCTTCGAGATCCCGATCACGCGGCTGGAGGGCAAGTTCAAGCTTGGCCAGAATCGTGCGCCTGTCGATCAGCAGAGTGTGTTTGCGGCGCTGAGGCAAAGCCCGTATTCCGAGTCGCGCGATCTAGCGCAGTATATGATTGGCGCGTGCGCGATCGAGGAATCAGAGCACATGCAGGGAGTCAGCCGTGAGTAACACAGCCGCGCCATTGTCGATCACGATTCGGCGGGCCACACGCTCCGATCTGCCTAGCATCGTGCGGATGCTGGCCGACGATCCGCTGGGCAGCCAGCGCGAAGCCTACCGCGATCCGCTGCCGCAGTCCTACGAAGACGCGTTTCAGGCGATCGACTCCGATGCGCGCCAGGAGCTGATTGTCGTGGAGCATGACGGCGCGGTGATCGGAACGCTTCAGCTCACCTTTATTCCCGGCCTCTCGTTTCAGGGCGGCACACGGGCGCAGATCGAGGCTGTGCGCGTCGATCGTGAGTTCCGCAGCCACGGCGTCGGCGGGCGGCTCTTCGAGTGGGCGATCGCGCGGGCCCGTGAGCAGGGCTGCCGCCTGGTGCAGCTGACGACCAACGCCAGCCGGGCTGATGCCCAGCGCTTCTACGAGCGGCTGGGCTTTGTCGCCTCGCACGTGGGCATGAAGCTGGACCTTGAGTCCTAGCTCTCCTCACGGCTGATCCACTTCGCAATGTTGGGTGGCTCGTAGGCCGCGAAGCGCTCCAGCAGCCGGTCGGGATCGGCGTCGACCAGGATCATCTGGCGATGCTGCGGCCGGATGAACTGCTGGCCGACGGCGAAATCCAAAAATCCGATCAGCTGATCGAAGAACTGATTCACATTCAGCAGGCCAAACGGCTTACGATGCAGGCCGAGCTGGCCCCACGTGACGATCTCGAACAGCTCTTCCAGCGTGCCGAAGCCGCCCGGCAGCGCGATAAAGCCGTCGGCCAGCTCGGCCATCAGCGCCTTGCGCTCGTGCATCGACTGCACAACATGCAGCTCGCTCAGGCCCCGGTGCGCGATCTCGCGGTCGATCAGCGACTGCGGCATCACACCGATCGCCTCGCCGCCGCACTGCATCACGCTGTTGGCGATCTCGCCCATCAGCCCGACGTGCGCGCCGCCATAGACCAGACTCAGATCGTGCCGAACCAGCGCCGCCCCTAGCTCACGCGCCGCAGCCAGATAATCGGGCAGCAGGCCGGGGCTGGAGCCGCAAAAAACACATATTCGTCTCTGCATAGACCCTCATCATCCAACGTGACGGCGTAGCTGCTGTCACGGCGTGAAGGCTACCCCGAAAGCGTAATTCGATCAAGCGCGAACCAGTCGCGAATTTGCCGATCGGCGCTTCCTGCTCTATGCTTGAGGCACGTGAACGCTGACAGGAAGTAGGAATATCTATGCGCCAATCTCGGCAAGCGACGCTTGATCCGGCTCTGCGCGACTGGCTCGACCAGCTGATGTCTACCATCAGCGCCGAGCGACTCCACGCCGATGTTGTCGCGCTGCCCGGGCCGCGTAATCGCCTGAATCAGCCGGATGTGATGCAGCGCGCCGATCAGCTGATCTTGAGCGAGTTTCAGGCGGCAGGCTGGCACGCCGAGATCCGGCCGTTTCGCTGTGCGAATGTAGCTGGCTATCTGGGCTACAGCAGCAGCGGACACGTTCTCGCCCCGCCGACCAGCTATAGCTTTTTGGAGGGCGCGAACGTGGTCGCCTGCAAGGAAGGCGCGCAGCCCGCCGAGACGGTCGTCGTGCTGGGCCACCACGATACGACGTCGCACACACGCGGCGCGAACGACAACACCGCCTCCGTCGCGGCGCTGCTGGAGCTGGCGCGAGCGCTCAGGCCCTACCGCTTCAGGCGCACGATCATGCTGGCGGCAACCGACATGGAGGAGATCGGCTTTTTCGGCGCGCGCGCGCTGATCACCGATCTGCTGCGTGAGCGGCGTGTGCTGGCGGCGATCAATCTCGAAACCATCGCTTACACCGACTCGACGCCGCAGTCGCAGCAGCTGCCGGCTCAGATGGAGCTACTCTACCCGCAGCAGGTCAGGCAGATCCGGGAGCGGCAGTCACGGGCGGATTTCACAGCTGTAATCTACAATCAAAGCTCGCTGCGCTGTGCCGTCACCTTGGCGGCTGGTCTGGCGCATCTGGCGGGATCGCACGCCCCGCTGCTGCTGCGCGCTCCCAACGATCTGCCGATCATCGGCCGCCTGCTTCAGCGCTGGGTGCCCGCCGTGCGTAACTTTGCCCGCAGCGATCATCTTGCGTTCTGGGAGGCCGGCCTTCCCGCGCTGATGATCACCGATACCGCAAACTTTCGCTATTGGCACTACCACCAGCCCTCCGACACGCCCGAAAAGCTCGACTACCAGCGCCTGGCCGCGATCGTCGGTGCGACCGCCGCTGTGCTGGCAGACGTTGCTGAGCTGATTCGCGACTGAACATAACACAACGGCGGAAGCAATCAACCTCCGCCGCTAGCTACTTGATATGTCGCTCGCCGGCTACGACTGCGGCTTGTAGGCCACACAATCGATCTCGATCGCCGCGCCCATCGCCAGATCCGCGCGGCCCACGGTGATGCGCGCTGGCGGCTCCGAGCCGATCACAGCCAGATACGCCTCGTTCATCTCGCCAAAGGTGGCTATGTCGGCGAGAAACACGTTGACTTTGACCACATCGGCCCAGGACGCGCCGCAGGTCTGCAAGATCGTCTCGATATTGCGCAGCGTCTGTGTGGTCTGCGGGCCTGTGCCGCCGGCGACGAGAGCATCACCGCCGGGCTCGGTGCCCAGCGTGCCCGAGACATAGATGAAATCGCCGGCGATCGTAGCGTGACTGAACGCCGGCAAACGCAGCAATCCATCGGCATTGATACGCTTTACTGTCATGTAACTTCTCCGTGAATGAACAAAAGAACAACGGAACAAAAGAACAAAGGAGAACCAAGTACCAAGAATCGAAAGAACCAAGTACCGCTCTTCCTCCTCTCCTGTTCCAACGGAAGAGGGGGATGGTCGAAGGCTAGGGGGTGAGGGCTGCCAACAATCTTACCCCAGCCAGCGACAAGCACGAATCGTCACGTCGCACCACCAGCGCAGCTCTTCGATTTGTGCCGCTCGGATCGCCGGATCGGGCGATTGGACGCCCAGCGCTTTTTGCCACAGCAGACGTAGCGCACCGCCCGCCAGCAATCCTAGATCCAGATCGCGCTCCCAGACTTGATCCGAGAAGCGATAGCCTTGATGATTGAGCGCGGCTCGGTAGATGTCGATCGCTGCCGCTTTCGTGACCGGCAGTCGCGGGCCGCTGATCGCCAGGAAATAGCCCAGGTCCAGCAGCGCAGAGCCTTTTGTAGCGTCCTGCCAGTCCAGTATGATCGTGAGTGGCGCCTCGGCCGATGTGGCGGATTGCGAACCTGACCCAGACGGCCATACTCCCAGGTTAGCCGCTTTGAAGTCGCCATGTACCAGCGTGTGCGGCATGTGATCCAGCAGCGCCAGCAGCGGCTCGGGATCATGCGCCAGCTTCCCAACCATTTGTACCGCTTCCGGCGGTGCGATCTCGGCGAAAACCTGCCAGCCACGCCGCGCTGCTTCCAGCACCGGATGCGATCGGCCTTCTGTACACTCGGCTTCAACGGTGGGCGCAGCCAGAATCTGCACAAAATCGCGCAGTGATGACAGTCCCAGCGCCGGATCGCTAAGGCTCTCGTCGCTCATGAAGCGGATATGAACTGCTGCCAGAGCCGTGAGATAGCACCTGAGATCGCCGGGCGTTAGCGAGTCGTCGGCCGGTAATCCCGCCGAAACATCGTCCATCAGACTGGCCCAGCCGTCGCCATCACGCGCCACCGCGATAATCGGAACGTAGCAGATCGAAGGCAACCGCGCGTAGATACCGTGCCGATACAGCGCCACCTCGCGGACGGCGTGATCGTGGGTGAGCCGCATCACCCAGTCGCGCTCGATCGCAAAACGTTTGAGCACCAGTCGCCGCTCCGCTCCAGCCACCCCGACGATTACGCGCTCCAGCGTATTGCCCGAAAAGTGCGCAACTTCCAGCGGCGCTCGTTCGATCGACGTGACAGCACCACCGACCAGCGCGGCAAGACCGGCGATGCTGATCATCTCGTCAATCGAATCGAAAATTACTGGCGGCATCGACATAACCAATGGACGCTACTGATCGTTCGCCGCCTCGCGCACCAGCTCTACACAAACCTGAACGGCTTTCTCCATGTCCTGGACGCTGATCCATTCCAGCGGACCATGAATATCCTGCATGCCGGTGAAAATATTCGGCGTGGGCAGGCCGCGCTCGGTCAGCTTCGAGCCGTCGGTGCCGCCGCGCGTGGGCTCAAAGACCGGCTCGATTTGGAGACTGCGCATGGCTCGCACGGCAACATCGACCGGCCGCATATCTTTTTCGAGCCAGTAGCGCATGTTCCGGTACTGCGGCGTGATCGTGCAGGTGATCTTGGCGCGCGGCTCGCCGGCCTGGATCTGCTCGCACACCGAGCGCAGCAGATTGCCGTGGCTTTCCAACCCGTCGATCTCGAAGTCGCGCAGCAGGCACATCACCGTCGCGACCGCCGCCGTTCCCTCGACGTTATAAACATGAATGAAGCCCTCGCGATCCTTGGTCGTCTCGGGCGTGCGTGTATCCTCCGGCAGCGCGCAGATAATCTTAGCGGCCAGAGTCAGCGCGTTGACCATCGAGCCCAAGGCCGTGCCGGTATGCGTCGAAACGCCGGTGATCGAGATCACCGCTTTGTCGGCGGAGAAGGTTTCATAGACCAGCTGACCGGCCTCGCCACCATCCAGCGTGTAGCCATAGTCGGCGTTGATCGCGGCCAGATCTAGATGGTTGATGCCGGTGCCGATCTCTTCGTCAGGCGTAAAGCAGATGCGTACCTCGCCATGTGGAATCTCTGGATGTGCCAGCAGCTGCTCGGCCAGCGTCATGATGATCGCCACGCCCGCCTTGTCGTCGCCGCCGAGCAGCGTGGTGCCGCTGGCAGTGATAATATCGTCGCCGATCTTCTCGCCCAGATACGTGTTGACCTCCGGCGAAAGCACCTGGCTCGGATCGTCGGGCAGCGTGATCGCCGAGCCGTCGTAGCTGCGGTGGACCAGCGGCTTAACGCCCGTGCCATTGAATGCTGGCGCGGTATCGACATGGGCAAAAAAGGCCACACGCGGCAGCTCCCGATCCTGGACCGTCGCCGGGATCGTCGCGATCACAAAGCCCTGATCGTTGAGTTGAACATTCGCTGCGCCGAGATCCTCCAGCTCCTGTCGCAACAGCTTGAGCACCTCGATCTGACCCGGCGTGCTGGGCACTGTTTCTGAAGTTTCGTCGCTCTGACTATCGATCTGCACATAACGCAGCAGCCGGGCTTCGAGCGCCTCCGTCACAACGGTCATTGCTGAACTCCTTCTAAGAACGCGATCGGCGATGATCGGCGTCATATTTTGACATGCTGGCCAGACCTCGACCATAGTCCGTGGCTCGGCGGTCATATCCTTGGTACACTGTGCCATGTCGATGCGAGGCTAACGACAGTGTAACAGCCTTCCATCGGGTTACACAAGATCAAGGCGAGCGATGCGGCGATCGGAGATCGAAACTTCTACCGGGATCTCCCATCGCGCCTGCGATCGTCAAGGAAATGGAGCGATGAATAAAGGCGTCTTCTACGGCGTAGGAGCCTACCTGCTCTGGGGCCTCCTACCGATCTTCTGGAAATCTCTACACCACGTCCCCGCGCTTGAGATCCTCGCGCATCGTATGGTCTGGTCGCTGGCCTTTGTGGTTGTGCTGCTGGCGGTGCAGGGCCACTGGCGCTGGCTGGTGCCGGTGCTCAAGAACGGCCGCGTGCTGCTGACGTTTACCGTTTCTGCGCTGCTGCTCTCGCTCAACTGGTTTATCTACATCTGGGCCGTCAACGCCGGGCACATCGTCGAAACCAGCCTTGGCTATTTTATCAATCCGCTGCTGAATGTGCTACTGGGCACGCTCTTTCTCAAAGAGCGGCTGCGGCCCGGCCAGGTTGCCGCGATCATTGTCGCGACGATCGGCGTGCTGTATCTGACGCTGCACTACGGATCGCTGCCCTGGATCGCGCTGACGCTGGGCGGCTCATTCGCTATCTATGGCCTGCTACGTAAAACCGCCGCGCTCAACTCACTTGAGGGTTTGACGCTGGAAACGCTGGTGCTGTTTCTGCCTGCCCTGGCCTACCTGGTCTATGTGGAGTTTGTGGGTACCGCCGCCTTTGTCCACACTGGCCTCACAACCACGCTGCTGCTGATCGCTGGCGGCGTGGCAACCGCGCTGCCGCTGCTGCTGTTTGCCTCAGGCGCGCGGCGTATCACCCTGACGTTGATAGGCATCTTACAGTACATCGCGCCGACGATGCAGTTCTTGATCGGCGTGTTTCTCTACCACGAGCCGCTGGATAGCGATCGGCTGATCGGCTTCAGCCTGATCTGGCTGGCGCTGGCGATCTACAGCCTGGAAGGCATCCTGCGCAGCGGACGCTCGGCTCGTCTGCGCGCGGCGCCTCAAAAACCTTGAGCATAAAGCGGCGAGCTTCATCCGCTAGTAAGCAAGATGAAGCTCGCTGCGTCGTCTGGCGCTCTATGGGTTCGGTAGTGCTCCGGTGGAGCCGCACTGGCCTGCTCCCGTGCCGGGCGGAACCGCTAGCGGGCCACGCTGGATAAAGCACAGGAACGAGTATTCTTTCTTGGGATTTTCCAGGCCCACATAGCTTGCTCCCAGCAGCGCGTAGCTGTCCTCGTCGTTGAGCGCCCAATAAGTCCAATGCAGCGATTGAACCGCAATCCCCGAGTCGTTGCTGGGCGTCAGGCTGTAGCTGCTCTGGATGAAATTGACCAGCGCTGTAAACCACTGGCCCTGCGATCCGGCTCCGGCTGAGTATAGGTCGCTGTCCGCGTTGGCTGTGCCGAACTCGCCCACCCAGATCGGCGCTTGCGTGTACGCCGTATGGCCGGTGTTGCTCCACGGATAGGCCGTATGGCCGGGCCAGACTGGATTCACACCGCCCGCCAGGTTGAGATGCGCCCAGTATTTGCGCCACACATCGCTTAGGCTGGAGGCTGAGCAGCCGCTGCGGTAGCAGGTGCTGGTATTGAACCAGGCTTGCTTGTACAGTGCCGGACCGTAGTCGTGCGCGGAATAAACGATCTGGTTGGCCACAGGAGCACTCAGGCTGGTCGCGTTGCCGCCCGCGTTGAGCACGATCGGCGCGCCGGGGTTGTTGGCGTTGCCGTTTACACCCAGCAGATTGCCGCCCCACCAGTAGCCGTCATAGGGTCCGCTGGCAGCTGTGCCGCTGGCCGTAGGATAGTTGCCGATGCCCTCGACAAAAATCAGCGGATAGCTCCAGCCGCGCCGCGCAGCCTCGCCCAGAATTGTTGTGCCGGCGCGCTCGGCCGCCAGCCGCCAGTCGTGACAGGTTGAGTTTGCGACACAGGCAGGCGCAAATGGGTTGGGATTGGGGTTAATCCGTGGATCGATGCCGTCGCCGGTGCCCCAGGTTGCGCCGTCGCCATAGGCAGTGCGCGACGGCGTGTGCGGCTCGTTGCGCAGATCGTAGCCGAGCACCGTCGGGAAGCCGTCCGCTGCCAGGTAGTTGACGGTCACTGTGTCGGGTGCGCCCAGCGTCTGCGGAATGCCGTGTGTCCACTCCTGCACGCTCACCCAATCACGAATCCAGGCCTGCTCAGAAAAGCCGCTGGTGTACCACAGGCCATTTTCCTGCGCTGAGTTGCCAGCCGTCGAGCGGTGATTGTCCAGAATGACATGCAGGCCGATCGACCCCGCGTAGTTGACGATCAGCGCCAGGATGTCGCGGGCGCGCTTACCTTTGCACGTGGGACATGCGCTGATCTTGCTCGCGCCGGGAGCCGGATTCGCCTCCCACATGCTGTTGGAAAACGGAATGCGGATGGTGTTATAGCCATAGCGCCTGGCATCGTCGAGGATCGCCGTGTAGTTGCGTGACCACATGCCATGCACAATCGCATCACGGGTTTCAAAGCCGTACCAGTTGATCCCGCTGATCACAAATTGACCGCCCGCCGGATCGAGAATCCGATTGCCGCTGGTGGTCCAGCCGTTTGCCGCGCGGACTCCCGGCGCGCCAAACAGAACCGATCCCAGAACGAGCGAACATAGACTGATCAACGACCAGAGCTTCCAGAGCCGACGCTGTGCCTGCATAGCTTCTCTCCTCATTGAGTATCCAACCGGCGATGGTAGTCATCGATGGCCCGGGCTGTTCATCCGCTAGTCGTGCGCGGCTGGCAGCTCAACCCTGCGCTTATCGGGATCGGGCTGCTTGCGGTAGAAGATCGCCACATTGCCGACCACGCCGATCAATGTGCTGTTGAGCTGCTGGGCGATCGCCTCCGATAGCTCCTGCCGCTGATCTTGAAAGTCAAGAAACTTGACCTTGATTAGCTCTCGCGCCTCGATCGTTCGGTCGATCGACGCCAGCGCCTGCTCGGTCAATCCCTGCTTGCCGATCTGAACCACCGGCTTAAGATCGTGGGCCAGCCGTCGCAAATATTGGCGCTGTGTATTAGTAAGATCGTGCATCCTGTGCTCCTTGCTGTATGTGTTGTGCCTCCGCCATGGTCACCAGGTGGTAAGCGAAGTGCATACGGCATGATACACGATCTGAGCCGCCAGTGATCGATAAATCGATCTATACAAAACAGCGCCCCATGCGGCGAGAGGCATGGAGCGCTATGAAAGAATTTAGTTTTGAGAAGGAGTTGCTACTACAGCTTGGCGCGAACGTCATCGCGTAGTCGCGGCAGCATGTTGTACAGCCGATCGCCGGGGCACTCCGTCGCGTTGAAATCGCGGTGTCCATAAATCCGCCCTGCGCCCAGACCATACTGCTGGCAGAGCCAGGCACACAGATTCACCAGCTTGTTATACAGCGCGTCGGTTGGTGACGCCGAGATATAGGTGCCCTCACATTCGATGCCGACCGCGACCTCGTTCTGCCCGTCGCAGTGCGCGCCGATCACATGATTGTTTCCGGCTTGCGCCACCGGCAGGCTGCGGTGCCGCCCTACCATGATGTAGCCGCCGCGGCTGATCGTGAACTGCTGGCCGGTATCACGCCAACCTCGACCATCCATATGAAAGTTCTGGATGCTACGTGCCAGCTCAAATGCGTGCGCGCGTGAGAAATCGCTGCTATTCGCCCCCGCAGTGTGGTGGATCAGAATCTTGTTCGGCCGGCTGCCCGTCAGATCGATCGCCTGTGAAGGAGGGCGCGCGCCCCAATCATCGGTGGTATAGATCGTCGGCTGACCGATTGCCAGCGTCGTGTCGGGTACTAGCAGGCCGCTCGCCCCAAGGACAAAGCTGGTGCCAACGCCAAGGGTGGTTTTGAGCATGGTGCGACGGGAAACGTTACAATCTTTGCACATGGGGGCTACCTCCATTGATGCGACGAGCGACGTGATCGGCGGAAGGACTTGGTGGGTCAGACCGACGGCTTTAGTGAAGAAGCGAGAGACTTGTGACGCTGTGGCTTGAAGCTGGATAAACAATTTTTAACCAGCTACTGTATGGAGATTAAACCATAAAATCTACGTAAAAAGAAGCCAGAAAGGGGCACAAAAAGGGGTACAATTTGTGGGCACGGCGCTAATGAAACCGTCCAACACACGCCCCGCAGCATTCCAGAAATGCTGCGGGGCGCTATGATCCAAAGCGGAGAGCTAGACGGCTACTGTACTCAGCATCGCCGTATGATTGGGAATAACTTCTAGCTGCTTGAGATCGGCGAGCTTGGGTAAGCTAAACTCCACCCACGCGCCACATCGCTCGGCATGGTTGCCAAAGGCGATCGTGCCACCGTGCAGACGAGCCATACGCACCATCGCCGCAATGCCCAGCCCGATGCCATGACGCGGCTCAATCGCGGCGATAAACTGCTCGCCCTGGCCCTGCTCCATCAGCACCTCGATCTGTTCCAGCACCTGTGGCGCAAATCCCGGCCCGCTATCATCGACCCGCAGCACAACCCGGTCCGCGTCTTGCGCCGCCATCACACGGATCTGCTGTGCTTCGCCGCTCGAATGCCGTCCAAGCGCCTCGACAGCGTTGTAGAGCGCAGCACTCAGGGCGGTGAGCACACTCATGGTATTGCCGTAGATCTCCAGATCGCGCGGGCAATCGATCTCGATGGTGATGCGCTCGTGTGGCAGCAGGCCGGTATTCACCCGGTTTTTAGCCTCGCTCAGCTGATGGTAGAGCAGGAATGGCGCGACCGGCAGCACGACCGGTTTTCCGTCATAATCGGCGAGATATAACAGGCGCTGCGCACGCGTCAGCACGCCCAGCGCCCCCACGGTACGCGCCATGTGGCAGAGCAACGTCGGCCCGTCCAGCGAGGTGTTCGAGGGCGCTGGACTATGCAGGGCCTGTTGCAGAATCGGCACGAAGCCTTCGAGCGCTGTTACGTGATTCATCACCTGATGCCGAATCGTGCTGCGGATCGACGGCGCCACCTGGTAGCGATCAGGCATCGGCGCAACACGCAGGTCTTCGCCGCTGCGGACCGGCTCCATCGCCGGATGTGCGACTTGCCCATCTGAGGCGCCGCTGGCTCTGCTGAGCACCGAGCGAATATCCGCCACCGAGAAGGGCTTGTACACCACCTCGGCGCCTAAGCGGTGAACTTCTCGGCGCTGGTGCGCATCGATCTGACCAGTGACCAGAATCTGCTGCATCTCGGGCGCGAACTCTTTGGCAAACTGAAGCAGCGTGATGCCATCCAGATTTGGCATATGGATGTCGGCCATCAAAATATCTGGCGGCCCCTGGCTGATGTGAACCAGCGCCAGCTCAGGATCGCTAAACCAGGTTACGTGGTGCTGCTCCATCTCGACGATCTGCGCCAGTGCCATCGCGATTAAAGGCTCGTCGTCGACTACCATCACCTGGAGTCGTTTCTGGCTGTGACCAACGAATACAGGGAGTGTTTCTGCCGCGTGATCCTTGGCGTTCGGCAGTGTAATCGTAATGGCTGTGCCCTGGCCTTGCTCCGATTCGACATCGATCGTTCCGGCATGACTGGTGATAATACCATGTGTAATCGCCAGCCCGAGGCCATTTCCGCCCAGCAGGCCCTC
>DASWTW010000166.1:0-4573 GCA_036401895.1 Herpetosiphonaceae bacterium | reverse complement strand
CGTCGATCCCAACGAGCTGGTCCCGCCGCATATCGCCGAAGCCTGCCTGAACGATGAGAAAGCCTGCCGCGACGATGTGGCGGCCAGATCCGCGAGCGCAACCGGCGCGGCGGCCGAGGAAGTTATGCAGAAGCAGTTCTTTCTGGCGATCAAAGACTGCTCGAAATCGTTCTCGCTGCCGGTCGTCGCGCTGCACAACAACGATATTAGCGATACGGCCGAGTATCTCAAGCAGAAAGATAAAGCCGGCGTTGCGGATTTGAAGACGGATATTGATAAGACCAAAAAGCCGGCGGAGGGCACAGATCCGGTCCAGGAGCTGAAAGACAAGCTCAAAAAGAAGTTCGGCGAGAGTGTCAAGAAATCGCTGACCGAGACGCCGGGCAAGACCAACATCTTTCGCTGGTGCGCGTCAAACGATCTGTCGAAGTGCCACATCGGCGATCCCGACCATCCCGACAATGTGATCTGGGTGACGAACGAGAAAGATTTTAAAGATCTCAGCGCCCAGCCGGTCAACGTCGCGCTGCAATCCGAGCTCGGCAAGAAAGGCGGCGAGTCGGAAAAAGATCTGTCGACGCTCTTTCTGGTGCTCAAAAGCTTGATCGGCGAGCAGTTCGCCGCGCTGATCCTCAAGCTGGAGCAGGAGCTTCAGACCGATGTGCGGGACATCGAGCAGATTCTGGCCGAGCTGGAAAAGCTGGACCAGTTCGGCGATCGGCTGCCCGGCGATACCCTGGATGCGATCTGGAAGATTTTGCTGGAGCTGATCGAGATCTTGCTGCTCTGGCTCCAGCTGCTGGTTGCGCATGGGGCGCGAGCGATCCGTCTCGGCAATCTGCGCTACATCAACATCGAAACGCCGGGCAAAACGCTGGCCGAGCAGACCGACGCCGAGCGTGTGCAGCATTATGAGTTTGTCGTGGAGACGCTCAAGGCGATCGGGCTGCACTGCTGTGGCGACGAGCCGAGCAAAGCCGAAGCAAAGATCAAGGCCGGGCTGAAGACGCAGCCGGCGAAGTAGCGCCGCATGTGGCGTTCGTGTGGGAGATGATAGCAGGCCCTCACCCCGTCGCTACGCGACTCCCCTTCCCCGCCGTCGTGGGTCCCTTTCCCACTCCTTGCGGCAGGCGAGGGGTCTGAGGTGGCTCAGTGTCTCCCCTCTCCTATGGCAATGGGAGAGGGGGGCGAGCTTGCGAGCCGGGGGTGAGGGCCAGCGCCGATCCCGACACGGCGCAGACATTCCTGCTTTGCCGCGCGAATAAATTGTTCCCACTCGCGTTTAACACCATAACGCACTGAACTCGGTGTGATCAGTGCGCCTATCAGTCTGCCGATCCGACCGTGCGCTGGCTCCGCAGGCTTCAGATCATTGATAGATCGCAGTAGATCGATCACTGTGCAAGGAACGACCTGCGGATGAATCATTCATTGCTTGTGCGTCCGCCGCGCACTTCCACACTGCTGCACATCGCTTTGTTTGGACCGCCACAGCTGATCTGGGACGAGCAGCCGGTCGCGCTGCCCCGCCGCCAGCTGCGCGCGCTGCTCTATCGTCTGGCCGCCACGCTTCAGCCGGTTTCCCGCGATCAGCTCTGCTTCCTCTTCTGGCCCGATAGTCCCGAGACCGTCGCCCGGCGCAATCTGACCGTGCTGCTGAACCAGCTGCGCAATCTGCTGCCGTCGCCGGATCTGCTCGTTTCGCAGCGGGATGTCGTGGCGCTGGACCCGGCGCGTGTGCGCGTCGACACAGTGGCGCTGGCCGATGCGTTGGTCCCGCAGCGCCAGCATGATCTCGACGCGCTGGCGGCCACTGTTGCCTTGTATCGCGGCCAGTTTCTTGACGGCTTCGCGCTGCCCGGCAGCGCCGAGTTCGACGAGTGGGCCGATCGCGAGCGGCACGTCTGGGAGCGGCGCTACCTGGATGCGCTGGCGCTGCTGATCGATGGCTATGCTCGGCGCGGCGCGTATGCCGAGGCGATCGAGGCCGCTCAGCGGGCGCTGGCCGTCGACGCGCTGGCCGAAGAAATGCATCGCCGGCTGATCGTGCTCTACGCCGATCTGGGCGATCGTACCGCCGCGCTGCGCCAGTTCGAGCACTGCGCCGAGGTGCTTGAGCGTGAGCTGGGCGTGAGCCCGCTGCCGGAAACCCGCGCCGTGTATGAGGCCGTGCGTGACGGACAGCTGCCGCGTCAAGTAGCTAACGCGCAGCCGAGAGTCCTCGCTGCATCTACGGGCCAGGGAGAAGCCGGCCGCCTGCGACATCTGCCGGCCCCGACGACGCCGCTGATCGGCCGGGCTGAGGAGTGCGCCCAGGCGATCGACCTGCTGCGCGATCCTGCCGTGCGTCTGGTGACGCTGTGCGGCCCCGGCGGCAGCGGCAAAACCCGGCTGGCGCTCCACCTGGCATGGGAGATCGCCGATCGCTTCGCCGATGGCGTGGTCTTTGTGCCCCTGGCCGCGCTCCACGACGGCGCGCTGCTCGTCCACACGATCGCGCACGCCTGTGGCCTCAAGCCGGGCCGGCCGCAGGCGCTGAGCGAGTACCTGCGCGACAAAGAGCTGCTGCTGGTGCTCGATAACTGCGAGCATCTGCCGGATCTGCAAGCCGAGGTAGCCCGGCTGCTGGCGGCTGCTCCCGGCCTGCGCGTGCTGACGACCAGCCGCGCCGCGCTCAATCTTCAAGGCGAGCATATCTTCCCGGTGTCGCCGCTGCCGCTGCCGGATCTGAGCGCGCTCCCGTCGCCGGCGGCGCTGGCTGAGGTGCCGTCGCTGGCGCTGCTGCTGGCGCGAACGCAGGCGCTCAACCCGCGCTTCGAGCTAACGGCCGAGAACGCCCACGAGCTGGCGGCGATCTGTGTGCGGCTCGACGGGCTGCCCCTCGCGATCGAGCTGGCCGCCGCGCGGCTCAAGCTGCTCGCGCCCGGCGAGCTGCTGCGGCGCCTGGATCGACGGCTGGCGCTGCTGACCACAGGCGCGCGCGATCTGCCGGATCGCCATCAAACGCTGCGCGCCACGATCGATTGGAGCTACCAGCTGCTGGATGCGCGGGAGCAAACCCTCTTTGATCATCTGGCGGTCTTTGCGAGCGGCTGGACGCTTGAGGCGGCCGAGGCGGTGTGCAGCCCTGATTCGCAGCGCGGCGACGTCGAGCCGTGGAGCATTCTGGATGGCCTGGCCTCACTGATCGACAAGAATCTTGTGTTTCAGCAGCATACTCCGCAGACCGAGCCGTCTTTCGCGATGCTGGAAACGATCCGCGAGTATGCCCTGGAACGTTTGTCCACCCATGATCTTGACGCAATCGAACACATACGCCGCAAACATGCAGGTTTCTATGTGGAGCTGGCGGAAGCCGCCGAGACTAAGCTACAGGGCTCGCGTCAGGCTGAGTGGCTGGATCGCCTGGATGCCGCACACAATAATCTGCGGGCTGCGCTGGCCTGGTGCCGGGCCGACGAGGGCGATTCCGGGCTGGGCATCCGGCTGGTGGGCGCGCTGTGGCGCTTTTGGGAGACGCGCGGCTACCTTCAGGAGGGCCGCGCCGCCGCCGAAGATATGCTGGTCAGGATCGGCGATGTGGAGGTTGCGAGCCGCGCGAAGGCGCTCCGAGGAGCCGGCTACCTGGCCTGGCTACAGGGCGATACCGAGATCGCCTATGCCCGGCTGGCGGAGAGCGCCGCGCTTGAGCGGAGCCGCGATCAGCAGCACGGGCTGGCCCAATCGCTCAATCTGATCGGACATATTGCGACCAAGCAGCAAGACTACGGGCGGGCGATTGCCAGTCTGGAGGAGGCGCTGTCGATCGGCCGGGCGCTCCGTGACGACCATATTGTCGATACCGCGCTGAATAGCCTGGGCAATATCGCCGCCTTCCAGGCCGACTACGAGGTCGCGCGGCGCTACTACCATGAGGCGCTTCAGCTGCGGCGACGAACCGGCGACATCCGTGGTCTGGCGGTGACGCTCAACCATCTCGGCGAAATCCTGCGCTGGCAGGGCGATCTGCATCAGGCCGTGCAGCTCTACGAAGAAAGCTTCAGCCGCTGGCAGCAGCTTGAGTATAAGTGGGGCATGGCGCTGGTGCTGCACAACATCGGCAGTGTGGCGCTCTCCTACGCCACCGATCGAGCGCCGGCTGATTGTTTTGGGCAGAGCTTGAAGCTGTTTGGAGAGCTGGGCGATCGACATGGCGTAGCGCTGTGTCTCACCGGCCTGGCGGGTGTGGCGCTCGGCGAAAGCCAGCCGGCCCACGCGGCGCTGCTGCTGGGAGCCGCGACGGCGCTGCATGGGACGCTCAATCTGCCGCTCGATCCGAACGATCGATGTTTATATGAGCGGATCGTAGCCGAGACGCGCGCGCAGCTCGATACGATCACCTTCACGCTGGCCTGGACGCAAGGCGAGCAGATGTCGCCGGACGAGGCGCTCGCGGATGTGTTTGATCCGACTAATGAGATCGCTGTGGACTATATCGCCGAGCCGGCCGGCTGGCACGAACACCGATCCGTTGCGCTGCTCACAGGCGACAGGCACAGTTGCTGACGGTTGATTCCTTCTGAAGCAAGGAGTG
>DASWTW010000165.1:0-3181 GCA_036401895.1 Herpetosiphonaceae bacterium | reverse complement strand
TCCAACATTATACAAGCTCACTTCGGCGCGCCACTCACACCTGTGAAATGCAGGCGCGGTTTCGCCCGGCTGCGCGTCCGGCAAGCCAAACGGATCGTAGGCGAAGTGTGCGACAATCGCACCTGTGCTGTCGCTGGTCGCTATGCGTGTCCCGCGCGCGTCGTGGTGGAGGAAGCGCAGCACTGTGCCCTGCAACTCTGCCAGCGTCCCGAGCGGCGTATGCACCAGCGCGCGCATAAGCTGCCCCGCCGCATCGGTGACGGCGAGTAGCTCATCAGTCGGACCATACAAGTAGCGCTCGATCTGCCCCTCCAGATTGGCCTGAGCCACCCGTCCTTTGTGATCATAGATGAAGCCTGCGATCACGGTGGCGTTGCGCCGTACTTCAACGAGTTGATCGGCGTCGTCATACAGATAGGTGAAATTATCCGTGCCGCTGATCTTGCGTGTCAGCCGACCGCGCAGATCGAAGCTGGCAGCCGACATGGGTTCCTCACCCACACACCTGTTAAGCGAGTCATAGGCGAAGAGCCTGGTTCTATGCGACTCTGCGCTGGTAGCCGCAGCTAATCTTCCCGCTGCGTCGTAGTGGTAGCTGCTCAAGCCATCGCTCGTGATTCGTCCGGCGCTGTCGTAGTGGTAGCTGCGTGCGAGCAGCGTCTCGTCGCCGCGTAGCACCCGCCGATCTAGAGTGTGTCCGGCGAGTATGTCGGCGCTGGTCGCTTCGATCAGACCGTTGGCGAATTGGATCTGGGTCATACGTGCCGCATCTTCATAGCTGAAGCGCGCGATCGTCAGGTCATGTAGGATGACCTCGCTCGGACGGCCATGCTCGTTCCAGCGGTAGCGTACGATCGCGTCACCAGGCATGGTCAGCGTCGCCAGCCGTCCGAGATCGTCGAATGCGAAGCGCAACATCACGGTAACGCCGTCGATCGTCTGGCTCAGCGTGGTGATCTGACCCTGATCGTCGTAGCTGTAGCCGCAGCTCACGCGGGCAGTTCGTGCCTCGGCCACGCGCCCGGCCACGTCGTAGCGGTACACCGAGCAGCCTGCATTCCCGCGCGACACACGTTCAAGTCGCCCCAGCGCATCGTAGCTGTAGCGTGTTACCACGCCGCGATCCTGCACTTGGATCAACCGATCCTGCTCATAGTGGTATTCAGTGAGGCTGCCATCGGGTTGCGTTACATGTTTGAGGCGACGGCGTTCATCGTAGGCAAAGGTGCGTAGGCTGCCGTCCGGCTCGTGGATCGCCACCAGATCCGCGCAGGCATCATAGCAATACTGCGAGCATCTGCCGTCGGCCTCAGTCACTTTGATCAGCAGGCCATCGTGGCTCCACTCAAGCGCACGACCGGCCTCCAGGTGCAGCCAGCCTTCCAGTCGGCGTACCGCTTCCAGGGCAGGTGTGCTCTGCTGGGGAGTGGCGCGTTTGGCAAGCCGGTCAGCGCTCCAGGTTGTCGATCCGGTCTGCGTCATACCCCCACCGTTACACTGGCGCTGGCGCTACTACTGCCGAGCGGAATCGCGTGCAGCATCTGGTCGAAGGCATTTAGCACGCGGTCAAGCTCTTTGTCGAAGTTCACGCCGAGCTGGTCGATCAAGCGGCCCAGTCGTCCCAGGATTTCGACAAATATCAGCCCTTCGAGCTGCTTAATCACCGCTTCAATCTCCGTGAGCGCCTGCTTAATCGTCGCTTCAACCTGGCCGATCAGCGCTCGGATCTGTGTGCGGACCTCCCGCAGCAGGTCGTTCAGGGCTGCCGTAATCTGATCAAGAAGTTGACGTGCTCCGTCACGCAGAGCCATCAGGAGCGCTTCATACAGTTGCTGAAGGCGGGCTTTGATCGTTGCCGGATTCATGGCTTGCAGCGGAGCCATGATCGGATCGAGAATGGTGCTGCGAATCGACGCTGCCAGCCGATCAGGGTTGATGATCCGAATTTTGTCCCGAATCGTGTCGTAAATCCCCGCGACACTATCGCGCAAGGTGAGTGGGCTGATCAGCTGGACGGCTTCATGGAGCACGCCGAAGAAACTATTGGTAAGGTCGGCGATCTGATCAGCCAGAGGCTGCACCAGGTCCAGGAAGCGCGCCAGCGTTGTATCCAGCCGCGCAGCCCGCACAGAAGGTCGCAGAGCCTCGATGCCGGCCAGAATGTCGGCGTGGCTCAGCGGCCTGGACTGGCGCAAAAAATCGGGCAGCAGCCGATCGAGTCCTTCATATAGTTGTCGGTAGGCCGTAGCCGCGCCAGCGATGTCCAGGTTTGCGGCACGCTGATCAAGGCTTGCCATGAGCGCGGCATGGGCCTGAGTGAGCGGCGCGATCCGGCTGGCAGGCAGTCCCGGCACAACAATCTGGAGCACCGCATCGAAGCGCGCGCGCACTGCTACCACCGCCTCTTGCCGATCGGCGGGCGCAACCTCGGCGCGAGCCTCGAAGCCTGCGCGCAGCGATGGTAAGCTCAGCGTTCCGCCGAGGAGCTTCTCCGGCGAGCGCTCGCTGAACGCAGCCAGCAGGGCACGGAAGCGGGCCGGCAGAGCGGAGGGATCGAGCTTGTGCAGGCCGAAGCCCAGGTTCTGGCGCAGCGTCTCCATGGTCGTCACGAGATCATCGTGCGGGATCTGATCCAACAGCTGCGTCAGTTGCTCGAAGGCTAGGTCTAGCGGGGCGCAAAGACTGCTCAGGCTATAGCGGCTGCGCAGATCAGCGGCAGCTTGAGGAACGGCAGTGGTTGGGTCTCCGAAGAGTGCATCGGCCAATCCTACGACCAGCGGCTTGAGTTCGTCGAGGAATGTGCCCAGCGGTTGGGGAAGCTGCAAGCTGTCGATGCTGCTGAGTACACTGTCACGGGCCTCGGCGAAGAGCTGCACCCGCTGTTGCTCTAGCGCATCCATGAGCGGTACCAGATCAACTTTAGCGATCAGCTTATCGATCTCATCGTAGATCGTGTTGAGCGGCGCAAGCCAGCGCTCGGGATTGATTTGCTCGACCACACGCAACATGGCCTCGTAGGGTTCCTGGAGCGGATCGAGCAGTTGCGCGGGCGAGATCGCTTCAAGCTGCGCGATAGCCTCGTCGACCAGCCGGGTGAGCGGCGTGATCACGGTGGAGCCACTCAGGTTGTTGAGTGCGCCGGTCACTTGTCCGAGTAGCTCCTGGATCGGCTTGAGCAGTG
>DASWTW010000164.1:0-3730 GCA_036401895.1 Herpetosiphonaceae bacterium | reverse complement strand
CGCGAGGCAGATGCAGCCTACTGCGTGGACTCGGCCAGCTTCCAGCTCGATCCAGACGAGCTCATCGATCAATACCTCGATCCAGATGAGCCGGATAGCTCTCAATTCGATCGAGAAACACCCTCGGTCACTTCTTAGTCGACAAACGGATCACACTTAGCCAGGCTGACATCAGTTTCTCGCAGGCAACGATCACTATAATCCACTCCCAGGAGACGCAGGGCCGCGCCAGGAGAAGAAGCGCAGCCCCGGAGTGGAGATACGCCCATGCCAGAAGACATCGATCTTCCTGCGGTGATCGCCCATGCCCAGCAGGGAAAGCCCGACGCGGTTGAAGTGTTGTACACGGCCTATGCTGATCCGATCCGGCGCTACTGCTACGCGCGTCTGGGCGATATCGAGGCCGCGCATGATTGTGTCCAGGAGATTTTTCTAAAAGTCTGGAAGGCGATCACATCCTTTGTGTATCGGGATGAGCTCTCGTTTACGGCCTGGCTCTACACCATCGCCAACCATGTGGTCGTCAGCGACCTGCGCCGGCGGCGCAAGCTGGTGCAGCTGCCGCTCGATCTTGAGATCGACCTGACCAGCGGCCACGATCTGGCGCGCACAATCACCGATCATCTCGCCCTCTGGAACGCGATTCGCCAGCTCACGCCCGAGCAGCAGCAGGTGATCACGCTGCGGTATTTTCTGGGCCTGTCCTTTTTCGAAATCGCTAAAATCATCAAGCGTCGGGAAGGCGCCGTCAAAGCGCTTCAGCATCGTGCGCTCAATCGGCTGCATGTGCTACTCTCCGGCGATCGCCGCGATCCGCCCGCCGACAACCAGCCGACCGTCATGAGCCTGTAGTCAGTGCTCGTCTGCCTCCTTGAGCGCTTGCATTATTCGTCTGCGGCGCGAAGCTCGGTCAACCGCTCGTTGCGGCGTCCGCCTCTTTCCTGGCAGCCATAGTCTCGATCCAGATCGGGAGATAGGGAGAGGTGCAGCCTTTGGAGACGGGATAATCCTTATACAGCCCCAGCCGCTCCCCTAGCTGGATGCAGCGTCCGCGCAGGCTTGCATCTTCAATGCCGATCTGAGCAGCACACCAGTTCATCGGCTCCTGGACCATTGCATCAGCACCGCCCATGCTCGTTTCGAGCGACTCAAGCAGCTGCGTATTCAGCTCCTGCTGCTCTGCCTTGATCGTCCGTGCCTGCACCGACCAAAAAATGCGCTGCTTGATGATCGACGGCTCCGAGCGCCAGCGCATCGCCTCGTTCTTGAGCGCGCTTTTCTTCATGATTACGTTTGCAATCAGCCAGTCGCTTAGCTGCCGCTGATCCTGCGGCGCCGTGGATTCGATGTCTGCGATCATGGTCTCGACCGAGCGAGTGTTGATCGCTTTCAGCTCAAGAATAAGCAAAGCGAGCAGCCTTGAGCTGGTCCCGCCCTGCTTCCAAAGCTCGTCTGCGGTTTCCTGGTTTTTCCCATACTCCTTAGCGATGGCTCGTAGCTGGGTCAGGTTGGGCTTTGTGCTGTTCAGTGTGTCAACGAGCTGCTGTGCATCTTCGAGGGAGTTCATGCTTGCGCTCCTTTCGCCGGCGCTGTTGTTCGATTACCTGAGCAGTATATCTGAAACGATGTGCCGGAAGTGTCGCAGCCTTCCGCTCATTCAGAAACGGACGAGGGCGCGAGCGCATCGGTGGGCGCGGCTTCGGGCGGCGCGGGCGTGGGCTCTGCCGCAGACGGCTCCGGCTGCGTTGGCACTGTGGGCACGAGCGGCGGATCGAGTGTGGGCACCGGCGGATCGAGCGGCACTGCGGTATCTGTCGACTCGATCGGTGGCAGGGCCGGCGATGTTTGCTCCGGTGGCGGCTGCTCAAGCACCGTCGGTACCTCCGTCGAGAGCAGCGGCTGCTGGTTTTCACTGCCTGATAGATCAGCCGGAAGGACCGTCGCTCCTGTGTGCAGATCCTGCTCCTCGGCGGCAAGTGGCGTTAATGTCCGAGTCGTCTGAGTGGTTGTGGGCTCCGGTCGCGGCTCTGCTCCGGGCGCATACCGGCGCAGAAAGTGCGCCGCCAGCATTCCGCCGATCAGGCTGACCGCGACGACGGCCATGAACAAAGGCCCGATGCCCCAGGCCGCGCGAAAGCTGTTGCCCCGGCTTGTGGCGCTGGATGTGTGCGCTGTGCCGCGGCCGGCCGGCAGATCGCGCGCGCTCACATGCTGCGTTGATCGCTCGGCTGGCGAGGCACCGGGCGCAAGCTTGCGCGTGGTGTGGGCCACCGCTGCCGGCGCTGGTACGTCCAGCAGCGCGACCAGGGTGCGCTGGCGTTCGAGCTGCGCGGCGACACGCTCCAGATCTTGTGCCATTTCGTCGGCCGATTGGTAGCGGGCGGCTGGATCTTTGGCCAGCGCGCGCAGCAACAACGTTTCGACCTCAGCAGAAAGATCCTGGTTCAGGCTGCGCGGCGATGGCGGCGCGGCATGGATGTGCAGGTTGAGTACTGCTGCGGGCGTGATCGCCTCGAAGGGCGCGCGGCCAGTGAGCAGCTCGTAGAGCACAACGCCCACCGAGTACAGATCCGCGCGCGCATCGACGAGTTGACCGCGCGCCAGCTCAGGCGCCATGTAGGCCGCTGTGCCCACCGTCTGGCCCGGCGGCGTCAGCTGGCGCAGATCGTCCAGCAGCTTGGCGATGCCGAAATCGGCCAGCAGCGGCCAGCTCGGCGCGGGCAACAAAATATTGGACGGCTTGATGTCGCGGTGAATAACGCCGTGCGTGTGGGCGTAGGCCAGTCCCGCCAGCAGATGCCGGATCATATCGAGCGCGGCGATCGGCTCGCTGCGCCCCTGAGCCAGGAGATCACTGAGCGTGACGCTGTTTTCGATATATTGCGTCACAAAGTAGCGCAGCTCGCCCTGCTGGCCGTAGTCAAAGATCGGCAGGATGTTGGGATGATGCAGCCTGGCGACGACCTGGGCTTCGCGCTCGAAGCGTGCCGCACCCAGGAGATCCAGGTTTTGAAAGACTTTGATGGCGACAAAGCGGTGCAGCGACGGCTGGTAGGCTTTGTAGACGGTTGACATTCGGCCGCGACCGACGACTTCGCTGAGCTGATACTGGCCTAGACTGGTGTTGCTCAAGTTCTGCACGGCGCTTCCTGTTCGATCTGTATGTCACCCCGTCCATAAACCGGCTTCCAGGATCTACAAATAATCGCTCTGTCCACGGATCGCGGCGCTGTCGGCACAAACCCTGCTAATCTCGCAAATATCGTATTGGCGTACTGAGCGCGAAGAAGGTATGACTCGTATTCGACCAGGCTTGCTGACGTATCGCTGCGCCGAAGGCACCGACGAATCGGTGCTGCTCGTGCATGATGTGACGACGCTTGGCCGCTCCGACACCTGCGCCGTGGTGCTTTCCGCGCCGACGGTTTCTCGGCTCCACGCGCGGCTTGAGCTTCAGCACGATCGCTATGTGCTTTTTGATGCCGGCAGCGCTAACGGCACCTTTGTGAACGGAAAGCGTATCCAGGACGGCTATCAGCTGAGCACCGGCGACGAGATCTGGCTGGGCTCGTCCGACGAGTCGTTGTGCTTCTTCGATCCCGAGGAAACGCTGATCGTCCCGGCGAATCACGTTCCTCCGCCGCTGTATATCGACGAAAATGCTCGCGCCGTTCAAGTTTATGGCGTTGCCGCGCCACTCAGCCCGCTTGAATACCGCATGCTGCTGTAT